>NZ_AKFR01000032.1:0-105120 GCF_000277665.1 Capnocytophaga sp. oral taxon 335 str. F0486 | reverse complement strand
AATCAACTATTTATATACCCTTCCTATACCAATCGTCCAAGATTCGTATAAGCTTCCTATAAGCTCTCTATAAGCTAACCCCACCCTTCTTATACTCTTTTTTCATCAAAAATCCTCCCTCCCCTCTTCCGAACTTCTCCGTTTCCTTCCGAATCCTCCACCATCTCCTCTGACCTGTCCGACTCGTCTGAAAAGTCCGCCCCGCCCCATTGCCTTTGGTGGTATTATTGGTATTTACTTCATTTTCCACCCGCCCGTCCTGCTACAACCGCCCGTCGCTTCTCCCGCATTTCACAAGGCGCAGCCTTGATTTTGTTTAAAATTTGTTTAATTTCTGAGGCACAGCCTCATTCCTCTAATACAACCTCACACCCCATTTTCTCATTTTCTCATTTCCTAATTTAACAGCCCGTGCGGCTCGCACCTTCTTCCTAATCTAACAATATTTTTTATCAAAAAAGTGATTTTGGAACGATTTTAGCTGTATCTTTTCTTATAAAGAAATAATCAGTTATTTTTATGAAACGCTTTTTATTTGCAAGCATCGCCTGCTCCTTGCTCCTATTGGGTTGTAACAATAGCAACAATAAAAACGGAGAAACTTACCTCCCCTCTTCAGTAGGGCAAATCAACACCCTCGCCGTGGTCATCGATAACGATCTCTGGGAAGGCGCCGTAGGCGATACCATTCGCCGTTACTTCGCCGCCCCTATCGATGGGCTACCTACCGAAGAACCCATCTTTTCGTTACATCAAGTGCCCCCACAAGTATTTGAAGGCAACACACGTAACAGTCGCAATGTGCTCATTGTGCATCGTGGTAATAAAAACGAAGCAACTATCAGCGACAATGTATACGCCAAACCACAAGTAGTATGCGAAGTACAAGGCAAACAAGTGCGCGATATAGCCTGTAAAGTCGAAGAATTTCACGACCAGTTTATCCTTGCGTTCAAGAACAACGACCTGAAAGAAACACGTCATCGTTTTAACAATGCCCTTAGCAAAGACAAACAAGTAGAACAAACCTTAGGCTTCAAATTCGTGATGCCCGCCGTGTACCAGGTGAGAAAATACGGCGACAATTTCTTCTGGATAGAACGCCCTATCAAAGGCGGTAGAGCAAGTATTATCCTTTACGAAATGCCTTTGGGAAGTATCCCTGCCGATGAAGAAGGGCGTGCTAAAACCATCGTAAAGATGCGCGATTCCATAGGCAAAAAATATATTCCAGGCCCCAAAGAAGGTATGTATATGGTTACCGAAACCTATTTGGCTCCCAGCATCAGCGAAATGAAAATAAAAGGACGTAAAACCATTGAAAGCAAAGGCTTGTGGGAAGTAAAAGATTTCGCCCTTGGAGGCCCTTATATCAATTATATTATTGAAGACAAAGCCCATAACCGCCTGGTAGTAGCCGAAGGTTTTTTATATGCCCCAGGCGTTGCCAAACGCGATATGCTCTTCGAACTCGAAGCCATTATCAAGTCAATAGAATTTAGTCGTTAGAAAAAGATTGCCAATTCAAAAAAGTTTTGTAATTTTGCACTATTATTATTTCTTTGTTCAGAATCGTCCGTTAAGTTTGACAATTCCGACATACCTAATCACTAATAACTAACAACTAAAATCTAATAACTATGCTAAGTATATTTTTAGGGGTAGTAGGTCCCTGGCAAGTAGTCATCATTGTAGCCCTTATATTGTTGCTCTTTGGAGGCAAGAAAATTCCCGAATTAATGCGCGGTCTGGGCACAGGTATTCGCGAGTTCAAAGATGCTACCAAAGAGAATAACGATACCGACAAGAAAAAAGAAAATACCGAGAAATTAGAAAATTAGCAACGTTGTCGCTTTTGCGTCCCATTGCATCACTCTTCTAACTCCTAAAATTCACAAATTGACAGATTGGCTCATCAATAAACTAACTTCTTGGTATAAAGTTGCGCAAAGGTCTTTGCCTTGGCGTGGCACCGCTAATCCCTATAAGGTGTGGCTCTCCGAAGTAATTTTACAGCAAACGCGCGTAGTGCAAGGTCTGCCTTACTACCAGCGTTTTATCAGTCGGTACCCTACCGTCACCGATTTAGCCAATGCCCCCGAAGAAGAAGTGCTCAAACTATGGCAGGGCTTAGGCTATTACTCGCGCGCTAAGAATCTACACCACACAGCGCAATATATCGCTACTGAATTAGGAGGTGTCTTCCCAAAAACCTATAAAGAACTTGTAAAACTCAAAGGTATAGGCGATTATACCGCAAGTGCCATAGCTTCCTTTTGTTACAACGAACCTTGCGCCGTAGTCGATGGTAATGTATACCGTGTGCTCTCTCGTCTTTTTGGTATTGCAACACCTATTAACAGTCCACAAGGTGCCAAAGAGTTCAAAGCATTAGCTTACGAATGTTTAGACAAGCACAACCCCGGCACTTATAACCAAGCCCTAATGGAGTTCGGCGCCTTGCAGTGCACTCCTCAGAGTCCCGATTGTGCAAATTGTGTATTACGTGACCACTGTTGGGCTTTTCATCATCAGCAAGTGGACGCCCTACCCGTAAAAATCAAGAAAATCACTATTAAAAAACGCTATTTCAACTATCTCGTATGGCTCAATCCTTACGGACAAACCCTTTTGCAAAAGCGCAAAGGCAAAGATATCTGGCACGGGCTCTATGAGTTTCCTCTACTCGAAACTCACGCTCCTGCTACTGCCGAAGAAATGGCCTCTATCTTACCCTCTGCTACCGTGAGCTTGTATAACGAAATGCCTGTAATCCACAAACTCACCCACCAGCATATTTATACTTCTTTTTGGATAGTTACCACCACCGAACTCCTTGATAATAGCATACTTATCGCCGATATACACAGCTATCCCGTATCAGCTCTCACTGCAAATTTCATTACCAAATTTTGGTAGTTTTAAAATTTTGTCGTACTTTTGGAGAATATTTAGATTATCAACTTTATATTTATATATCAATGAACGGAACTTTAAATAAAGTTATTCTCATAGGTCGTATGGGAGATGTTGTGAAGCTTACCTATTTCAGCGAAGGTAACTGCATTGGTCAGTTCCCCTTAGCCACTGACGATGAGTATACCAATCGCGCTACCAACGAGCGCATTAGCAGTACCGAATGGCATACTGTTATCGTTCGCAACAAGCTGGCAGAACTCGTAGAGAAATACACTCACAAAGGCGACCTTATCTATGTCGAAGGGCGCATCAAAACACGTAAATGGCAAACGGAAGATGGCGTGATGCGCCAAACAACTGAAATCCACGCTTCCGATGTAACTTTTCTACCAAATCCTAAACGTGATGGGCAACCTAAACCAGCTCCTAAAACAGCTGAACCTAAGGCTCCTGAACCGCCCGTAAGCACGGAGCCTCCTTTCTAAATGTGTAACGAAATAATAATATTTTGGAAACAGAACCTTTGTCGGTACTCTCATTAATGCCTTTCTTAAGCATTGATGTGGGTATCGTTATTCAATTTGCAGTGTTTATATTACTATTATTCTGCTCTGCTCTTATCTCAGGAGCTGAGGTAGCTCTCTTTTCGCTTACTCCTGCTGAGATTGAAACACTCAAAGAAGAAAAAACGCCTACCGGCAATATTATAGCCAAGCTCGCAGAGAATCCTAAAAAGCTATTGGCAACGGTACTTATTGCCAATAACTTGGCAAACATCAGTATCGTACTCCTCTTTGCCGATTTAGGCGACTTCCTCTTCGGTGGAATTACAACTCCTTGGGTACGGGCAGTACTCGATGTAGGTCTGGTTACCTTTGTGCTTTTGCTCTGCGGTGAAATTCTGCCTAAAATCTATGCCAATCGCAACAATATTTTGTTTTCACGGCGCATAGCTTACTTCATCTATTCTCTCGACACCTTCTTTACGCCCATCAGTATGCCGATGAAAAACTTTACCGTATGGATACAAAAGAAATTGGGCAAACAGAAAAGCAATATTTCAGTAGGACAACTCTCGCAAGCCTTAGAACTTGCCTCCGAAGAAGATACCACCAACGAGGAAAAGAAGATATTAGAGGGTATTGTCTCTTTTGGTAATACTGAAACCCGCGAAGTGATGGTACCCCGTGTAGATATCTTTGCTCTCAGCGAAGAGCTCTCATATCAGGAGTTGCTAAACGAAATCGTGGCGATAGGCTATTCACGCATTCCCGTATACCACGAGAATTTAGACCATATCACAGGGGTAATTTACATCAAAGACCTCTTGCCACATTTAGACAAAACTGATTTCGACTGGAATAGTGTGAAACGCAATGCTTTCTTCGTTCCCGAAAACAAGAAATTAGACGATTTGTTGAGCGAGTTTCAAGAGAAGAAGATACACCTCGCTGTTGTAGTAGATGAGTACGGTGGTACTTGTGGAGTGATTACCTTAGAGGATATTATAGAAGAAATTGTGGGAAATATCAACGATGAGTTTGACGATGAAGATGTAACACACTTCAAAATCAATGATAATGTCTTTATTTTTGAAGGAAAAACGGTTTTGAAGGACTTCTATCGCATTCTTGAATTTACTGATGAAGAAGAGGCTCTATTTGATGAAAATCGCGGTGATGCCGAAACGCTTGCAGGCTTTCTCTTAGAGATTTCGGGCAACTTTCCTCAGAAAGGAACACCTATCCTCTTTGGTAACTATAAATTCATTGTAGAGGCTTTTGACAAGAAACGCATCAAGCAAATCAAAATCATTAGAACGAACAATCCACAATAAATACATATGAAATATTCTAAAATAATTGACACTATATATCAATCTGTTTTATCTGCTGATAATTTAGGTAAAGTTCCTACTTATATCCCAGAATTGGCACAAGTGAACCCCGATAAGTTTGGGGTATATTTTTATAGCCTAAACAAACAATCGTATGGAATTGGTGATTGCGATGAAAAGTTTTCAGCACAGAGTATTTCTAAGGTATTAGCGCTTTCGTTAGCATATAGTATTATAGGCGACCAACTATGGCGACGTGTAGATGTAGAACCTTCGGGCACTTCATTCAATTCATTAATACAGTTAGAAGCCGATAACGGTATTCCACGTAACCCTCTTATCAATTCAGGGGCTATTGTAGTTTGTGATATTCTCCTCTCTATCTTGGAAGATGCTGAAGCCGATTTCTTAACTTTTGTAAGAGAATTAGCTAATGATGATAGTATAAATTACTCTATATTAGTAGCCGAGTCGGAGAAATCAGTAGGATATCGCAATTTTGCCTTATGTTATTATATCAAATCATTAGGGAACATAGAGAATGATCCTATTGAGGTACTCAATTTCTACTTTAAACTCTGTTCATTAGAGCTTACTTGCAAATCGATGGCATATATCTTCTCGTTTCTTGCCAACGATGGTATCCGTATGCACGATAGAGTTCAAATCCTTACTGAAACTTGTACTAAACGGGTAAACGCTTTGATGCAAACGTGCGGTTTCTATGATGAGTCGGGGGAGTTTGCTTTTAAGGTGGGACTACCAGGTAAAAGCGGTGTAGGAGGTGGTATTGTAGCTCTTTTGCCTAATCAATATAGCATTGCGGTATGGAGTCCGAAACTTAATAACAAAGGGAATTCGTATAGAGGAATGAAGTTCTTAGAAGAGTTTACCGCACAAACACATACTTCTATTTTTTAGTAATAAAATATATGTCAAAGAATTATTTCAGTACCTTTATCAAATACTTTTTTCAAGGGATACTTATCATAGGTCCGCTGAGTGCTACTATCTGGATTATTTGGTCGATATTCAAGAGTGTAGATAACCTTGTACCTGATATCTCAAAGGCTTACCCAGGGTTAGTTTTTGCTTTGGTTTTACTTGGTACTACTATTATTGGTTTTATTGGTAGTCGACTGATTTTAGGAAAACTGTTCGTGGGACTATTAGATTATTTAGTAGCTCATATTCCCGGTGTAAAGGTTATTTATTCTTCTATTAAAGATATTTTAGCTTCTTTTGTAGGTGACAAACGAAAACTTACTAATCCGGTATGGGTAAAAGTGAATGAAACGCCCGAAATATGGCGTATTGGGTTCCTTACCCAACCTTCTATGGATTTTGCTGAACTCAGCGAAATGGTAAGTGTTTATCTTCCGCATTCGTATGCTATTTCTGGTTGGGTGATTGTTACTTCTAAAGATAACATAAAGCCTGCTGAAGGTTTCTCTTCCCAAAAAGCAATGGAGTTTGCCCTTAGTGGCGGAATCCTTTCTAATACCAATAATACCAGTAATGCCAATAATACTGGTAATAAATAGTGATTTTATATAGTAGTTTATTCTTCGTTTAGGCTATTAACATTGTGGTATTAATTACATTTTTCTTCTTCGCAGTGGCAATTATCGGTGTCTATTTCAAAAGTGCTGTGGGTAATCCCTTCGTGTGAGAGCTTGTGCTTTAACTCGGCTTTAATATTCATAAATTCTTTAAGCGTAATACACTCTTTTAGTACAATATGAGCCGTGAGAGCGTTCTGTGAGCTACTGAGCGCCCAAATATGCAAGTGATGTACACTCTCTATCATTGGGTGCTCTTCTATAAGATGCTGTATATGCTCCTTATCGATGTCGTGAGGCACTCCATCTAAGATGAGTTTTACACTTTCTTTAAGTAATCCCCAAGTGGAGAACAGAATCACGATACCTACCATAAAACTACTGATAGGGTCGGCTAAGTTCCAACCGGTAAAATATACAATTGCCCCTGAGATAATTACCCCTACCGATACCAAAGCATCGAGCATTAGGTGCAGAAAAGCTCCTTTGACATTGATATCTGTCTTCTGTCCTTTGTAGAATAGGAATGCTGAAACTGCATTGATTATTACTCCTATAAAAGCTGTAAGCATAATTGCTGAACCTACCATTTCGGGTGGATTAGCAAGACGCTCGAAGGCTTCGATAAAGATTTTTATCACAATGTACATCAGTAGTACCGCATTGATGAGCGATGCGAGAATAGATGCTTTTTTGTAGCCATAGGTATAGAGCTGCGTAGCGGTGCGGTGGGCGAGTTTCATACCGATAAGTGAAATCACTAAACTGGCAACATCGCTTAAATTATGACTTGCATCGGAAATAAGTGCTAAGGAATCGACGCGAAAGCCTACTACAAACTCAATTATTGTGTAGAACAAATTCAACCCAATGCCTATGTAGAAGGCACGATTGAGAGTACTGAGGTCGGTTACGGTGTGATGATGGTGGTCGTGACCGTGGTGATGATGGTCGTGTTGGTGGTGTGAATGTTCCATAATAATTTTTTTAAGTAAAAGGTGCGAGCCGTACAAGTAGGTAAAAGGTAACACGCGATGCAAAGGTACGAATTATTTTGTAATAAGGGTGATTTTAAGGTAAAAAATAAAAGGTAAAGCCAGTTTTGCTGGCTTTACCTTTCTTGTTGTTACTCACTTTAAAGGATAAATTCCTTTGTGGTAACATTGGCAGGACGGTCGGTGGCTGTTACTATTACCTTATCGCCGGTAAGAGAAGCGTTTACCACAGTGGTGGTGTACACCCACTTACCTTCTTGAAAGGTAGCATTCCCCTCTTCTACAAGTGTAGCATCGTGGTCGGTGATTTTCACTTTCACGCCTGTTACTTTAAAAGTGTCGGACACTTGTACGACAATCTTTTCTCCGGTAACGGAACCTGTATAGTTTGAGGTATCTACCGCGTCAATCACAGGAGCTTTAAGATAATCGGCAATTGCCATATTATAGGGGGTGGTACCTGGACGCTTTTTAGCTTCCTCGGCATAGCTTTGCTTAAGTGCACTATTTTGCAAAGCGCTTTTAGCATAGAAAGCTGCTCGAGCAAACCTTTGCTGATGTAGCTGTTGTGCTTGGCTTGCTTTCTGAGAGCGAACGGGGGCTTTCCCTACGATGGTTTGTCCTGCGCGTTGGCGAAATACGATTTGGCGAGCTAACATACCGCTCAATCCTTCGGTTACTACATTGTTTCTACTTTTTGCCATAATAATTAATTTTTTAGATAAGAGGTCAAAGAACTAAAAGATGGAAGGCGTCGACTTTATATTTACCTTTTGTCTTTCGGCTGTTCCCCTTATCAAGTTTTTACGGTGCAAAATTCTGGCGATAATTTTTTATGGGCAAATTCTTATTCAAGGGTTGTAGGATTTTAGGACAAGGATTGTGCGTTTGAGATACAAGGCTAAGAATTGAAGAAATGAGAGTAACACAGTAAATACAAGAAAAAAAGTCGCTAAGCGAGATGCTTAGCGACTTTTTTATTATCAAAATTAAAATCTAAAAAACGTCCTTGATGTGTTTCATACTGTTGGCAATACTGCCTTTGGCTTCTGCAAAGTCGCCTTGACCTATTTTCTTGATGATGTTGGTCGCAAAACCTTTCATCTGTTCAAAAGTGATATGAGGAGGCATCGCTAAAGTATCGCGATTGGTGTAGATATTCACCAAAGTAGGTCCGTCGTGCTCGAAAGCTGCTTTTACGGTGGCTTCGAGGTCTTCGGTTTTGCGCACTTCATAGCCTTTGATGTTCATCAGGTCGGCAAGTTTGTCGAAAGGTGGGTTTACCATATTGGTTTGCCAATCGAGGTAGCCCGATACTTCCATTTCGAGTTTCACCATTGCGAGCGAACGGTTGTTGAACACAAATATTTTCACAGGGTATTGGTATTGCATCAGGGTAGCCAAATCGCCCAAGAGCATTGATAGACCGCCATCGCCACACATTGCTACCACTTGCCTGCCTTTGGAGGAAGCCGCTGCCCCAATTGCCATTGGGAGGGCGTTTGCCATAGAACCGTGATTGAACGAACCGGTGAGGTAACGTTTGCCCGTACCTTTGATAAAGCGCGCTGCCCACACTACATTCATACCTGTATCGACGGTGAAAATAGCATCGTTGGCGGCGTATTTATCCAAAAGTTTAGCTGCATATTCGGGGTCTATTTGGTTCTCTTCGGTTTTCTTTTTGGTGTAATCGTCCAATGATTTTTCGAGATCCAAATACTCTTTGTGAATCTCTTTGAGGAAACTATCGTCGGTGTGAGAGGTGAGTTTAGGCAATAAGGCGGTAATGGTGTCTTTCACATCACCTGCAAAACCGTAATCTACTTTGGCACGACGCCCAATGATATCGGGGCGTTCATCTATTTGAATAATAGTGTTTTTCTTAGGTAAGAACTCCGCATAAGGGAAGTCGGTGCCGAGCATTACGAGCACATCGGCTTTGGCGCAAGCATCATAACCTGAACGGTGTCCGAGCAAGCCGTTCATTCCCGCTATATAAGGGCTATCGGTGCGGTCGAAAAATATTTTGCCACGGAAAGAAGCCACGATAGGTGCTTTAAGGGTTTCGGCAAGCTGTTCTACTTCTTTCACCGCATACTGACAACCGTGACCGCAGTAAAGGGCTATTTTCTTGTTTTTAGCGTCGTTTAGTACGGCTGATAATTTGTCGAGTTCACTATCAGAAGGACGTACTACGGGTTTTGCTAAGAAGGTTTGTGTAGCAGTCGGTACCTCTTCGAGGTCGGCACCTGCCACATCGCCAGGGAGTCCCAACACCGCCACGCCTTTCTCGTTGATAGCCGTTTGTATGGCGCGTTGCATCATTGTGGTGAACTGTTTTGGGGTATTGGCTACATACACGTATTTACTGCAATCTTGAAACAGCAAGAAGGGATTGGTTTCTTGGAACCAGTGGGTACCGAATTTATGGGTGGCGCAGGTGCTGGCAATGGCAATCACAGGGTTGCCTGAGCGGTTGGCGTCGTAGAGTCCGTTGATAAGGTGTACGTGTCCAGGTCCTGAACTACCCATACAACAGCCTATGCCGTTTAGTTCGGCGTCCATAGAGGCTGCATAAGCTGCTGATTCCTCGTGGCGGACGTGTATCCACTCAAGGCGACCATCGCGACGGATGGCGTCGTTTACAGGGTTAAGGCTATCGCCGGTAATGGCATAGACTCTTTTTACGCCTGCTTGTACTAACATTTCGACCAATTGGTCGGATACATTTTTACTCATATGTTTTATTATTAATGGTTTTTTGTATGCAAAAATAATACCAATTAATACTTTTTTGAGTCGCACGGGCGAGAGAAATGAGAGAAATGAGGAAATGAGAGAATGAGGTGCGAGCTAGAGGAATGAGGCTACGCCTCAGAAATTAAACAAATTTTAAACAAAATCAAGGCTACGCCTTGTGAAATGCAGGAGAAGCGACAGGCGGTCGTAGCACGACGGGCGGGTGGAAAATGAGGTAAATACCAATAATACTACCAAAGGCAATGGACGGGTCGGACTTTTCAGACGGGAGGTTGGAGGATTCGGAAGGAAACGGAGGGTTTCGGAAGAGGGAAAGAAGGGTTTTTGATGAAAAAAGGGTGTAAGATGGGTGGGGTTAGCTTATAGAGAGCTTATAGGAAGCTTATACGAATCTTGGACGATTGGTATAGAAAGGGTATATAAGTAGTTGATAGATAGTATAATACAACAATGCAAAAAATGATAAAAAGAGGGTTTCGAGACGAAAGAAAAGAGAAGAGGTGATAGGACTTAGGCCATAGGCAATAGGGGGGAGTACGACGGAAAAGGGGAATCTAGAGACAAAAAAAGTGAAGGTAATGTAGGGTCGTAGTATAACAGGAAATAAACTTTGGTAAAGTGTGTACGAGCTACAAGCTCGCACCAGCGAAGGGCACTAGGGGATAACATTCCCCCTATCACATACTCCGCTATCGCGGACTTCCATTCAAAGGGGGAATGTAGCGACGGAAAGAAGAAGCTATCGGGGGAGGGTCGGAGAGGCTCAAAAGGGGAGAACCAAAGACAAAGAGGGCTATATTAACTTTGCCAAAGGTGCGAGTCGCACAGGCAGTCGTAGCACGACGGGCGATTAACTTTGGCAAAGTGTAGCGACGCAAATACTATTTTGAGACTTTTTCAGACAGCTTCTTTTTCACTATTCATTTTATCTTTCACTTTTCTCTTTTAACTGGTTCAGTGCGCTTCCTGCTTTAAACCAACCTATTTGCTGAGCGTTGTAGGTATGGTTACAGGTAATCACATCTTTGCTACCATCTTTATGTACAAATTCTAAGTGCAAAGGAGTGCCAGGCGCAAAGCTGGTAAGGTCGAGGAAGTTGATTACATCGTCTTCTTGAATCTTATCGTAATCGGCTTCATTAGCAAAGGTAAGGGCAAGCATTCCTTGTTTTTTAAGATTGGTTTCGTGAATGCGTGCAAACGATTTTACCAATACCGCTCGTACCCCCAAATGACGAGGTTCCATAGCAGCGTGCTCACGTGAAGAGCCCTCGCCATAGTTGTGGTCGCCTACTACAATAGAAGGGATACCCGCAGCTTTATAAGCGCGTTGTACTTTGGGCACTTCGTCGTATTCGCCTGTAAGTTGGTTTTTCACGGAGTTAGTTTTACCGTTGAAAGCATTTACCGCCCCTATGAGCATATTGTTGGAAATATTGTCTAAATGCCCGCGAAAACGCAACCAAGCCCCTGCCATCGAAATATGGTCGGTAGTGCATTTTCCTTGCGCTTTGATGAGGAGTTTAGCTCCTGTGATGTTCTTGCCGTCCCAAGGAGCGAAAGGCGTGAGCAGTTGGAGGCGGTTGGAAGTAGGTGATACCACGACCTCGATGTTGCTACCATCTTCGGCGGGAGCCTGATAGCCAGGGTCATCAACCGCAAAACCTTTAGAGGGCAACTCTTCGCCATAAGGAGGGGTGAGTTTTACCGCTTCACCTTGGTCGTTAAGCAAGGTATCAGTGATAGGGTTAAAGTCTAACCTACCAGCAATAGCCAAAGCCGCAACGATTTCGGGGGAAGCAACAAAAGCGTGGGTATTAGGGTTACCGTCGGCACGTTTGGAGAAGTTACGGTTGAAGGAATGCACAATCGTATTTTTCTCTTGCTTCTCGGCACCTTCTCTGTCCCACTGACCGATACAAGGGCCACAAGCATTGGTGAATACACGAGTACCCAACTGCTCGAAGATGTCTATGATGCCATCGCGTTCAGTAGTATAGCGTATTTGTTCAGAGCCTGGGTTGATACCAAAGGAAGCTTTAGGGGTAATTCTCTTTTCCAAGGCTTGTTTTACCACCGAAACCGCGCGGGTAAGATCTTCGTAAGACGAGTTAGTACACGAACCGATGAGCCCCCATTGCACCTCGAGAGGCCAATCGTTGGCACGGGCTACCTCCTTCATTTTGGATACAGGAGTGCCTCTATCGGGGGTAAAAGGCCCGTTGATATAAGGCTCTAAAGTAGAAAGGTCTATCTCGATGAGTTGGTCGAAATACTTTTCAGGGTCAGCATATACTTCAGGGTCGGCAGTGAGGTAAGGCGCAATGGCATCGGCAGCAAGGGCTACTTCTTCGCGCCCAGTAGCGAGCAAATAGCGACGCATCGCCTCATCATAGCCAAAAGTAGAGGTGGTTGCCCCTATTTCGGCACCCATATTACAAATAGTACCCTTCCCCGTACAGGAAAGCGATTTAGCACCTTCGCCAAAGTATTCCACAATAGCGCCCGTACCCCCTTTTACGGTGAGTATATCGGCGACTTTAAGAATCACGTCTTTTGGAGCAGTCCAACCGTTGAGTTTACCCGTGAGTTTTACGCCTATGAGCTTAGGAAATTTCAGTTCCCACGGCATTCCTGCCATCACATCTACAGCATCAGCCCCGCCTACGCCAATGGCGAGCATTCCTAATCCTCCAGCATTCACCGTATGCGAATCGGTGCCTATCATCATTCCGCCAGGGAAAGCGTAGTTTTCCAAGACTATTTGGTGAATAATCCCTGCGCCAGGTTTCCAGAAACCAATACCATATTTGTTGGATACCGAAGAGAGGAAATCGAATACTTCTTTAGACTGTTCAGTAGCCACTTTCAGGTCGGTTGCAGCGCCTTCTTTG
The DNA here is from genome assembly GCF_000277665.1 of Capnocytophaga sp. oral taxon 335 str. F0486. Classification (NCBI taxonomy): domain Bacteria; kingdom Pseudomonadati; phylum Bacteroidota; class Flavobacteriia; order Flavobacteriales; family Flavobacteriaceae; genus Capnocytophaga; species Capnocytophaga sp. oral taxon 335. Next base: position 92,150 of record NZ_AKFR01000032.1, on the reverse strand, counting down.
GCTTGGATAAGGTGGTCGCAGTGCACCGTGGTAGGGACAGCTACTTTGCTTTTTCCCGCTTGCATAAACTGCAAGAGTGCCATTTGGGCGGTCGCATCTTGACAAGCGATGCGGTCGGGAGCGAAATCTACATAGTCTTTCCCACGCTCAAAAGCACGTGAAGGAGTGCCGTCCCATAAGTGGGTATACAATATTTTTTCAGCAAGGGTAAGGGGTCGTCCTACCACTTGGCGAGCTTTGTCTATGCGCTCAGGAAATTGGGCGTAGACCTTCTTTATCATTTCAATATCAAAAATCATAATATCTTTTTTAGTGTTTTACTTCCTTGCATTACTGTTGCTACTTTGGTGAAATCGGGGTGGTAATAACCTCCTAACTCTACCGGCGTACCTTGTATACGGGTGAGTTCTTCCACGATAGTCGCTTCGTTGTCTTTTAGAGCTTTGGCGATAGGAGCAAACTCTTTGGCAAGTGCGCTGTCTTGAGTTTGTTCCGCTAAGGTTTCTGCCCAGTAAAGTGCCAAATAGAAGTGACTTCCGCGATTGTCGATCGTGCCTACTTTGGCTTGTGGCGATTTATCGTTGTTCAACAGCTTACTCGTTGCCTCATCGAGGGTTTGGGCTAAGATTAAGGCTTTGGGGTTCTCGTGTTTTTGCGCAAAATGCTCTAACGAAGCTCCTAAGGCGAGAAATTCTCCTAAGGAATCCCATTGAAGATGATTTTCGGCAAGAAACTGTTCGGTTAATTTAGGCGCCGAGCCCCCTGCACCCGTTTCAAAGAGTCCGCCACCGTTCATCAAAGGGACGATAGAGAGCACTTTGGCACTAGTACCCAATTCCAGGATAGGAAACAAGTCGGTGAGGTAATCGCGCAACACATTGCCCGTTACTGAAATGGTGTCTTTGCCCTTGCGAGTGCGCTCTAAGGTGAAGAGCATCGCCGTTTCGGGCGACATTATACGGATATCTACCCCCTCGGTATCGCGTGTTGCCAAATAGTGTTTTACTTTTTTGATGAGTTGCGCATCGTGAGCGCGGTGCTCGTCCAACCAAAAGACCGCTGGCGTTTTGCTGAGGCGTGCACGTGTTACCGCTAATTTTACCCAATCTTGTATCGCAACATCTTTCGCAGTACACATACGCCAAATATCGCCTTTTTCTACCTTGTGCGATAAGTACACTTTACCATCGGTGCCTACCACCTGTACACGTCCGCTATGAGGGATTTCGAAAGTCTTGTCGTGCGAGCCGTATTCCTCAGCTTTTTGCGCCATTAAGCCCACATTAGCAACGCTTCCCATCGTAGCAGGATTAAACGCCCCGTGTTTCTTACAGAAGTCAATCACCACTTGGTAGATACGCGCATAAGTACTGTCGGGCAGTACCGCCAAAGTATCTTGAGCCTCGCCTTTAGCATTCCACATCTTGCCCCCATTGCGAATCATCGCTGGCATAGAAGCATCTACAATCACATCGTTAGGGAAATGCAAGTTGGTAATCCCCCTATCGGAATTCACCATTGCCAAGGCTGCTGCTCGTGTAAGTGCTCCCTCGATATCGTGCTTTAAAGGTTCTTGTTCTTCAACAGGTAATTGTGCTATTTTCGCCAGAATATCCGAAAGACCATTGCGCGCATTCACCCCTAAGGCTTTCAGTTCGCGTGGGTGTTTTTGGAACAAATTAGCAAAATAAGTCTCTACAGCATAGCCAAAGAGAATGGGGTCGGAAACCTTCATCATTGTAGCTTTCAGGTGCAAAGAGAGGAGTACACCCTTGTCTTTCGCTTCGGAAAAGGCTTTTTTATAGAATTTGCAAAGTGCTTCTTTGCTCATAAAAGTAGCGTCTATCACTTCACCCGTTTGCAAAGGAAGTTCGGCTTTGAGCACCTGTACCTCGTGTTTAGGGCTCATCAACTCTATGCGCACCACATCGGCTTTTTTGAGGGTTACCGATTGCTCGTTGTGGTAGAAATCGCCCGCTTGCATCGTAGCGACTTCCGTGAGACTCTCAGCACTCCACGCTCCCATTGAATGGGGGTGTGTTTGCGCGTACTGTTTTACCGATTTAGGTGCACGCCTATCGGAATTACCCTCGCGCAGTACAGGATTCACCGCACTGCCTTTCACCTTGTCATACCGCTGTTTGATAGCTGTTTCGGCTTCATTTGTAGGATTTTCAGGATAATCGGAGAGGGCATAGCCTTGCGATTGCAGTTCGGCGATAGCCGCTTTTAGTTGGGGTACCGAAGCACTGATATTAGGCAACTTGATGATATTAGCTTCCGGACACGTTGCCAACGCCCCCAATTCACTAAGCGCATCGGGCACCCGTTGTTCTGCTGTGAGAAAATCGGGGAAAGTGGCTAAAATACGCCCTGCCAATGAGATGTCTTTGGCTTCAAAGTTGATTCCTGAAGAAGCGCAAAAGCGTTTGATGATTGGCAATAGCGAATGGGTAGCCAAATAGGGCGACTCATCGGTAATGGTATAGATAATATTTTTCATTCTTATCGTTTATTCAATTCAACAAAAGCTCTTTCGGTGGCACCTACGTATATTTGTCGTGGACGACCGATAGGTTCTCCTCCTTGGCGCATTTCCTTCCATTGGGCAATCCAACCAGGGAGACGACCGATAGCAAAGAGCACAGTGAACATCTCTAAGTGCATACCTAAGGCTTTGTAGATGATACCCGAATAGAAATCTACATTAGGGTAGAGATTACGCGATTTGAAGTAGTCGTCTTCCAAAGCTACTTTTTCAAGATGTTTGGCAATGCTAAAAATTGGATCTTCTATACCCAAAGCATTGAGCACATCATCGGCAGCCACTTTGATGATTTTAGCCCGTGGATCGAAGTTTTTGTACACACGGTGCCCAAAGCCCATCAAACGGAAAGGGTCATTTTTGTCTTTTGCTTTATTAATGAACTTATCGACATCGCCTCCGTCTTTATGAATTTCTTCAAGCATTTCAATCACCGCTTGGTTTGCCCCGCCGTGGAGACGACCCCAAAGGGCTGAAACTCCAGAGGAAATACTCGCAAACAGACCCGCCTCGGAAGACCCCACCAAACGCACCGTAGAAGTAGAGCAGTTCTGTTCGTGGTCGCCGTGAAGGATGAGCAGTTTGTTGAGAGCACTCACTACCGTAGGGTTGATTTTATATTCCTCAGTAGGGATTTCGAAGAAGAGTCGCAAAATGTTCTCGATATAGCCCTTGCTATTGTCGTAATAATTCAGCGGTAAGCCCTCGCGTTTGCGGTATACCCAAGAAGCGATGATGGTTACTTTAGCAATGGCTTTACAGACCGCTTGATACACGTTTTTAGGACAATGTACATTTACTGGTACCGGATTGAAAGCGGTGAGCGCACTGGTAGCTGATGCTAATACCCCCATAGGGTGAGCCGAGCGCGGGAAACCGTCCATAATATGGCGCATATCCTCGTGAACAAGGGTATACTTGTGAATTGTTTTTTTGAAATCGTCATACTCTTCGGCAGTGGGGAGTTCTCCGAAAATAAGAAGATAGGCTACTTCGAGGAACTCGGCTTTAGCAGCTAAATCTTCGATGTTATAGCCACGATAGCGCAAGATGCCCCGTTCGCCGTCGAGGAAGGTAATGGCACTCTTGCAAGAACCCGTGTTTTTGTAACCCGAATCCAAGGTTACCAAACCCGTTAAGGCACGCAATTTTTCGATATTAATCGCTTTTTCGTTTTCGGTGCCTACTACGATAGGAAATTCGTATTCTTTCCCTTCAAAAATCAGTTTTGCTGTGTTTTCCATAGTACAATTTGTTTTTTATTTTTGGGCAAAGTAAGAAAAATTATTTCACATTTACAAATAAAATAGCGATAAATCTATCTTATTTAACAATCTTTAACGTTTTATGATTAAAATATAAGACAAATATATCTATAACGAAAAAAGAAATGAGAGAATGAGAGAATGAGAAAATGAGGTAAATGGCAATAATGCCAGAAATGCCAATAATACCACCAAGGGGAATGGGCAGGGAAAAATTAGCAGATTAGCAAATTTGAAAATTAGCAAATGTAGAGGGTTGGAGGATTCGGAAGGAAACGGAAAAGAACGGAAGTGAGTCGGGAGAAATTTTGGTGAAAAAAGGGTGTAAGATGGGTGGGGTTAGCTTATAGAGAGCTTATAGGAAGCTTATACGAATCTTGGACGATTGGTATAGAAAGGGTGTATAAGTGATTGATTTATACCGTAATACAACAGCGCTAAAAATGGTAAAAATGGGGTTTCGAGGCGAAAGAAAGAGGAAGAGGCACTAGGCCTTAGGCCATAGGCACTAGGGGGGAGTATGACGGGAAGGAGGAGGGATAATTAGGAAATTAGCAAATTTGAAAATGAGAAAATGGGGTGGTGTGGGGGCTTAAGGAATAGGCAATAAGGGGATAACATCCCCCTCTCACATACTCCGCTTCCGCGGACTTCCGTTCAAAAGGGGAATGTGGTGACGGAAAAGCGGAGGAAACCTCCCCCCTCTCACATACTCCGCTCTCGCGGACTTCCCTCGAAGAGGGGGAATTAGGGACGGGAAAAGTGAAGGGAATGTAGGGTCGTAGCATAACGGGAAATTATCTTTGGCAAAGTGTGTACGAGCTACAAGCTCGCAGCAGTGAAGGGTGGCTATATTAACTTTGCCAAAGTTTGAAACTTTGGCAAAGTATAGTGATAACAAATATCCCTCCTATCACATACTCTACTTTTGCGGGGCACAGACCCAACTGTCGTGAACTGGCTCCAAAGGGGAATGTTGTGAGGGTGTGTGGGGTTTATATCTGATTGACAAATTTGCTCATTTGGTAATTGTTTCTTACCTTTGCACTTTGAAATATAAAGTACTGATGACAGATAATCAATTTAAGAAATATAACCTCATTGTGGGGTGGGCTGTTTTTGCCGTAGCTCTTATCACTTATGGGCTTACGGTAGAACCTACGGTTAGCTTTTGGGATTGTGGCGAGTATATTGCTACCTCAGCGAAATTGGAAGTGGGTCACCCTCCCGGAGCGCCTTTATTCCAAATGATGGGCGCTTTTATAGCTGCTTTTGCTCCGAACTCGGATAAGATTGCGCTGTTTGTGAATTATATGTCGGTTTTATCGAGTGCTTTTACGGTTCTTTTCTTGTACTTCATCATTGTAAATTTGACCAAGAAAATCGCTTTAAAGAGAACCGATTCTGTTGAAGAAAAAACGCCTGCTACGCTTACCCAAGGGCAGTTTATCGCTGTTTTGGGGAGTGGGGTTGTAGGGGCTCTTGCCTATACTTTCTCGGATAGTTTTTGGTTTAACGCGGTGGAAGCAGAAGTGTATGCAATGGCAATGCTATTTATGTCGGCTATGTTTTGGGTAGGCATCAAGTGGACGGACAGTTTGCACGAACCACGTGGCGACCGCTGGTTGTTACTGATTTCGTTAGTAGTGGGGCTGTCGTTTGGGGTGCACTTTATGGCGTTACTGACCATTCCTGCCATTGGTATGCTTTATTTCTTCAAGAGTAACTACAAGAAAACGGTAGTGAACTTCATCATTGCTAATGTAGTTTCTATCGCTATTTTGCTGTTGATATTTAAACTAATATTACCTTACACGTTGGCGTACTTTGGTTATTTGGAAGTATTTTTTGTGAATAGCTTCGGTATGCCGTTCAACTCAGGGACTATTATCGCGGGACTCTCGGTTATTGCGTTCTTCTATTTTACGCTGAACTACGCTTATAAGCAAAACAAAGTGCGCTTGCAAACGGGCTTTTTATGCTTGTTGTTTGTGTTTATAGGGTTTTCGTCTTGGCTAATGATACCTATTCGCGCGAATGCTGATACGGTTATCAATGAGAACAGTCCGACTGATGCGCGTTTGCTATTAGCTTATTACAACCTTGAACAATACCCCGAAACGCATTTGTTCTACGGTCCTATGTATTCGGATAAATACGCTGGATTAGACGAAGAGAACCCGTATGAAGATGCGAAGCCAAAATACGAGCGCGATTATGCCTTAGGCAAATACATCATCGTGAATCAGTACAAAAACGCTCAGATGGCGTCGAATAGCAAACAAGAGGGTGTTTTGCCAAGAATGTGGAGTGCGCAACACGCGGCGAATTATATGAAGCTCACAGGACTACTTACGTTTAGAATAAAAGAAGAAGCTTATAACGAGCCGAAGCTCTATCAGTTCTTACAAGAAGTGCAAAGGCAAATGCAAATACAACCGCTTCCGCCTGAGCGTTACGACCAATTCCTTACCGAATATCGGGACTATATAGAAGTAGAGAAGCCAAGTTTTTGGAAGAATATGCACTACTTGTTCGAGTATCAGTTTGGGTATATGTACTTCCGCTATTTTGCTTGGAACTTCATAGGCAGGCAAGACGATGTGCAAGGCAAGATGGAGAATGACCACGGCAACTGGCTATCGGGCATTAAGCCTATTGATAGTTTGCGCCTTGGGTCGCAAGACAACCTTCCTGCCGATGTGCTGAACAATAAAGCTCGTAATACTTACTATTTCCTGCCTCTGCTCTTAGGACTCTTAGGGTTATTTTTTATGGCGACGAAGAGCGAACGCCAAACGTGGGTAGTGATGATGCTTTTCCTCTTTACGGGTTTGGCAATGAAAATATACCTCAACGAACGACCGTTTGAACCGCGAGAGCGAGATTATCCGTTAGTAGGTTCGTTCTACGCTTTTGCTATATGGATAGGAGTGGGTGTATATGCGTTATTCCACGCACTTAGGAGGGTGCTTTCGTCACGAATAGGAGCGCCTTTGGCAGTGGTAGCGAGTTTGCTTGCTGTACCTGTGCTGATGGCAAGTGAGAATTGGGACGACCACAACCGCTCGCAAAAGTATTCGGCAGAGTTTATTGCGGACGCTTATTTGAGCTCGGTAGTTAAAGATAAAGACGCTATGATATTCACCATTGGCGATAACGATACGTTCTTACTGTGGTATGCCCAAGAAATAGAAGGCTATCGCACCGATGTGCGGATAATTAATACGAGCTTGTTGCAAACGGATTGGTATATAGACCAAATGAAGCGCCAAGCGTACCAAAGTAGTCCTATCCCAGGTGAAATGGTGCACAAACAATATGCTCACGGGGTACGTGAAGGAGTGTATTTCCAAAAACGCACCGAGAACCGCTGGAACATTAAAGACTTTGTGAAATGGGTAACCAGCGATGACCCTAATACACAGCTCAGTAGCAGTAGTAGTGAAAGTAGAACCTTTAACTACTACCCTACGAACAAAATACGGATTCCTGTAAATAAAGAAAACGTACTAAAGAGCGGTATTGTAAAACCCGAAGATGCTGATAAAATAGTAGACTATATAGATATCACGCTCCCTAGTGCTATCGATAAAGCACGTATTGTGATGCTGGATATTTTGGCTTATAACGATTGGAAACGCCCGATATACTTCTCAGGAGGTAGTATGGACTCTGCTGAGTATATCTGGATGAAGGAGTACTTGCAATTAGATGGACTGGTGTACAAACTTGTGCCTATTAAAACAGAAATCGATAAGAACCACCCCTTTGATATGGGTCGTATAGACAGTAATTTGATGTACGACATCATAAAGAAATGGGATTGGGGTAATATGGGTAAAGCAGGTATTTACTTAGACCCCGAAACGCGTAAGAACAGTATTATCTTCCGCGGTAATTTGGCACGTCTTACCGAAAAACTGATAGAAGAAGGTAAATTAAATAAAGCCAAAGATATCTTGGATATCGGAATGAAGCATATGCCTTTGGAGGCTTATGGCTATTACTTCACTCTTGACCCTTTTGTACAAGGTTATTTTAGGGTAGGTGAGAAAGAAACCGCTCGTAAATTGGCTTTGCAGATATTTGGGAAATATCAAGAAGAACTGAATTATTACGCACACTTATCGCCAGATGAGCGATACGCTAATACTGCCAGAATACAGTATACCATAGACCGCTATGGAGAATTATTATTGCTCATAGCGCCTTTGGATAAGGATTTTTACGAAAGACAAGTAGAAGTGCTCAGAGCGAAGGCGAGTCCGTTTATGAAATCGCAAGAGCTTGATGAGTATATGAAGATGCTAATGGATGAGGAGGCGGATACGCTTGTTCAGGCAGGAGCGGAGAAAGATAGTGGAAATTAGGTAATCATTGCAGTTTATCATTAATGATTCTATTCATAAAATCTTGCATAAAGGCACGCAAATCAGCGATGCCTTTTTTCATTTCTTCATTATGGGCGATTTGGTCTTTGAGGTTGTGGGTGAGGTTTAAATCGTCCTTAGCATATACACCAACCACTTCACCTTGGAGGTCTAATACATAGATAAAATTACCTTGAATGAGCTGGTAGAACTGCGTATTGGTAACAAAAGCACGAGGAGTTTCATCGGCTTTGTTTGCTAGCAAGCTACGCCCCCAAGAGCGGAAAGGCTTTTGGTACCCCATCAAATCTACGAGAGTAGGAAAAATATCTATTTGTTGCCCCAATACATCTGAGCTCCCCTGTGGGATAAGTGCTTTATTAGGGCTAAACAAAATAATAGGCAAACGGTGGTGTGCTATCTTCTGTTTGTAATAATCGTAATAATCTTCAGTAGTATGGTCAGGGATAATGGCAAAGATAGTGTTCATATACCAATCTTCTTTTTTAACGGTATCAAAGAATTTTCCAATGGAATAATCGGCGTATTCCACTACGTTATGCATAGGCATATCGCCGGTATTAAAACGCTTGTTGAGGGGTTCGGGCACTTTATAAGGACCGTGAGAGGAAAGAGTAAAAACCGTTGCCAAAAACGGACGCTTCATTTGGTTGATGTTTTTTGCGAAGTACTGCAAGAAGGGTTCATCGTCTATACCCCAACTGCCATTATAGTAGCGCTCATCGTTGAATTCAGTGCGCCCTAAGTAAGTTTCATATCCAATTTGGTGGGTATAGCCATCGAAATTCATAGAGCCATTGGTAGCACCGTGCGCAAAGAGCGTTTGGTAACCCAAAGAGCGTGCGATTTCGGGCAAAGATGACACTTTGCGCTGAGCATAGCCCGACCTTACCCAAGCGGTTTGGAAGGTAGGCATACCTGCCGTTACAGCTGAAATGCCTTCAATAGAATGAACACTATTGGCATAAATATTAGTAAAATAGAACCCTTGTTGTGCCAAAGAGTCTAAGAAAGGTGTGTGTGTGCGGTAGTTTGGGATATGAGTATTTTGGTTCATCACTCCGAAGTATTCAGCGCCCATTCCTTCGAGAATGATGACTACTATGTTAGGCTGTTTAGTAATGCTGCGATGATATTGTTTGATTGGTTTGATATTTTGGGTAATATAGTCTTCGGTAGTAAATTTAAACTCTTTAAAACCTTTGTTTTTGCCCATAGTGCGCAGAATGGTAAATGGTGTATTGAGCAGTACATTCACTTGAGAGATATCGCGGGCATATTTGCTAGCGTCCATCACAGTAAGTGGAATCACCCCTTTTTTGAACGAGAAACCACGTATACCAAAAATAAGCGTAGGAGCCAATAGCACCAACACCACTACCGATGTGATAAAGTAAGGTTTTCGATGCATTACATTTTCTTCTTTCAGACGAAGTTTCTTGTAGAGGAATACCCATAGCACTACTGATACTAAAAAGACAGCAAAAATAGCCCAGTACTGCACCAAGAAGCCTGCGAGTAGCGTCAGTGGGTTGTGTTCGTTTTCTACCAAAGCCCAATCGTTAGTCGTAAGGCGTGTTTTATTATATGAAAAATAAGCAATATCGATAAAATCGAGCAGAAAAGCAGGTATATTGCAAATGAAGTACACCCAGAAGAGGACTTTTTGGAAAATAGGCTTGGTATTGATGAGCAGAGGGAGCACACTTAGGAAGATGAACAGAAGGTTCACGTAGATAATGGCGGTAGTATCGAATAGCAAGCCGTAGAAAGCGAGGTGGAAGAAGTCGGCTATGCCGTCTACGCTGAGGTGCGCCTGATTGAAACTATAAAAGGCGATGCGAGCTAAAAAGTAAAATAGGTAGACTAAAGCTAGTCGGTAGGCAAGGATTTTGTATTCGGCAGTGCGGAAAGATTTCATAGGTAATTACAATATGGTTTTAAACAATTCGTCCCATTGTTTTACGATTGTTTCTATACTATAGTCATTTGATTTAGGGATGATATTTTGTTGGATTTTGTTTCTCAAAGAAGCGTTATGCATCAATTCGGAAAGTTGGTGAGCATAATCGTTCATATCGAAAGGTTTTACAAGTATACCATTTACGCCATTAGGAGCAAGGATACCTCTTACCCCAGCAGAACAGTCGAAAGCGATAGGAACGACACCTGCTTGTTGGGCTTCCATTAGGACAGTTCCTTGTCCTTCCATTTGAGAAGAGAGGCAGAAGATAGCAGCCTTATTGTAATAAGGATAGATGTCATCGGTTTTACCGACGAAAGTAATGCGAGGTAGAGAACATTCTTCTACCATAGCGCGTAGTTTAGGGAGCTCTTTGCCGTCGCCAACAAGAAAGAATTGCCAATCAGGAAATTGCTCATATATCATTTCCCATATAGAGACTAATCGGTCTACACGTTTATCTTTATAGGACATACGACCTACGTATAGCAAAACGTTCTCTTTTTGCAAAGAGTAGGGAGTAGACACTGAAGGAATAGGGGTAGAAATCGCTTTTAGTTTGTGATTATCGGTGAGTTGTAGAGCTTGGGTGAGTTCATCTTTATAAGCTTCGCAGAGCACGGTAAAGGCGTTGTAATGTCTGTAGATAACGCGATATTTTTCGATTCTAATTTTTCTATACAGGTGGTAAGAAGGTATCTTGAATCCCCAGAAATAGAGAAAGTGTAATAGACTTTTCTTCGCTTTTTGCTTGAGATTTTCCAATTCATTTTCGGACTGCCAAAAGGTAGCTCCATAATGAGCAAAGATACATTTGCATTGAGTTCTCTTAAAGATACCTTCGCCAGAAGCGCTAAAACTCTTGCCTATGAAAGCTAAAACATCAATACCTAATTCGTTTACTTTATCGGCTAAAGACACATTAGGGCGAGAAAACAGGCGGGTTTTGCCTATATCGACAAAAGTGATATATTGTTTATCTTTATCGGTAAGCTCTTGGTGAGCGATGCGAGAAGAAAACACAAACACTTTATATCCTAAGGTTGTGAGATATGGTGCTATATTAGAGGTGATTTTCTCACCCCCTCCATAAGGGAATCGACCGTGAACAAAACCGATGTTGGGCATAATATTTTTATTTGAAATGCAAAAATACAGAAAAAATACTATCTTTGCAAAAAAATAATAAAATGTCACCTATATCTGAAAAAGTAAGCGGACTGATTATCACTTATAATGAGGAAAAAAACATAGCCGATGTGTTGTCGTGTTTTGACTTCTGCGACGAAATCATAGTAGTGGATTCGTATAGTAAGGATGCTACTGTACGCATTGCTGAGTCTTTCCCGAAAGTAAAGGTGATACAGCATAAGTTTGAAGATTTTGCGAAGCAGCGCAATTTGGCGTTAGCAGAGGCAACCAATGATTGGGTGCTTTTTTTGGATGGTGATGAGCGCATTACTCCTAAGCTTAGAGCTGAGATTATACAGACCTTGAGCTGCACAAACAAGAAAGACGCTTATTATTTTCGGAGATTATTTTTCTTTGCGGGGAAGCCTATATATTATTCGGGTACACAAGGAGATAAGAATTTTCGGTTATTCCGCAAGTCAAAATGCCATTACGTGCCTGAGCGCAAGGTACACGAGACGCTTGCCGTGGAAGGTAGTATAGGGGTACTTAAAAACAAGCTGTTACATTACTCGGTAAGCAATTATGATTCGTACAGACAAAAAGCGGTGTTGTACGGCAAATTACGCGGAGAAGAAATGTACGCTAAGGGAAAACATTACAGTGCTTTAAAGATGTATACTAAAATGTGTTTTGCTTTTTTTAAGACGTATATACTCAAGTTAGGTGTCTTAGATGGTAAAGAAGGCTTTTTGCTCAGTAAGGTTTCAGCCTTATCAGTATATGAGAACTTTAAAGCTTTAAAACGAGAAGAAGAAAAGAATGGAAAATAAAAAAAGTATCATATTATGTGCCCCTAAAGCTTTTGGGATTGACAAGGAAATATATGATCATCTAACAAAATTAGGGTTTGATGTTATATACCTCTCTTTGAATTCTAATTTTGCTTATACACCTTTCAAAAGAATTATAAATTTTTTGTTAAAAACGTTTTTTAACAAACATGATTACAAGAAGAGTATTCCTTTTCAAAGAGACAAAGACTTTTGGACGACTTTCAATCTTATAGAAAAGAAAGCAGATTATGCTCTTGTTTTTCGATCAGATTTATATCCTAAAAGTATTCTAAAAGCTATTAAGAATAAAGCTAACAAGTTTATAGCCTATCAGTGGGATAATTTTCGTATCTTCCCAGAAGGCAAACGTTATATTTCTTTATTCGATACTTTTTATACTTTTGACCCTTATGATGTCGATTTACAAAAAGGAATATTTCCTGCTACTAATTTTTATTTTCAAGACGATGCTCTTCCTAATGAGACTCTTACCCCAAGTGTTTACTTTTTAGGAAGTTTATATCCTAATAAAATGGATAGGGTTGCCTTAGTTTCTTCTATCCTTAAAATAACTCGGAAACTTAACTATCAACAAAATATATATTTTTTTAATACTGACAGAATAAAAGGAGTAGATTCTTATCAATCACAAGGAATCAATTTTATTGAACACCCTATAAGTTATAGTGAAAGTTTAGCTAATACCAAAAAAGCAACTCTTTTAATAGATATTTTAGGAGGAAAGAACAAAGGATTATCTTTTCGTGTTTTTGAAGCATTAAATTATGGCAAAAAACTAATAACCAATAATGTAGAAATTAAAAAATACGATTTCTATAACTCTAATAATATTTATGTTATAGAAAATGGCAATACAGATAATCTCAAAGATTTCCTACTTCTTCCCTATGAAGATATCCCCCAAGAAATTAAGGGGAAGTACTGTTTTGATAATTGGATACATTACATTTTGAACCTTGAGCCTTATACCCCTATTATTCTTCCTAAATAAATATCGTTATGAAACACACCTTATTATTCTCTCAATTATTTTGTTTATTTACTTCAGTAATTTTATTTTTTGCTCCTATTGCAATTAATCCTTATAATTCTACTGATATTCTATTGTTTTTCTATGTTGGGAGTGCAATAGTATTAGGACTTTCTTTTGTAGATATCTATCAAAAAAGAGATTCTTTATTGAAAGGTATTAGTTTTTTTAACGCTTTTATATCTATTTTTGCTTCTCTGATCGTAGCTATATATTTTTATAATCATAAAACCCCTCTAGGTCTTAGTATTGTTTTACTTTTACTTTGCTTGTTTTATGGTATCTATAAGAGGACTTTTTACAAACCTCATATTATAATGATTATTATTTTTATTTTTAGTACAATAAAACTTTTAAGTGTTTTATGGTCTAATAATATTAAAGAAGGGTTTGACCATATTGACTATTATTGCTTATTTATTTTTTTACCTATAGTGAGCTGTTTTTATAAAGTAGAAAAAGCTGACCTAAAATTATTTATTTATACAGTATTTTCTATTTTTTTAGGACTACTTATTTTAGAATTTATCTCCTATATTTTTTTGCTAAAAAGTTTAAATCAGTATTTTTTTGCTTTTTTATCTTTTAACAAAGGTTACTTAGGCTATATGGGTGAAGGGTATTTAGCAAAGTATTACAATATTATTCTTTGGACAAAAACAAGTCACCCAAGTAAGATGGCTTGGATTTGTATGGTTGTTGGTGTAGCAGGATACTGGCTTTGGCAAGAAGGAGAAAAAAAAATAATACCTACTTACCAACTATTATTATATTTTGCAACACTATTAATCTTTTCTTTTGCTGTACAAGCTCGTGTAACTATTTTAGGTATCTTTATACTGATGTCTTTATTCGTTTGGGTATCACTGATGAAACGGGTCAAAAAACCTAAACTGATTGCCCTTTTCACAGTAATAGTTTTTATTATAGGAAGCTTGATTACTAAGGAAATTATTACTAAAACTACGTTTTTTAATGATGAAGGACGTGCTAAAATCAATGAAGCTGCCTTAGTACATTTTAAAGAACACCCCTTTATAGGTGGAGGTGCAGGTTATGAAACCCAGCTAATTCACAGTTTAAACATCAACCTCAATAGCCTTCACAACGAATTCCTCACAGCTCTTTCTGACCAAGGTTTGTTAGGACTCTCTTTCCTATTACTTTTCCACGTATTAGTAATATACTACGGACTCAAAAACAAGTATTTCTTAGGGATTTACGTACTCATTGCCTTCTCCATCTTCAATGCTACCGAAGGTGTAATGGGCTTACCCATTTGCATTCCTTTCTTCCTCTTCTGCCTTATTCCTCCCAAACAAACTTAACATCTCTTTGCTTCTTTTAAAAGTATTCTTCTATCAACCTCCTTTTATAGATTTTTATCCTACACTTCCCTTCTGTTCAGCTTTCTTATTCTCATAAAACTTTTTTCACCTTTCCCTTCTCTCTATCCACTTTTTTCACTACCTTTGCCCCCGAAATCTATTACTCACAGATCCAGTGTTTACTGGTTTTACCTATTTTAAATGAATAAACTACTCATTCTCGGAAGTATCGCTTTCGACCAAATAGAAACTCCTTTCGGAAAAAGCAACGCTATTATGGGGGGCTCGGCTAACTATATAGCCCTTGCTGCCGCTCAGTTCGAAGTCCCCTCAGCTGTCGTCTCTATCGTAGGAGACGACTATCCACAAGACTACTTAAACCTCCTCTCCCAGCGCCATATCGACGTATCGGGCATTGAGATAGTGCACGGAGGAAAAACGCTCTTTTGGAGTGGCAAGTATCGTAACGATATGAACCAACGCGATACCCTCGACACCCAACTGAACGTGCTTGCCAATTTCAAGCCCGTAGTACCCGAAGCCTTCCGCAATGCCGAAGTGCTCTTACTCGGCAACCTCCACCCTACTCTGCAAATGGACGTACTCGACCAGATGCTATCACGCCCCAAATTAGTGGTGATGGACACAATGAACTACTGGATGAACCACACTTGGGACTTGCTAATGGAGGTAATCGCCCGCGTAGATATGATTACAATCAACGATGAAGAAGCACGCCAACTTACCAAAGAGTATTCGCTCGTGAAAGCCGCCCAGCGCATTATGGCAATGGGTGTGAAATTCGTAGTGATTAAAAAAGGCGAACACGGGGCGCTATTATTCCACGACGACAAAGTGTTCTTTGCGCCAGCACTCCCCTTAGCCGAAGTATTCGACCCCACAGGTGCCGGTGATGCTTTTGCTGGCGGACTCGTAGGCTATCTCACCAAAACCCGAGACTATTCGTTCAGCAATCTAAAAAATGCTATTGTTCACGGCTCGAACATCGCCTCGTTTTGCATCGAGAAATTTGGAGCTGAGCGCCTGCTTACCCTTACCCAAGACGAGCGACACGCCCGTTTGCAACAATTCCGTGACCTTACTCAATTTGACATTCAACTTAAGTAAGAGATAAGAAGTAAAAGTGTTATCTATTGCCTCTTATCTCTTACCTCTTACCTAAATAGATATGCTTTACAAAAGAAGTAGCGAACTATTCGCAGCCGCACAACAAGTACTCCCTGGCGGAGTCAATTCTCCCGTACGCGCTTTCAATGCCGTGGGGGGACACCCTATTTTCATCAAAGAAGCCCAAGGCACTTACCTCACCGATGAGGACAACCGCAAGTACATCGATTATATCGCCTCTTGGGGACCGCTCATCTTAGGACACGCCTACCCTCCGGTAATTGAGGCAGTAACCGAGCGCGCCAAGAAAGGTACTTCTTTCGGTATTCCTACCGAAGTCGAAGTCCAAATCGCCGAATTAGCGGTCTCAATGGTGCCTCATATCGATAAGATTCGCTTTGTGAATAGCGGAACTGAGGCTTGTATGAGTGCCGTTCGCTTGGCTCGTGGCTATACCGGTCGTGAGAAGATTATCAAGTTTGCCGGTTGTTACCACGGACATTCCGATGCTTTCCTCATTGAGGCTGGTAGTGGTGGCGCAACTTTTGGTAGTCCCAATAGTCCTGGCGTGACTCAAGGTACAGCTAAAGATACGCTTTTAGCAAACTATAACGATTTAGCCTCCGTAAAAAACCTCTTTGAAGCCAATCCTCAGCAAATTGCTTGCGTAATTATCGAACCCGTAGCAGGAAATATGGGCTGTGTGCCTCCTGCCGAAGGTTTCTTGGAAGGATTGAGAGAACTCTGTACCGAAAACGGGGCGCTTTTGATATTCGATGAAGTGATGACCGGCTTCCGTTTGGCAAAAGGCGGAGCGCAAGAGGTCTTTGGTATCAAAGCCGATATCGTTACCTTCGGAAAAGTGATTGGTGGCGGACTCCCAGTAGGGGCTTTTGCTGGTAGCAAAGAGGTGATGAGCTATTTAGCTCCCGAAGGTCCCGTGTATCAAGCGGGGACTCTTAGCGGAAATCCTTTGGCGATGAGTGCTGGATTGGCAATGCTCACAGCACTGAATGAACAACCTGAGGTGTTCGACAGTTTAGCCAAAAAGACAGCTTACTTGCACGAAGGCTTCGACAACGTACTGAAACGCGCAGGGTTCCCTTACCAAATCAATAGCTTTGGTTCGATGTTTACCCTCTTCTTCGCCGAAGAACCCGTAACCGATTTCGCCAGCTCAGCTAAGAGCAATACAGCACGTTTCCGCAAGTATTTTCACGGAATGCTACGCGAAGGTATCTACTTACCTCCAAGTGCTTTTGAAAGTTATTTCCTCAACGACGCCCTTACTTACGAAGATTTAGATAAGACCATCGGAGCTCTCAACAGAGTAATTATGGAGTTGTAACACTCATAGTTAGCGTCATACTACACTTTGTCAAAGTCTCTAACCGCACGTACTGCTACGATACTTTTTGACAAAGTGTTTTTTTATTATAGCTTATCAAAATTGGTTTGCGAATTTTCGTTTTACACTTTATCAAAGGTTCTACTTGCTCGTCGTACCACGACCCTACATTACCTTCACTTTTCCCGTGACCACATTCCCCCTTTGGAGGTAGCCAGCGACAGCTGGGTATGTGTAAAGGGGGAGGTTATCCCCTATCGTCTATGTGTCATAACACTTTGCCAAAGTCTCAAACTTTGGCAAAGTTAATGGTAATAAATCACGAGTTGTACTACAACCTTTCACCAGCCTGTGTAACTCACACTACTTTTCCGTCACCACACTCCCACTAAACTCCTCCAACAAATTTGCTAATTCCCAAATTTTCTAATTTGCTAATTCCCTTTTCCGTCATACTCCCCCCTAGTGCCTATGGCCTATGGCCTTTTGCCTTTTCTCTTTCTTTCGCCTCGAAACCCCGTTTTTACCATTTTTTGCATCGCTGTATTATACTATGAGTCAACCATTTGTATACCCTTTCTATACCAATCTTCCAAGATTCGTATAAGCTTCCTATAAGCTCTCTATAAGCTAATCTCACCCTTCTTACAGCTCATTTTTTACCTTTTACCCGAATTACTTCTTCCGAACTTCTCCGTTTCCTTCCGAACCCCTCAACTCTCCAAATTTGCTAATTCAACAGCCTGTGTGGCTCACACTGCCTGTGCGGCTCGCACTTAATTAAAAAACAGTTCGCGGTATTTCGTCAGTGTCCAAAGCTCGTCGTCTACCATAAGTTCGAGTTTATCGCAATGGTAGCGTATTACCTCAAAGAAAGGTTTTACTTGCGTGCAATAAGCATCGGCTTTGGCTTCAAAATCGGGTAAGTGATTGGCGTGCTTGCGCGCCTCTACCATTGCCTCTACCTGACTGTGGATCACCTTGATATGCTCGGAAATATGGCGTATGAGCTCCAATTGCTCGGCAGCTACTTCTTGATAGCTATCGCCGAATATTTCTTTTAAGCCTTTTACGTTCTCAATAAGCGTATTTTGGTAGCGCACGGCTGTTGGTACTACGTGATTGCGGGCAATATCGCCTAATACACGTGATTCTATCTGTACGGTTTTCACGTATTCTTCTAAGCCAATTTCATAACGCGCTAAAAGCTCTACTTTGCTCAGTACCCCTGTACTTTCAAACAAAGCCACAGCCTTCTCACTGATGTTTTCTTTGAGGGCTTCTGGTGTTGTTTTATGATTGCTTAAACCACGGCGGGCAGCCTCTTCCTCCCATTCTTTACTATAACCATCGCCTTCAAAGCGTATTTTCTTACTTTCCTTAATGTAGCGGCGCAATACTTTAAAGATAGCATCTTCTTTCTTCTTGCCTCCTTCTATAAGCGCATCAACGGCTTTCTTGAAGTCGGTGAGTTGTTGAGCTACAATGGTGCTCAGTACCATTGTAGGCTTGCCACAGTTGGCTTTAGAGCCCACTGCACGGAACTCGAACTTGTTGCCCGTAAAGGCGAAAGGCGAGGTGCGATTGCGGTCGGTAGTGTCGAGGAAGAGGTCGGGTATTTTGCCTACCACGTTCAGTTTAAGGTCGGTTTTTTCCTCAGGAGATAGGTTATCGGATGATACTTCTAAGGCGTCCAACACTTGGGTGAGTTGTTCGCCTATAAATACCGATACAATGGCAGGCGGTGCTTCGTTGGCACCTAATCGGTAATCGTTAGTCGCCGATGCTACTGAGGCTCTTAACAAAGGCTCGTATTCACATACTGCCTTGATAGTGCAGATGAAGAAAGTGAGAAATTGCAGGTTCTTGATAGGCGTTTTACTAGGTGCTAAGAGGTTTACGCCCGTATCGGTAACCAGCGACCAGTTGTTATGCTTACCAGAGCCATTTACTCCTGCAAAAGGTTTTTCGTGGAAGAGGATTACAAAGTCGTGGCGCTCGGCTACTTTGCGCATCACGTCCATTAGCAAAGAGTTTTGATCGACAGCAAGGTTGGCTTCTTCAAAAATAGGCGCCAACTCAAACTGGTTAGGTGCGACCTCATTATGGCGCGTTTTCACAGGGATACCAAGCAATAGGCACTCTTGTTCCAAATCGCGCATAAAAGCCAACACACGGCTGGGAATTGCCCCTAAATAGTGGTCGTCTAACTGTTGTCCTTTCGCCGCTTGATGTCCTAAAAGCGTTCTGCCGGTAATCATCAAATCGGGACGGGTATTAGCAAGGGCTTTATCGATGAGGAAGTACTCTTGTTCACAGCCTAAGGTAGTGGTGACTTTGCTCACATTCTTGTCGAAATAGCGGGCTACCTCGGTAGCAGCTTGATCGAGAGCGCTAAGGGCTTTGAGCAAAGGCGTTTTATTGTCTAACGCCTCGCCGGTATAGGCGATGAAGATAGTAGGGATACAAAGCACGGTACCATACACAAAAGGCGGTGAAGAAGGATCCCAAGCGGTATAGCCACGCGCCTCAAAAGTATTGCGGATACCGCCATTGGGGAAGCTGGAAGCATCGGACTCTTGTTGTACGAGCTGTCCACCCCCGAAGCGTTCGATAGCGCGGTCGCGGGTAACGGGCTCAAAGAAAGCGTCGTGTTTTTCAGCAGTACCCCCTGTAAGAGGTTGGAACCAGTGAGTATAGTGGGTAGCGCCTTTGGAGATTGCCCAATCGCGCATAGCGGTAGCCACTTGGTCGGCTACACGGCGGTCTATTTTAGTGCCATTGTGAATGGCGTTCATTACAGCGGCAAAGGCATCGCGGGTCATCAGTTGGCGCATAGCCTCTTCGTTGAATACATTTTGGGCAAACAGTTCGGAGCGTTTGCCATTTTCGGGTACTGCCACCGGTTTGCGGTTTTGTGCGGTAGTAAGAGCGGTGAATCTTAGCATAGGTAACAGGTAAGTTATTATTATTTTAGTTTTTAGGTAATTTTTGAGAGTTTTCGGCAATTGCTTTCTCATCACAAGCTACTTTGCGCTCTAATTTCTTAATATCTTCGGCGGGAGGTAATTCTTCTGGCTTGATACCACGTTGTCCTAACATTTGTCGGACGGTTTGGTTATTTTGTATGTGCTCGTGTGTGATGGCAGATTCGCCGTGCAAATCATTACTTTCCACATTGTAATTAGTCATTTCGGTAGCGAGGTTTTTAGCAGCAATGGTAAGCGTTGGCAAGAAATCTGCTAAAGGTCGGTTGGTTTTTACCCCTAACCGTAGCTTCATATCATCAGTAGTATGTCCACCAAAAAGAGCGGTATCTCCTTTGGAGCGGATACGCGAAAAGCCTTTATCATCAACGCCACGCTCATAAATATTCTGTGAGAGTTGCTTTTCGGCACTTCTGAGTTTATCGCGCGTTTCTAAACGAGAAAGCAAGTTAAGGCGTTCTTCGATGAGCTCTGCCTTACGTGTCTGTACCGCAAAATAACTCTGAGCAAAAGCCACTTCTTCTTTTTTAGGATCGCCATTCTGTGCAATGAGATAGCAGGCGTAACGAGTAAGCATAAAATCCATTATTTCACGCTTAGAACCACTGCCTAATTCGACCATTTTCGTGACCTCACGAAAATGGTCATCTACATTGATTTGTTGCGACTTACACGAAGCAACTGCTCGGTGTATCGCTACCGAAAAGTTCTCCCATCGGGCATAGCCCAATATGGTTTGCAACTCACGGGCAAACCACACTTCTATTTTCTCTTTGGCATCTTCACTTTCTATATAATGAGTAATGCCGTCAAACAGATTTTTGTACTGTAAAACACTGTTCTTATCCATAATGTTTTAGCGTTTTTAAGTTTCAAGGAGGAAATCTGTCCGATAACTACTACAACGTAATTGTAATCGTTGATTTTTCTTTCGCTTTAAGGGTAACCGTTTTCACTGTTTTCAAACTGTTCTTAGTAATTTCAGTGCCCGAAAGATTCTTCTTCCCTGCGTTGTCCTCAGTGTAATACACCACAAACTGATACACTTCCTGCTCATCAATCACATCTATACTCAGTACAAACGAGGCTATCCCCTCATCATCAGTCGCCGACTGCTTCGCGTGAAAAGTAGGGTGCGAGTCACTTTTGTGTTCCCACGCCCATTCATCGTAAGCATATACCTCCCAATTCTTTAAGGGCGTACCGTTGTTGTCTTTTACGTAGACGGTAACATCTACCTTTCCCTCTAATTTCTTAATATCCTCTTTACTACAAGAGAGTGCTCCAAAGGCAATAAGGAGCATTAAAATCGTTCTTTTCATTGTTCTATTATTTAGTTTTAAATTTTTACTCGTGAGTTTTTTGTTCTCAAATCGTTTTTATTCTACCTTCCGTGCTACGGATGCCTGTGTGGCTCAAACTACATATATGGTTCACACTTCCTCATTTGCTTATTTACAAATTTGCTAATTTTTCACCTGTGCGACTCATACTGCTTGTCGTGCTACGACTTCTATTGCGACAAAAGTAATCATTTTCCTTCATATCGTCACCTTTTTTACAATTTATTTTGTATTTTTGCACTATCAAGACCATAAATATTACCCAAATGAAAAGATTTCTTTACATCGGTTTAAGCGCTTTATGCCTTTTCACAAGTTGCCAAAAAGACAATAACAGCGAAGATAACGGCACTCTTATCTCCAGCAACACCCCCTTCCCAATGATGGCGTGGATAGGACTTTCCCCTCAATCCTCTACTGAAGCTTATCAAGAGATGAAACAAGCGGGCTTAAATTACAATATGTACACCTATTATTCCCCCCTTTCCCAAGTGAAAGAGGCTTTGAATAAGATGCAAAACCTACAAATGAAGAGTATTGTAAGTTGCTCAGAACTCTCTACCGATACCGAAGCAACCATCAAAGCCCTAAAAGACCACCCTGCTGTGGCGGGCTGGTTTATGGCAGATGAACCCTCAATGAAAGATTTAGATAAGATAGCTGCGAAGATGAAACGCTTTCAGCAAATCGACAAAAAAGGTATCTGCTATGTGAATTTCCTCTCAATAGACACTTCCGAAAAGCAATTAGGCGCCTCCTTTAATGCTTATCTTGAAAAAGCCACCCGCACCCTCCCTCTGCAAATGCTCTCTTCTACCTTCTACCCTATCGTACTCAACAAAGGAGCAAAAGAGAGAACCGTAAACGGATTGTGGTATAAAAACTTAGAAGTTTTCTCGGCAAAAGCCAAAGAATTACGCATTCCTCTATGGACGCTCGTGCTATCATCGTCCCACCCTCTCGGTGAAGGTGGATACCCAGAACCTACTCTTGCCGACCTCCGCTTGCAACTGTACACCAACTTAGCCTATGGTTCGCAACTGATGCAGTTTTTCACCTACACCACCCCTCCTGACAACCTAACTTACAAAGCGCCTATTGCGCCCGACGGCTCTAAAAATGCTACCTATTACCGATTAGCGCAAGCCAATGCCGAAGTACAGAAACTTTCCGGCGTGTTCGTGGGAGCAAAGATGCTCAACGTATGGCATACCGGCAAAAGCATTCCCGCAGGCACAAAAAGATTGGTTTTGCCCAAAAACTTTGAAGTCCTCAAAACAGGTGATATAGGAGCAACTGTTTCGCTTTTGCAGAACGGGTCACGCTACTATTTGATGATTGTAAACCACAGTCCTCTCAAAACGTTGCCCTTAGAAATAAAAGCCACTGCCGAAGTACAAGAAGTAAGCAAAGAAGCCCGCTTGCTCCCCGTCGATTGGACAACCTCTAAAACATACACCTTAGAAGCAGGAGATATGCGCCTTTACTCGTGGACAAAATAAAAGCCTTTCTATCTTATAAACTTCCCCCATCTTACCTCCACCTTTGCTTCACTACACTTTGTCACTCTCATCGCTACACTTTGCCAAAGTTTCTAATTGCTTGTCGTACTATGACCTTTGGCAAAGTTAATATAGCCCTCTTTGTCTTTGGTTCTCCCCTTTTGAGTCTCTCCGACCCTCCCCCGATAGCTTCTTCTTTCCGTCGCCACATTCCCCCTTTTGAAGGTAGCCAGCGACAGCTGGGTATGTGTAAAGAGGGAGGTTTCTATTACACTTTTCCCTTATTGCCTATGACCTAAGACCTCACACGTCCCCATTTACTAATTTTCTAATTTGCCAATTCCCTAATTATCCCTTCTCTTTTCCATCATACTCCCCCCTAGTGCCTATTGCCTAAGGCCTAGTGCCTCTTCCTCTTTCTTTCGCCTCGAAACCTCGTTTTTAACATTTTTACCCCTGTTGTATTATATTATGAATCAATTTTTTACATACCCTTTCTATACCAATCGTCCAAGATTCGTATAAGCTTCCTATAAGCTCTCTATAAGCTAACCCCACCCATCTTACACCCTTTTTTCACCAAAACCTCTCTCAGCTCTCTTCCGTTCTTTTCCGTTTTCTTCCGAATCCCTCAACCTCTCCTCTGACCTGTCCGACCCGTCCATTTCCCTTGCTGGTATTATTGGCATTTACCCCATTTTCTAATTCTCTCATTTGCTAATCTGCTAATTTTCCACCCGCCCGTCGTGCTATGACCCTTGTAATTACTAATGTTTAGAAGGTAGTTATCGAGAACTCTTATAGCACTATCGATAAAATTATAACCCAAAATAGTTGCATTTGGCATTTTTTTTGTAATTTTGCCCCCGAAATAATTTTAAGCAGGTGTACTTCTTATGAAGAACAGATGTAAGTCTTAAAGAAAACAATTTTTATGAAAAATGCAAAAAAGAGGTATTATTGTGCCATAATGATGGCAGTATTTTTTATGTTGGGTTTTACTGTAAAAAGTGATGAAGAGAGAACTACCGTAGTACCGCCCAGCTTTGTAGTAGATATACCTCGTTTGGTTACCGCTATGCCAAAAGAAATAACAAGCGAACCCAATCTGTTTTCCTTAAATCCACCACAAGTAGGAAAAAGTTTTATAGGCTTTAAAGAAGCCTTAGCCTACCGCGAGTCACGAGGCAATTATTTTATAGTGAATAGGTTTGGCTATATGGGAAAATATCAATTTGGAAAATCAGCTTTGCAGTTCTACGGAGTAAAAGACGCTCAGCAATTCCTCAATTCCCCCGAACAACAAGAACGACTTTTTACCCTTAGTCTTCAGCGCAACAAATGGTATTTGCGCAATGAAATCAAGCAATACGTAGGCACTAAAATTAACGGTATAGAAATTACCGAATCAGGCATATTAGCCGCAGCTCACTTAGTCGGAGCGCAATCAGTAAAAAAATATTTGAAGAAAAAAGGACGCTATGCCTTTGCCGATGGCAATGGTACTACGTTGCAAAACTACCTAAAACACTTTGCAGGGTACGACACAGCACACATTATCCCTGAAAAACTCCCACGTTTTTAGAAACATAAGTTAATCGAAAAACATAAACTTTCTTCATCTTTGTCAAGGTTTTATAATCTTGGCAAAGATTTCTATTTTCTTACTTCTCAGCATTTGCCAATCCCTAAATTTGCTCATTTGCTAATTACTTCATACCTTTGCACAAAAATAGAAGAAATATGAGAACTACAAATTACAAAATGATGAATTACAATGTAAGCATTCCTGAAGTTGATATGCCTATTTTTGAATCTCTCTTCAAGAAATACAATGTAATAGTAAAACCCGTGCACATATCCGAACCTACTGAAGAGTATGTACCTAATAAAAAAACTATTGAAGCTATTGAAGAAGGCGATATATTAGTAGAAAAATACAAAAAAGGACTTGTGAAAGGCTATACGAACGCTAAAGAAATGTTTAACGACA
The DNA here is from genome assembly GCF_000277665.1 of Capnocytophaga sp. oral taxon 335 str. F0486. Taxonomy (NCBI): domain Bacteria; kingdom Pseudomonadati; phylum Bacteroidota; class Flavobacteriia; order Flavobacteriales; family Flavobacteriaceae; genus Capnocytophaga; species Capnocytophaga sp. oral taxon 335. The sequence goes on along the minus strand of NZ_AKFR01000032.1, from coordinate 67,336 downwards.
TATTATCCGAAGATGATGAATGAAGATGATGAAAGCCAAGAGTTTTTGTACACCATTATTCCTACATCCATTTATAAAAAAGAATTGAAGAAATACAAAAAACAACCGAAGAAGTTTGACAAAATAGAGAAGATAGTACAAATCTTAATGAAAAAAGGAAGTGAAGGAATTCCTTTTGATAGATATCCTCATTTGCTGACAGGAAATTATAAAGGTTGTATGGAATGCCATATAGAACCTGACCTACTCTTGATTTGGAAACAATATGAAGAAGAAAAACTAATCACTCTAAATAGAGTAGGAACACATTCCGAATTGTTTAATTAAAACAAAAAAGCCCCGCTGGCGCGAGCTTGTAGCTCGTGCCTACTATAAATAGAGCTTGTAGCTCATACCAAATTTGCTCATTTGCTAATTACTTCATACCTTTGCACCATAATTGGCAAAGTTGCTAATTGACGAATCGACAAATTAACGACGAATGGTTTACAATCACAAAGAAATAGAAGCCTTTTGGCAAGAATATTGGGCTAAACACCAAACTTTCAAAGCCCAAAATAACAGCACTAAACCTAAGTACTATGTGCTCGATATGTTTCCTTACCCCTCAGGAGCGGGCTTACACGTAGGGCATCCGCTGGGGTATATCGCCAGCGATATTGTAGCGCGCTATAAGCGTCATAAAGGCTTTAACGTATTGCACCCTCAGGGTTATGATAGTTTCGGTCTGCCAGCCGAGCAATACGCTATCCAAACAGGGCAACATCCAGCCCTCACTACGGCACAGAATATTGCCCGTTACCGCGAACAATTAGATAAAATGGGCTTTTCATTCGATTGGAGTCGCGAAGTAAAGACCTCCGACCCCGATTACTATCGTCATACCCAGTGGATATTCATACAGTTGTTCAACTCGTGGTATAACAACGCAACCGACAAGGCAGAGCCTATCGAAACGCTTATCGCTCTCTTTGAAACAGAAGGCAATAGCAAGGTAAATGCTGCCTGTGACGACGATACCCCAACCTTCACTGCTGCCCAATGGCACGCAATGACAGCTGAAAGCAAACAACGTCATTTACTAAAATACCGACTTACCTACTTGGCAGAAACCGAAGTAAACTGGTGCCCTGCCTTAGGAACTGTACTCGCCAACGATGAAATTGTCAATGGCGTATCCGAACGCGGGGGTCACCCTGTGATTCGCAAGAAGATGACCCAATGGAGTATGCGCATCACCGCCTATGCCGAACGCCTTTTGCAAGGCTTAGACACCATCGATTGGAGTGAAAGCATCAAAGAAAGCCAACGCAACTGGATAGGAAAATCAGTAGGAGCCGAAGTTGTTTTTCCTCTAGTTCAAGGAGAGAAAACTGTAGTAACTAAAAGCAATAGTATTAATATCAATCAAAAAGAAACCAATAATCATAAGGAAGATAACACAGAAGTCTCTTTTACGGCTTCTCCCCTCTCCTTGGGAGAGGGGCAGGGGGTGAGGATCTTCACCACTCGTCCCGACACCCTCTTCGGCGTTACTTACCTTACTCTTGCTCCCGAGCACCCCTTAGTATTGCAAATTACTACTGAGGAACAACGCGCTGGGGTAGAAGCCTACATCGCTGCTACTGCCAAACGTTCAGAGCGCGACCGTATGGCCGATACCAAAACCGTATCAGGGGCATTTACAGGAGCGTATGCCGTGCACCCACTCACCGGCAAGCAAATCCCTATTTGGATAGGCGATTATGTATTAGCAAGCTATGGCACGGGTGCTGTAATGGCAGTGCCTGCTGGCGACGACCGCGATTATGCCTTTGCCAAACACTTCAAGGGTGCCAAAGGAATGCCCAATGTGATTAACATTTTCGATAAAGATATTTCAGAAAACGCCTTTACCGATAAAGAGGGAATGACTTACCAAAATTCGGATTTCCTCAATGGTTGTACTAACTTTGGCGAAGCCGTTGCCAAAGTGTTAGCAGCCTTAGAAGCCAGAGGAGCAGGCAAAGCCAAAGTGAATTATCGTCTCCGTGATGCTGTCTTCTCACGTCAGCGTTATTGGGGCGAACCTTTCCCAGTATACTATGAAAACGGCTTGCCACAGATGATAGGCGAGGAGCACCTCCCTATTCTCCTACCCGAAGTAGAGAAATACCTCCCTACCGAAGAGGGCAACCCGCCGTTGGGCAATGCCACTGCTTGGGCGTGGGATACCGCAAACCACAAAGTAGTGAGCAACGAGTTGATTGATAATCAAACTGTATTCCCATTAGAATTGAATACAATGCCAGGTTGGGCGGGATCTTCATGGTATTGGTTAGAGTATATGATGGAAAAAGACGCACGTGGAACCTTCCCTACCAAATCCGTAGTAGACTATTGGCAAAACGTAGACCTATATGTAGGGGGTAGTGAACACGCCACAGGGCACCTCTTGTACTCACGTTTCTGGAACAAATTCCTCAAAGACCGTGGTTTTGCCCCTACTGAAGAACCATTTAAGAAACTCATCAATCAAGGGATGATATTGGGAATGAGTGCCTTTGCGTATCGATTAGAAGGTACCAATACTTTTGTATCTAAAAATCAAGTAAAAGGGCAATCGGTACAACCTATTCACGTTGATGTTTCTTTATTAAAAGATACTTCGGATGAGTTAGACATCGAGAAATTCAAGACGTGGCGTAAAGAGTTTGCTAATGCAGAATTTATTTTAGAAGAAGATGGCAAGTATATCACAGGACGTGAAGTAGAAAAGATGTCGAAATCTAAATACAACGTAGTAAACCCTGATGATATTTGCGAGCAATATGGTGCGGATACTTTGCGCCTCTACGAAATGTTCTTAGGTCCTTTGGAACAAGCCAAACCTTGGAACACAGCAGGTATTTCGGGGGTATATAACTTCTTGCGCAAGCTATGGCGTTTGTATTTCAATGATAACGGCTGGCAAGTAACCGATGAAGCCCCTACGTCTGAAATGCTCAAAGCACTGCATAAAACCATCAAAAAGGTAAATGAAGATATCGAGAATTTCTCCTTCAATACCTCGGTGAGTCAGTTTATGATATGCGTGAATGAGTTATCAACGTTAAAATGCCATCATAGAGACGTTTTAGTGCCTCTTGCGGTACTGGTAGCTCCCTTTGCTCCGCATATCGCCGAAGAGCTCTGGAAAAGGCTCGGAAATACCGAAAGTGTAACTTATGCACCTTATCCCGTACACGAGGATAAGTATTTGCAAGAGGATAGCAAGGAGTATCCTGTATCGTTCAACGGCAAAGTACGCTTCAAACGCGCTTATGCTACCAGTATGAGTGTGGCAGAGATAGAGCAAGCTATCCTCTCCGATCCTCAAACCGCAGAACAGCTACAAGGCAACACTCCTAAAAAGGTAATTGTAGTGCCTAATAGGATTATCAATATTGTAATGTAGAAAAAAGTCGTTAGTCAATTAGTGATTAACGACTTTTTTCTTTTGAGTTTTCAGCCAAAATTATGGATACACTTTTTCTCTTCCCGTTTTTTATTTTTCTCTTGATTCTCCTCATTCTCGGTGTTAGTATGTACTTTATAATAGTGCACAAAAACGAATTTGAAGAGCGCTTGGCACTTTATCGTCCTCAGCACCAGCTGTCGCAAAAGCGGGAGGCTTATTTGAAAGGAGTGCGTAAGTTCCGCTTGTGGGTTACCGGTATTATTATTGTGATTTTTATAGCACCTTTGTTTCTTTATCTTGTGCTGATGATACAAGAAGGTGTAGAGGTGCTACACTTGTTGTTTCTTGATGAAATAATAGGGGAAACCCTCCTTTCTTTACTTATTCCCTTTTTGGTGTATTACCTCCTTTCTTATGTATTCAAGCGCAACGAAAAAGCTCTGCGTATGCTGGTAGAACAAATGAGCGATAGTGATTTCGACTTGCTGTTAAAAGTAAAAGATAGTCTATTTGTTCTCACTCGCTACAATCCGCCGTTTGTGTTGTGTAACAAGCAACTGTACTTCTTTATTTTCTATACAATTCGTGAAATTGACCCTGCTAAAATCACAGATATAGATTGGGGTTATGGCAAAAATGGTTTATATGTAAAAATCAAATCGCCTAAAGTCACAAGGATTACAATGTCGCGCGAGGCGTTGTCTCATCTCTTGCAAATCATTAAAAAATATAACTCGAAAATACGAACTTTCTAATTAGCAAATGAGGTGCGAGCTTGAATTAGAGGAATGAGGCTGCGCCTCAGAAATTAAACAAAAATCAAACAAAATTAAGGCTACGCCTTGTGAAATGGGGAGAGAGTTGAGTCGGAGTTTTCGGAGAAGCTTGAAGAGTTCCTGAATTATCGGAGAGAAACGAAAAACATCAAAAGAGAGTTGTAGGGAATTTTGGCGATTGGAAATTAGTTTGTATTTTTGCGCATCAATAGCTAAAAAAGAAAGATGCGAACCAAAGCCTTCGAGAGCTCACAGTTGGATATGTGGAGGTGAGTAATTGGCATATTTAGGATTTAGCAAATGAAGACTGGTCAGACGAGAGAGGACAGAGAGACGAGAGGGGCTGGTGAGATTTAGAAACTAAAAAATAAAACAAACAAAAATGAATGATTTTTCGACTGCGGATTTTGAAGGGCTCATTAAAGAGTGGATTACCGGACTTATTAAATTTGCGCCTACACTATTGTGGGCAATTGCGCTTTATTTTATAGGGCGATACATTATTCGGTTTATTGCAAAACTCCTTAAAGGCTTGATGGTACGCCGTGGAGTAGACGTGGCTTTGCAGGGATTCCTCTTGCAAGTAGTACGGTGGATACTCTATATTGCTCTGTTCCTTACTATCGTGCAAGTAATAGGTTTGCCTGCGACTCAGTTTATCGCGATTATTACCAGTGGTTTTGTAGCAGTGGGGTTAGCCTTACAGGGGTCGCTATCCAACTTTGCGAGCGGGATAATGATTCTTATCTTTAAACCTTTCCGCGTAGGCGATACCATTGAAGGTAATGGCGAAAAGGGGACAGTAAAAAACATTGGACTCTTTGCTACAACTCTTAACAAAGCCAACAACGAGCAGGCGATTATCCCCAATACCCAACTTTTTAGCAATAGCATTATCAATTACAGTAGGGAAGAGAAGCGCAGGGTGTACGTATTAGTAGGCATAGGTTACAGTTCGGATATTCAAAAAGCTCGCGAAGTGCTCTTGCAAATTGCCAAAGAAGAGCCCAAAGCCTTGCCTGACCCTGAGCCTGTGGTATATGTAGAGGAATTGGCTGATAGTTCGGTGAACCTTTCACTGCGCTATTGGTGCTTGACTTCCGAGCACGCAGGGTGTATATTCCGTACTTTAGAGACTATCAAAAACCGCTTCGACGAAGCTGGTATAGAGATACCATTCCCACAAGTGCAAGTGCATCAGTAGAGAGGCAGTGATTAATGGTTAATGATTAGTGATTAAAATTGTCCTTTATTCATTGTTAATTGGTTTTTATTTAGTATTTTTGCAACGTAAAAACATAAAAAACTATGGACGCAGAGCTTATAGATAATATCTTAACTGAAGACGACCTCCTTCTTAAACAACAAAAAGAAGCGAAAAAGTATAGTATACAAAAAGGTTTGGAGGAAGATAAGGCAGGGTTACATATTCCTCAAGAAGATGTAGAACAAGAAATGAATGCGATATTATGGTCGTAGTTTGGACTCCTAAAGCAAAGGAGGAGCTGAAAGAAATTCTTGTTTATTGGAAAAACGGAACAAAAGTAATACTTATTCAGTAAAACTGAATACAGAGGCACAAAAAGTAGTTAAATCTCTTATTGATAATCCATACATCTGGCCTATAGAACAAGGATATGAAGATGTCCGTTCTGTTTTAGTATTTTATAATTACTCTATTTTTTACAGAGTAGAAAACAATATTATTCGTATTCTTTCTTTTTGGGACAATCGAAGAAATCCTAATAGCTTAGATTTATTTGATTTTTAAAAAGAAAAAACATACAGATACCGGCTATAAAGATAGTCGGTATTTTTTTTGTGAATATTTCGTTGTTAATTGTTCTTTATTTAGTACCTTTGTGGCGTCTTTAACATCATAAAAATGATTTTACAATGAGAAAAATCTTCTTTTTGGCCTTCGTGGCTATTGCTTTGGTGAGTTGTCGTAAGAAAGATGACAACGGTAACGAGATAAACGTATCGCCTAATGACTACACTCTCAGTGCCGATGGTCTTACCTTAATAAAATGGACTAATAGTAGTACTATTTCTATTGATATGCAAGGGGATAGCAATTTGCGGAAAGTAAACACTATTGCCGAAAATGCTTTTAAAGATCTTAAAAGTTTAAGAGCGATTACTTTTTCGGACAATTTAAAAGAAATAGGTTCTGAAGCCTTTTCAGGAACGAACCTCAGTGATGGCGTAAACTTCAATTCTTATTCAGACGTTGTTTTTGGCGAGAGGGTTTTTTATCGTTCGAATATTAGAAAAGTGGTGCTCCCCAATACTAAAGCGTTATCTAACCGGATTTTTGCTGAATGTAGAAACTTAAAAGAAGTTACTTTTAAAAGAACGGGTATTATAGGCGATGGGGCTTTTTCGTCTTGTGGAACTCTTGAATTAGTAGATTTAACAGATGCGGGAGTTACTCATATAGGGAAAGAGGCTTTTGCTAACTGTAAACTTTTAAAAAAGGCAATCCTTTCGGTAACTATGAACTTAAAGACGATAGGAGATAAATCGTTTGCGAACTGTACTTCGTTAGAGAGTGTTACTATTCTTGCGCTTTACCCGCCGTATTTAGAGGGAGAGCCTTTTTCTGGAATAGCTAAAACTAAGTTTCCTACTTTTTATATCCCCAGAAAACCTAAGGATTTATTGGATATATACAAAGGGGATAACAATTGGAAAAATTTAGTTGATAAGATTCAGTTAATACCAAAATAATTAGGTGCGAGCCGCACAGGCAGTCGTAGCACGACGGGCGGTGTGAGCCGCACAGGCGGGGGAGAAATGAGAGAATGAGAAAATGAGGAAATTAACAGATTAGTAAATGAAGTAAATGTTAATAATACCTACCGACAATCAACTTTGCCAAAGTTTGAGATGAAAAAGTGATATGCTGGGACTGCTAGGAGCTTTCGAAAGATATCGGAAAAGAACGGAAGAGAGCTGAGAGAAATTTTGGTGAAAAAAGGGTGTAAGGAGGGTGGTCTTAGCTTATAGAGAGCTTATAGGAAGCTTATACGAATCTTGGACGATTGGTATAGAAAGGGTATATAAATGATTGATTCATAGTATAATACAACAATGCAAAAAACGGTAAAAACAGGGTTTCGAGGCGAAAGAAAGAGGAATAGGTGATAGGCCTTAGGCCATAGGCACTAGGGGGAGTATGACGGAAAGGAGAAGGGGTGATTAGAGAATTAACAAATTAGAAAATTAGCAAGGGAGAGCACGAGCTAAAAGCTCGCGACAAAAAAGAGGGAAGGTGGAGACGGAAAAAGTGAAGGTAATGTGAGGTTATAGTGCGACGAGCAGATGAGAAATTAGTGGATTAGTAAATTTGAAAATGAGAAAATTAGTAGCTTACAAAAATTGATAAATACGATAAAAAATAATTATACAATGAGAAAAGTTTTATTATTGGCTTTGGCGGTGGTTGCTTTGGTGGGCTGTCGGAAGAGTGATGATGACAGCAACGGTAACTCCACTGCTGATTATGAGCTCAGCGCTGATGGGCGCACGCTTATCAAATGGAAAAATGCGAACACTACGGTGCTTGATATGCAGGCTGATGAGAAGCTCAGAAATGTGAACACTATCGGGAAAGAGGCTTTTAAAGAACATCAGAACCTCCAATCGATTACATTTCCGAATAACTTGAAGGAGATAGAAAAAAGTGCTTTTGAGGATGCAAATCTCAGCGGTGAGGTTGTCTTTAACACGAAAGCTACCGTTGATTTTGGCGAAAAAGCCTTCTACCACACTCATCTGAAAAAGATAACATTCCCCAATATGAGTGTGTTAGGTATCAATGCTTTTTCAGTTTGTAGGGATTTAAAAGAGGTTACTTTTAACAAAGTAAAGAAATTAGGTGATTTTGCGCTGAGAGATTGCAATGCTGCCTCGCTTACCTTTGAGGGAACGGGGCTTACTGAAATAGGACACGGCACTTTTGTGGGGATGTGGAAGCTAAAAGAGATTACTTTACCTGAGACGCTTGCCAGAATAGAATCAGATGCTTTTTGGCAATGCATAGTGCTGAAAAAGCTTACTATTAAAGCGGTAAATCCACCTGCCTTGCATATAAATAGTATTTTTGGCACTAACGATAAAAGTGTGATACCTACTATTTATGTACCTAAGGGTTCGGTAGAACAATACAAAAAAGCGGCAGGCTGGAAAGATTTTGCGGAGAAAATACAAGCAATTAATTAAATTAAAGAATGAGAAAATTAGGAAATTTGAAAATGAGAAAGGTTTTATTATTAGCTCTTATAGGGATTGCTTTGGTAAGCTGTCGGAAGAGTGATGATGACAACAACGGTAACTCTACCGCTGATTATGAGCTCAGTGCTGATGGGCGTACGCTTATCAAATGGAAAAATGCGAATACTACGGTGCTTGATATGCAAGCTGACGAGAAGCTCAGAAATGTGAATACTATCGGGAAAGAGGCTTTTAAAGAACATCAGAACCTCCAATCGATTACATTCCCAAATAATCTGAAAGAGATAGAAGAGAGTGCTTTTGAAGAAGCAGACCTCAGCGGAGAGGTTATCTTTAACACGAAGGCTACGGTAGTTTTTGGTGAAAAAGCTTTCTTCAAGACAAAAATCAGAAAACTTACCCTGCCCAATGTAAAGGAACTGCCCTATAGCGTATTGTCAATGTCTTATAATCTCGAAGAATTACACTTCAATAAAGTAGAAATATTAGGATTTGGCGCTATTGGGTGGAATTATCTAAAAGAAATTAACTTAGAAAATACTGGACTCACCGATATAGAAACTGTGGGAATTTCGGGGTGTACGGAGATGAAGAGTGTTGTCTTGCCTGCAACACTGAAGACTATAGGGTATGATGCTTTTTGGTATTGCCAACAACTTAAAACAGTAACGATTAATGCAGTAAACCCTCCTGCCTTAGTGAATAACCCGTTTAGGGCTACTCGTATAGAAAAGATATACGTACCTAAAGGCTCGGTAGAGCAATACAAAAGAGCTACTTTCTGGAGTGCTTTTTCTGATAAGATATATCCCAAACCATAAGTATAAGTGTGAGCCACACAGGCGATTAATAGGGGTACAATTATACTATATTGAAGAGACATTAATTATTAACACTATTTGAAAATTATGAACTTTACCACAGCACGTGAGCACCTCAAGAGTGTGCTCCTCCCTACACACCTTATTTATAGTCCGCTCTTCTCAGAAGAATCTGGCAACAAAATCTACATCAAGCCCGAAAACCTTCAAAAGACAGGTGCTTTTAAGATTCGTGGCGCTTATAACAAAATCCTTAAACTCACCGAGGAAGAGAAAAAAAGAGGAGTTATTGCTTCTTCAGCAGGAAACCACGCACAAGGCGTTGCCTACGCAGCACGTGAATTGGGCATCAAAGCCGTGATTGTAATGCCTAAAACTACGCCTCTTATCAAAGTGCAATCTACCAAAAAGTACGGTGCAGAAGTAGTGCTCTACGGCGATGTATACGACGATGCTTACCAAAAAGCGAAAGAGCTAGAAGAGAAAGAAGGCTACGTGTTTGTACACCCTTTCAACGACCCTGATGTGTTGGAAGGACAAGGTACTATCGCCTTAGAGATATTGGAAGAACTGCCTAACACCGATGTGATAGTTGTACCTATAGGTGGTGGCGGACTTATCTCGGGGATCGCTTGCGCTGCTAAACAGCTTAAACCTGATATTAAGATTGTAGGTGTAGAACCCTCAGGAGCTGCTTCGGCAACCGAAGCGCTCAAGAAAAATAAGCTTGTTAGCCTACCTGAAGCCAATACCATTGCTGATGGAACAGCTGTAAAACGGATAGGAGAGCTAAATTTTGAGTATATCAAGAAGTATGTAGACGAGGTGGTGACCGTAGATGACTATGAACTTACGGAAGTTTTTTTGCTATTGGCAGAAAAGCACAAGCTTATCGCTGAGAACTCAGGCGTATTACCTTTGGCAGCACTCAAAAAACTTACCGACCGCGGTAAAAACGTTGTGCCTGTAGTAAGTGGGGGCAATATAGATGTGCTAATGATATCTTCGATGATAGGCAAAGGATTGGTGAGCAGAGACCGTATTTTCAACTTCTCGGTAAGCATTCCTGACCGCCCTGGTGAACTCGCTAAGATTACTCAAATTATTGCAGAAGTGGGAGCTAATGTAGTTAAACTCGCCCACAACCAGTTTAAGAACCTCTCACGTTTCCGCGATAAAGAAGTGCTTATTACGGTAGAGACCAACGGTACCGACCATATCCAGCAGTTGGTAAGAGCTTTTAAAGATAAAGGGTACGAAATTACCGCTAAGTAGTTGTTAGTAGGACAAACGCTTTTAGATTACTAAAAAAGACTTTGCCAAAGGGTCGTAGCACGACAGGCTATTAACCCCTTGGCAAAGTCTTTTTATTTTCTGTTAAGCTATACGACTTATTGACTTCAGACTTTTCTCAAAGAGAATTCTGCTTTATATTCTTTGCCGTTTTCTTCTATGAGCACATAGCCTTTGGGCAAGTCTTTTAATAAATAGTCGTATTCACTATCAGATAGTCTACGTGTACTTACTGCTGCTGGATATCTAGTCATATTTTCTATTTTCAGATTAGGAAATACAATAGCTTTTATAGAAGCATTACCTATTTCTTCATTAAAGAAAATATTAATTTGTTTAGCAAAGAAAGAGGCGTCTTTGTCTATAAGCTCAGCAGTACCTTTAACTTTCAAGCGTGGAGGAATTTCAGGAACAACTTTTTGAACGGTAACTTCTTGACCAAAAACCTCTGATTTCAGGTGTATTTGAGAAGATAATACTACCTTATAAGTACCTGACTCTACACTATTATCTATTTTAAAAGTTGCGGTGGTACCCCGGTGATTATAAGTACTTAAAGTTGCTTTTGTTTCTCCGTTTTTAATTAAAAGTAACTCGCAATATCTGTAATTAGTATTAAAACCTACGCTCATATAGGTAAAGTTTTCTCCTGTTATGGTTAATTCATCACCTGTTTTTAGGGTAGTTGTAGAGAGAGATTTGATTACTGGGGCATAGGTAGGCACTATGTTTATCGCTTGTCCGTCGCTGTTTACAAAGGGAAGCACCTGCTCTTTAGCACCACCTTTTACTACAAACTTAAAGTCATTTCCTCCGCTGAAAGCTCCAGCAGGTGTATTGAACATCTTAAATTCGAGATTGTAACCAGATATTTCTGCAACTGTAAGCTGGTAATCTTGTCCGTTTTCGCGTAGGTAATAGGTGTATTTTTTTAAGGCTTCAGCATTAGCGTATACTAGCACTTTAAAGACTTGCAAGTTGGTAGTTGCTAATGTTTGTACAGGACCTTCAAAAAGATTAATATCTAAAACATCTAAAACAATCTCACTACTATCTAAGGTAAAAACACCACTTTCCACTTCTTCTTTGTCGAAGGTTGCTTTAAAGCGATATTGACCGTTTTTATACGTTGCGGGCAAGACCACATATACACGTCTTTCTTTTTTGTCTATCTTTTGTACTTTGAGGTCGTAAGAGAGCGCGCTTCTGTATTTAAGGAGCTTTACTTTTATTTGCTCTTTTTTGACGGGTAATGTATTTACCTCGAAGAAAATCACCTCGCCTCCTGCTTTGTTTACCGTATATTCATTAGGAACGTGCCCAATTTCTATTGGGACTTGCGGTTGTTCGGTCTTTTCGGTGGTAACCAGTACTTTGTAGGTTTTAGTACTTTTGTTTTCGGCGGTTACAGTGTAGGTTACTTCCTTAGAGAAGTTTTGAGCTACCCCTGTATTGGGGCTTACGGTAGCGCCCTTAGAAACCGTGATGGTAGGAGTAAGGGTGGTGACATCGGTGTCTTCAGGTAATTGGGCGGTGATAGTGGTATTGCTGATAGTACCACTATAAGTGTTACCCTCTACGGTAAAGACAAACGAAAGAATGTCTTTTTCAGCGCTCAGTGGGAGCGTTTCATCATTGTCTTTCTTGCACGCAAAAGCGATGAGCAAGATGCATAAAACGTACAATTTTTTCATTGTAGATAAATTTTTTTGAATTGCTTGCTATTAGAAAGTGCAAAGATAAGACGTAATTAGCAAATGAGCAAATAAGGGAATGAGAAAATGAGGTACTACATCTCTCCTCGTTTCATCTTTTCGAGATTAGCTTTTACCTCCTGGCGTTGGGACTCAAATTCATCATTAGTTTTTGAAAGGAGTTTTACAGCTTTTTCTTCGAGCTTAATAGCTTCTTGTTTTTCACCGCGTGTGTACAAGAGGTGAGCGAGGGTATCTAAGTAATAAGGATTTTCAGGTTCTAACTGTACTGCTGAGCTTGCCCACTGATAGGGTTCTGCTAATTTTGCAGGGTCGTTTTTATGTTCTTCGTACACTTTCCAAGCGATGTTATTGGCGCGGTTAGCAAAGCGCATTTTGTAATACTTCCAGCTGTTTTCTTCATCGCTTTCGGAGAAAGCCTTATCGAGTGCTGCAATGAGGTTACTATCTCTCTTCAATAGGCTTTTATAGTATTCGCCGAAATAAGCACTGGCTTCTTCTACGTTGTTTTCATAGAGAAAATCGATGTAATCATCAGCGGTAAGTACATTCTTTTTGACACCTTCGATATAAACGGCTTTTACAGGTTCAAAAAGAGTTTTGTCGTTAAATACAAGGCGGTCGAGAAGAGTACTGAAGTGTCCATAGTTTGCTTCTATTACGCCTTTCTCTAAGCGTTGTTGATAGTCTGTATTGTCATCGTTTTTAGGAATGAGTTTTTCGTTATGAGCTTTTATTTCCTCGCTGAACTTCACCAAATAAGCGATTGCGTCTACATCAGTAGGGGAAGCGGGCTTTTCGGCATTGAAAATTCGGTAATAATAATCGCTATCGTTGCTATTAAGAGCGAGCAAAAGAGCATATTCAGGATCGAGTTTGCTATCGTTTTTATGAGCGTTTACGATGCGTTGCCATTGGGTAGTTACTTGCTCGGGGGTAAGTTGCATTTGGTAGATGCCTTTGGGGTTTTTGAAATCGGAGAAGTAATCTTCTTGCTCTTGCGCTATATAGTCGAAGGCTTCTTCCTCATTAGAGTCGCCTGTTTTTTGCACGGGACGATTTTTAGCTAACAAATACACACGCTGACTGTCTTTTTTGAGGAAAGTGGTAAAAATAGCTTGTAGGTCTTTTAAAGAAAGTTTAGGGTTACCCAAAGCCTTGTCGAGCGCACGAGCCATTGCTATCGTACCGAACTGCTGTCCGTAAGAATCACTTGTTACTATTTCGTCATTGGCAACCTCTTCGATAGTAGAGGGCTGATTGTAGAGCAGATTACCAGCTACGTCAAGCACAGCCATTTGGTTACCTGTAGGTATGCCTTTGGCTTTGAGGGTTTTCATATCTTTGGTAGTAGCCAAATAGAGTTCATACGGATAGCTTTTATATTGTTCGTTATCATTAAATTGATAGCCATTGCTCCCGCCTTCTTCTTTATATTTGGCAAAAAGGGCAGCGAATTGTTGTTGAGCCTCTTTGTTATCGGGTTGTTGGAAGACTATTACCAAACGGCTATATTTATCGGCTGAAGCAAGGGCAGCTTTTAAGTTCTTGGGCAGTGAAATATCTGCTTGGCTTTTCTGCTTAGCTCTTTTTTCAGGATTATATTCGGGGATATCCTGTTCTTCCTCAAAAGCGATGAGATATTCCCAATTCTTTACATTTTCCTTATTGCTACGGGCTACTTTTGCTGGATTAGGAGTGCTTGCCTTGTTACTGAACAGAATTGCGTTATCGGAATCGCCTTCGGTAAGAGAAATCGTTCCTTTATCGGGGTTGTAAGTCCCTTTTAAATTAAGCATATTATTGGTTCCTAAAAATTCTACTTCGACGGCATTGGTTGTCTTTCCGATAGGATATTTCTCAATAATTACTTCTTTGGATTTATTGTTAAATGCTACTGAATGGGCATTCACTAAGTAAAGGTTTTCAGTACGTGGCACTTCAAAACTTTCTAATACATAGTAACCAACTCCATTGCTGTCTTTTGTTTTTTCTACATTTTCCAATGAAGTGATTTTGTTATGTACACACACATATTCTACTTCACCTTTGTTGTTTTCGTAGCCTACATATAAGAAATGTGGGTCGCCAAAGAGCCCTGTTCCTATTTTAAAGGTTATTTGCAACTGAGAGCTATTGCTCTGTTTCTTCTCAACCAAAAAAGACGACGCATCGGAAGAGAACTCTATTTTTTTGTCCTTTAAGGTATAGTTGCCCGAAGCGCCTACCAATTCGTAAGTGTTGTTATTACCAATCCTAAGCTCCAAAGCATTGCCAAGAGAGCTGGCTTTGTAAGAGCCAGCAGGAATAGGGTTTTGGGCTATGAGAGATAGCGGAAATAGTGCTAATAGGGGAAGTGCTTTCATTTGAGTAAAAAATTAAAAGTTAAAAAGCTGAGACTTGTGTAGCAAAAAGTGAGCCAGATCATTCAGTATACTTTTTGATAAGGCGAATCATTAAGTCGCTGAGTTTTTCGACTTGATACTCCCCTACACTGGGTTCTAAATGGGCGTTACCTATACCGCTGTCGTCGGTGATAAAGACATAGGTACCATTGGTATATATTGCCATAAAACGCATTAAGAACTCGGTGGGCTTATCGATACCACTGGCTACGATAGGAATGAGTTTGATACCTTTCTCGGCAGCGGTTTTAACTGATGCTTGTACGCTTTTGAGTATCTTATCTTCGTGATGTGGGGGAGCATCGAGTACTAAAAAAGCAATACGTGTGCGTGCCTCGCCGTCCCATTGGAGTTTGTTGAGCTGGTTGAGGGCTGTGTGTACTGCTTCGGGGAAGTCGCCACCACCATCAGCTTTTTGGCTATTAATAAACTGAATGGTTTTATTGATATCCTTAGTAAAATCGGAATGTTTGACTACATACTCATCGCCTTCGTCGCGATAAAAGACCGTAGCGGTGCTTATTTTGAGGTTTTTATTTCCTTCTTCTACCTTACTGATTACGTTTTTTAAGTCCATTTTTAGGAACTCTAACTCATCGCTCATTGAGCCCGTAGCATCTACCATAAAGGCAATTTGTACTTCGTTTGATGCTTTTTTTACTTCATTTTTAAGCGCAATACGGTTGAGAGTGTTTTCGGTAATTGCTTTTTCTGTGCTCACCCACTGGTCGTTTACTTTTAGGCGCAAATGCTCGGTGTTAAGCTCTTTTTCTTTTTGGAAGGCACTCACCCATAGTTCAGCTTTACCCGTGTTATCGGTTTTAGCTGTCCATAGCAGGGTATTGTTGCGATAGAGCGCAACGGTAGCATTCACAGCAGGCTTGCCATTAGCGGTTACAAGTACCGCTATACGGTGATTGGTGTACATTTGCCAATGTTCGGGGAAAGAAGCAAATTCATTTTTATTGAGTGTTTTTTGATAGAAATCCCAACTATTGAGGTCGTTCCATTCACCGGCAGTTACCAAGCCGGACTGAGGTTGGGGGTCGCTTTCGAGACGATGTTTGCGGTGCTTAGGTTCAGTGCGTTTTGCTGGTTTGCTGGTTGCTACATCTTTTGCTACCGACATTTTAGCTGACATTGTACTTTCGTCACTTCTGCTAACATCGCCTGTTTTTTTAGAATGTTTTCTCTTAGTGCTCTTTTCGCCGTAGCCAACTACGGCTATCTCGGCTAATTCGCCACTACTTTCTTCTCGGTAATCGGTGGCAGAGTTTTCATCTCGGTATTCGGTGATACTGCTTCCACGATCAACGGGTTTATAAGCGTTTCGGTTGCCACAAGCTCCTATGAGTAGGGCAAGGCATAACAATAAAAAATAAGATATGTTTTTCATTTTGGAATATAGTTTTTGTGTTTCTAAGAGAAAGTATACGAAAATAATGCCAAATTAGTGCAATGATGCCGGAAATGTGGATAAAAAAGATTATTAGGGGGGAATGTAGTGGCAAAAAGACGAATGAAAAATAGTGTTATATGGAATAGCCGTTAAAATTGTCTTTTCGTTGTTTAAGTATAAAAACATTTTTGTACTTTTGTGACATTATTGAATTTTAAAATGTTTATGCAATGAAGAAAGTTTTATTATTGGCTTTGGCGGTGGTTGCTTTGGTGGGCTGTCGGAAGAGTGATGATGACGAGAACGGTAACTCTACTGCTGATTATGAGCTCAGTGCTGATGGGCGTACGCTTATAAAATGGAAAAATGCGAATACTACGGTGCTTGATATGCAAGCTGATGAGAAACTCAGAAACGTGAACACTATCGGGAAAGAGGCTTTTAAAGAACATCAGAACTTACAGTCGATTACATTTCCGAATAACTTGAAGGAGATAGAAGAGAGTGCTTTTGAAGAAGCAAACCTCAGCGGAGAGGTTATCTTTAACACGAAGGCTACTGTTGATTTTGGCAAAAGGGTTTTTTATCACACACATCTGAAAAAAATAGCGCTACCCAATATGAGCGTGTTAAGTAACAACGCTTTTTCAGCTTGTAGTGATTTGGAAGAGGTTACTTTTAGCAAAGTAGAGAAATTAGGTGATTATGCTTTCTTGTGTGACATCAATATTACTACGCTTAACTTGGAGGGAACAGGGCTTACTGAAATAGGATATGGCGTTTTTGAGGTAATGTGGAAACTAAAAGAGGTTACTTTACCCGAGACGCTTGCCAGAATACAGTCGAATGTTTTTTGGGATTGCATAGTGCTGAAAAAGATTACTATTAAAGCGGTAAATCCGCCTACTTTACATATTAACAGTATGTTTGGTACGAAAGATAAAAGTGTGATACCTACTATTTATGTGCCTAAGGGTTCGGTAGAACAATACAAAAAAGCGACAGGCTGGAAAGATTTTGCGGAGAAGATTCAGGCAATTAATTAGCAAATTAGGGAATGAGAGAATGAGAAAATGGGGTAAATGCCAATAATACCAGAAATGCCAATAATGCCAAACAATCAACTTTGCCAAAGGTTCGAGTCGCACAAGCAAAAACTTTGGCAAAGTGCATAAGGGTTTAATTTTAGGCAGAAGCTTTGGTAACGGTTGTGGCAAAGAGCTTGAAAATCAGGGGTTGTATTATATTTAACAAAAACTTTAACATTATTTTAACATATGGGGGGGGGGGGTAAATTCGTACTTTTGCTCTAAATTAATTTATAAAAGAAAAAAAATGTACAGAATTATTACCACTATTGCAGTGGCGTTTGCTACTATTACAGCGGTTAACGCCCAAGAGTTTAAAGTAGGAGCTAAAGCAGGATTACTTTTTCCTACAGTTTCTAATATTAAAACTACTTTTACCGATTCTGAAGGGATAGCAGCCATTGAATATAAAACAGGCTTTAAGACAGGCTTTCATTTTGGAGGTTTTGTAGAATACGGCTTTAACGACCATTTATTTGTAGAAGGAGGTATAGACTATTCTTTTCAAGGAGCTAAATTAAAATCATTTGAAGCTACTACCATAGATAACAATGGTAATATTGACATTCAAAAGGAAGATATTCAAAAAGGGAAATGGAATACGCAACAGCTTAATATTCCTCTTTGGGTGAAGTATGATATTGCTGGTTTTCGCCCTAAAGTAGGGGTAAACTTAGGTTACTTAACTAAAATAGAGATAAAAGGAGAAGGAGATAACCAAAAAGAAGAGACTCAATCACTTCCTCCTAAGAAAAGGTTTGACTTTGGTTTAGGTTTGGGTGCTGAATACAACTTGCCTTTTGGCTTATTCTTCGATGCTACTTTCAATTTAGGATTTACCAACTTATCTAACGAAAGTAAAACAGAATTAGACAATCAAGGAAGAGTTTCTTCCTTCCGTCCTTCTGTAGAATTTAAAAACCGTGTAATCCAAATAGGTGTAGGATATAAGTTTTAAAAGAACATTATTACTTAAAAGAAAAGACTGCTTTTTACAGCAGTCTTTTCTTGTTAAAGTACCTATCAAGAGTTGAACAAATTGATTATAAATATAATTCTTTACTCAGTTATAGATTTCCGACTCACTTATGAACCCCCCGACCCCCGAAGGGGGACAAGCCACAAATAGAATTACTTGGTTGAAAAGAAACATTCTCTTCTCACATATTCCGCTTTTGCGGGGCACATACCCAGCTGTCGCTGGCTACCTTCAAAGGGAGAATCTAGTGACGGAAAAGCGACAAACGGGAAAAATAGCAAATTAGGAAATGAGAGAATTAGAAAATGGGGTAAATGCCAATAATACCAAACAATCAACTTTGCCAAAGTTTGAAACTTTGGCAAAGTGTGTACCGCAAAAGTGATGTGCTGGGACTGTTAAGAGGATTCGGAAGGAAACGGAAAAGAACGGAAGAGAGCTGAGAGAAGTTTTGGTGAAAAAAGGGTGTAAGATGGGTGGGGTTAGCTTATAGAGAGCTTATAGGAAGCTTATACGAATCTTGGACGATTGGTATAGAAAGGGTGTGTAAAAAGTTGACTCATAGTATAATACAACAAGGCTAAAAATGCCGAAAACGGGGTTTCGAGGCGAAAGAAAAGGAATAGGCAATAGGCCTTAGGCCATAGGCACTAGGCGGGAGTATGACGGAAAAAAGAAAGAAATGATGAGGGACGAATGACGAATGACGAAGGTAATGTGGTAAAAATATCTCTTTTCTAACATATCCAGCTGTCGCTGGCTACCTTCAAAGGGGGGAATTAGGGACGAAGACATATTCCTTTAAAGGGGGAATGTAGCGACGTGACAAGAGGCTGTATGGAGCGTTAAAAGAGCGTTAAAATATTTGCTATTAGTTGTCAGTTATTATTTGTTTTATATCTTTGCGCCCTAAAAGTAACATAAATGACTATTCAACAGATTCAGAATGAGCTTATTGAAGACTTTTCGCTGTTTGATGATTGGACGCAACGTTACGAATATCTGATAGAATTAGGCAAGTCGTTACCTCTTATTGACGAAAAGTACAAGACGGAGGAGTACCTCATTAAAGGCTGTCAGAGTCAGGTGTGGTTACACGCCGAAGAGCAAGATGGTAAGCTTATCTTTACTGCCGATAGCGATGCGATTATCACCAAAGGGATTGTTGCTTTATTAGTGAAAGTGTTCTCTCACCAAACGGCTGAGGATATCCTAAAAGCGGATATGAGTTTTATTGACAAAATAGGACTGAAAGACCATCTATCACCTACTCGTGCGAATGGGTTGGTGAGTATGATAGGGCAGATGAGGGGATATGCTGCTAAGGTGTTAGGAAATAGATAAGAAGAAATACACCTAGCGGTGTAGAAATTAAACAAGTCTATTCAAATCAAACAGATATATCTTTATTAGATTTCTGAGGCGTTAGACTTATCTCTTAAAAAAGAAAAATTAAATGACTGAAGAAATAAATATAGAGCAATTGGGCGAGAAAATCGTTGAGGTGCTCAAAACGATATACGACCCTGAAATACCCGTAGATATTTACGAATTGGGGCTTATTTACGATGTGTTTGTGAACGAAGACTGCGATGTAAAAATATTAATGACTCTCACTTCGCCTAACTGCCCCGTGGCAGAGTCTCTCCCAATGGAGGTGAAGGAAAAGGTACAAAGTATTGACGAAGTGCACGAAACGATTGTAGAACTCACTTTTGACCCGCCGTGGCATCAGGATATGATGAGTGAGGTGGCGAAACTTGAATTAGGATTTTTGTAAAAATTATAAATAAATCACTTATGAAAAGACTTTTATTTTCAACTTTACTATTGTCTTCAGTAGCTGTATTTGCTCAGGAAGACCAAACGAATGACGGTGTAGCACAAGACCCTACGGCAGCTCCCACAGAGGAAGCTCCTGCTCCTCGATGGACAAAGGGAGGTAACGCTTCACTGATGTTCTCGCAAGCCGCCTTCAACCACGATTGGACAGGAGGGGGAACTAACAACGTAGCAGCAAGCCTTGCGGTGAGCTATGCTTTTAACTACAAGAAAGACAAATGGGCGTGGGATAACAACGTATTTGTTGATTACGGGATTACTAAACTTGAAGGTGATGACTATTCAAGAAAAACCACTGACCGTTTTGAGGTGAACTCAGTACTCGGTTACCAATTGAACAACCCTCAGTGGTACTATTCATTCTTCTTGAACTTCAAAACACAAATGACTGATGGTTACAAATATGAGAGCACAGGTCGTACGCTCATAAACCAAATGCTTTCACCTGGATACTTACAATTTGGTCCTGGTATGTTGTGGAAGAAGAGCGATAACCTAAAAGTGAACTTGGCTCCTGCAACTTCTAAAATCACGACTGCTAAAAGCCGTTGGACAGAAACAGGTCCTTTCTACGGTGTTGAACAAGGAAAGAACATTCGTTATGAACTCGGTTTCTACTTGAACGGTTATGCTAAGTTTACTGTAATGGACAATGTATCTTTCGAGAATATCCTCAGCTTGTACAGCAACTATCTCGACAAACCACAGAACGTAGACTTGGATTATACTGCAAACATTGTGATGACTATCAACAAGTACTTATCAGCTAACTTTACTTTCCAAGCTATCTACGACGACGACGCTGCTAAAGCCTTCCAAATTCGTGAAGTATTGGGCTTAGGAGTAAACTACAAGTTTTAGTGTGAGGTGCGAGTTGCACACACAATTGTAGCACATTAGCAATTAGTAAAAAATAGAGAAGGGACTACCTTAATGGTAGTCCTTTTTTGTTTTGTTATAGAGAGGTTGCGGATTATTCGGAGGAAGCATTTGTAAGAGCTAAGATTGGTATTTAGAAAAATAGTAGTACCTTTGCCTCACACATTATTGCTGAATTGGAGAAGAATTGGAGAAACTAATTGCATACATACAAAAAACCGTTCCTGAGCTAAAAATTCAGGAACAGATGCTTAGAGAGGCTTTCCAAAAAGAGAGCGTTGCTAAAGATGCCTTGCTGTTGGACTTCGGACAAGTGTGTGAGCATTATTACTTTGTAAACAAAGGGGCTCTTAGGATATTCTTTTACGATGAAGGAGAGGAATACACGAGCTGGATCGCTTTTGAAAATTACTTTTTTACAGAGCAAAATAGTTATACAGATTGCTTACCTTCTCGTTATGCTATTACAGCTATTGAAGAGACTGAAGTACTGAAAATACATAAACAACAAATGCTTTCACTTCTACAAAATAGCTATGAGTGGCAACAGTTCTTCATACAAAATGAGCAACAAACAATATTACGGCTGATGGAAACTATTGAACTCTTCCAAAGACAATCGGCTAAAAAGAGATATGAAGCCTTGTTCAGCTTTCCTGCCTTTATACAAAAAGTGAAACAAAAAGACCTTGCCACAATGCTCGGAATGACTAAATACTCTATCAGCAGGCTAAAATCTTACAAGTAAAGAGAAGAAGTTGCCAAATAGCAACTTTTTTGTGTATTGCTATGCGTAATTTTGCATTTATAAAACAAATGTAAAATGAACCAAGAAGAACAATACAGTTTTAGTCCGCTGGACAGCTATCAGTGGATAAAGAAAGAGGCTTTTGCTTATATAAAAGCCCAACAATGGATAGATGAAGCGTTGTTTGAAGACTTTTTAAACGCTTTTGAAGATTATTTTAAGCACTCATTACAAAAAGTATCTCATCTTATCAAGAATGAGTTGGACGAAGGGAATGTGCAATTTGCGGTTTTAGTAGTAGCTTTGTATGAAGCTTTTGTGAAGATAGGCAAGGACGGAAAAGAGGCTTTCAAATATGTGTGTCTTGCTATCAATGAGCCGATAGCTCCTTTTATGGAGCAAAACACAGAGGCTTTCTTAACAGCTTCGGAGTACCCTTTTAAGGCGATCGTGGAGATATCAAAAGCACGAGAAGCGTTTTATTTTGGCAAGAGTTTTGGCTTTGAACGCCTTATAGACAATGATTACGGTTATGTTTTGCAAATTAAAAAGTGTTTGTTTCACGAAGTACTAAGAGCTCTTGAGCATACTTTTTTGCAAAGAATTATATGCCAAGTAGACTGCGGTTGGATAAAAGGCATTAAAACAGAGCTACACAACTTACATTTTGCACGACCCACTACTTTTGCTACGGGCAATACCTGCCAAATGTGGTTTATAAAAGAAGAAAAAACAGAAGATATACAATGACCCTAAACCTCGATTTCCTCAGTCAGTATTTTACTGAAGTACATTTCGATAAAGATGCTCTCATCACCCGTGCAGGCGACGTGGAACACTCGCTCTATTACCTCAGCGAAGGCATCGTGCGCTTTTTCTACTACAACCCCACTACCGACAAAGAAACGACGGTGGATATCCTCTTTGCTGAGCAGTTTTTTATGTCGTATGCCTCGTTTGTAAAGCGTGAACCTTCCCTCTTCTCTATTCAAGCACTGAAAGACGTTACTGCCTATAAAATAGGGCGGGAACACCTTGAACACCTCATAGAACAGCAAGAATACTTACAAATAAAAGCTGATATTTTAGAGCATCTGCTGATTGAGAAGATGCAACGAGAGGCGCAGTTCTTATTGCAATCACCCGAAGAGATTTACTGCAATCTATTAGAGAAAGACCCTAAACTTATCCAGAATATCCCGCTGAAATATATTGCTTCTTATATTGGCATTACCCCCCAAGCACTGAGCAGGATTAGAAAAAGAATATTTTAATGGTTGATTATCGTTATTTTATTTTAGTAAAGTATAGCGTTACTAAGCTATTTTGGCTTTGTGTGCTGTAGGTGAACTTGGTGTTATTATCTGAAAAGACAAACGACAAGTCTACTTAGTTTTGAGGATTGTTAACGTTATAATATTTGCCACCCTCTTTTGCCTAGTAAAATAAATAAAGTTGTGGCAAGGAGCGCCGAAATAATAAGTTTTTTCATAGAATTGTTATTTTAATACACCACGCACACATAACAAATTATCCTTTGTCAAATGTTCTTTGTTAATTACTTTTACATTCTTTCTATATTTTTCGTTACCACTTTCTTTTTATTTTGTTGTTTATCAAACAGCTACATTTTTACTTATCTATATTTTCACTATCCAATGTTTTTAGTATATCTTTAACGTTTTATCTTTGCGCCAGAATTAGGTATCAGGTGTCAGGGGACAGGTGTCAGGCACAAACTCTTACCTCTTAACTTTTAACTAAGATGAAAGGAAAACAAAGAACTTTATTAAACAGTATTGGCAAGCTCGCCTTGCTACTACTTTTTAGCTTGCTTTCTACCGCCCTTTCTGCCCAAAACAAAAAGATTAGCGGAAAGGTAATCGATGAAAAACACCAGCCCGTACTGGGGGCATCGGTGGTGGTGAAAGGCACTACTAAGGGTACTACTACCGATTTCGATGGGAATTTCACGATAGAAGTACCTGCTAAAGCCACGCTATCGGTTTCATTTATAGGGTATCACACCCAAAATGTAGCGGTAGGCAACCAAAACCAACTCACTATCGTGCTCAAAGAAGAACAAGAGCTGTTAGACGAGGTAGTGGTGGTAGGCTATGGTACCGTCCGCAAGAAAGACCTTACGGGGGCTGTCTCTTCAGTGTCTAACAAAGCCCTCAAAGAGAAACCTATTGCCAATGCTGGGGAAGCTCTCCAAGGGCGTGCTGCTGGGGTGCAAGTAACCTCGGCGGGAAAACCTGGTGACAATGTGTCGTTTCGCATTCGCGGTATCAGTACGATTAACAACAGCGAACCGCTACTGGTTATCGATGGAGTACCTACCGACCTCGGTATCAACGCCCTCAATGTAGATGATATAGAAAATATCGATGTGCTGAAAGATGCTTCGGCAACAGCGATTTACGGTTCTCGTGGTGCCAATGGGGTGGTGCTCATCACTACCAAAAAAGGAAAAAATGGCGACGGCAAACTGTCGTTTAGCACCAATGTAGCTCTCCAACAAGCTACCAACTTACCTGTGATGCTCAACGCCCGCGAGTTTGCTTCTTTTCACAACGAAATGATTGCCAACTACAACCGCACCCCTGGGGTGAGTCCGCTTACACAACGTCCTGATTTCGCCAATCCTGAAGACTGGGGGGAAGGCACCAACTGGCTCAAAGCGCTTTTCCGTCCTGCTTTTATGCGTAACTATTCGCTTTCATACTCAGGTGGTAACGACAAGAGTAATTACTACGTATCAGGGGGTGTGTTCGACCAAGATGGGATTATCCTTAACACTTCTTACCGCCGTTATACAGTGCAGTTCAACGGCGAGTCGCGCGTAAAACCGTGGATTAAGTTTGGCAACAACCTCACTCTCAGCCACGACGAAAAGAAATCGGGCGACTACAACATCCGTATGGCAATGGCTTCTTTGCCTACACAACCTATTTACAATGAAGACGGTAGCTACTCAGGTCCGGATTCGCCTGCCCATCAGTACAGCGATATCCGCAACGTGATAGGTACTGCCCTTATCAACGGACAAAACACTACCAAAGGCTATAACATTTTGGGCAATATCTTTGCCGAGATTACTCCTGTAAAACATTTGGTATTCAAAACTACTGGAGGGCTCGATTTTAAATATTGGGACAACCGCAGTTTCTCCCCTAAATACAACTGGAAACCAATACCTAATCCGCTTTCTAACCTCTATCAAGATGCTAACAAGAGCACTACCCTCCTTTGGGATAACACACTCACTTATACCAATACTTTTGCCCAAAAGCACTTCCTCAATGTGATGGTGGGCACCAGTGCGCAAAACAACGTGTATAGCAAAATCAATGCAAGTGTGAGCAACTTCTTGAGCGACCAGCAAAACCAACTCAGCAAAGGCTTGGAAAACCCTACGGTAGGCGGTACGATGAACGATTGGGCTATCCTCTCCTTCATTGGGCGACTCAACTATACTTATGCCGATAAGTACTTGCTCACTGCTACGGTGCGTCGCGATGGTTCTTCGCGTTTCTCCAAAGAAAACCGCTGGGGTACTTTCCCTTCTTTCTCTTTGGCGTGGCGCGCATCAAATGAGTCTTTCTTCCCTAAAAACGACTATGTAAACGATGTGAAATTGCGCGTGGGTTACGGTATGACCGGTAACCAAGGCGGTATTGATAACTATGCTTATTTCACCAAATTGCGCACAGGGCAATATGTGTTCAACAACAATTTGGTTTCTACCCTCTATCCTCACGTGATGCCTAACCCTAATGTGAAATGGGAAACCGTAGAGCAATTCAACGGAGGGATTGACCTTGCACTACTCAAAAACCGCTTGAACCTCACTTTCGATGCTTATATCAAAAACACCAGCGATATGTTGGTGCCTATGGCGGTATCAGTAAGCTCTGGTTATTCGGATATCAACGTGCCAAGTATCAACGCTGGTAAAGTGGAAAACAAAGGGGTAGAGCTTACAGTGTCATCAGTGAATGTAAATAAAAAGGACTTCCAATGGAATACTGATGTAAACGTATCGTTCAACCGCAACAAAATCGTGAAAATGAACGATGGTGTGCCTTTGTTCACTGGTTTTGAGGCGTTCCTCACCAAATTGCAAATCCTCTCCGAGGGTCACCCTGTGAACGCTTTCTATGGCTATGTAATGAACGGACTTTTCCAAAACCAAAACGAGGTGGACAACTATGCTACTCAAGTGGAAAACGGTACCGCCCCTGGTGATGTGAAGTTCCGCGACCTCAACAACGATGGGGTCATCAATGCCGAAGACCGTACTTATATCGGTAATCCATTCCCCGAATGGACGTTCTCTATGAACAACAATTTCAACTACAAAAACATCGATTTACAAATATTTTTACAAGGCGTAGCAGGCAACGATATCTACAATGCCAACCGTATATGGCAAGAGGGAATGTCGGTGCCACAAAACCAAATTGCCAAAGTAAAAGACCGTTGGACTGGCGAGGGCACTAGCAATAGCATTCCGCGTGCTATCTATGGCGACCCCAACCAAAATGCGCGTCACTCTACCCGCTTTGTAGAAGATGGTTCGTATTTGCGTATCAAAAACGTAACTTTGGGGTATACGCTCCCTAAAGAGGTTACTCAAAAATTCCACACCGATATGTTGCGCGTATATCTGTCTTGCCAAAACCTCTATACTTTCACCAAATACAGCGGTATGGATCCCGAAGTAGGCACTGGTGGCGTTGATGGCGGTACTTATCCTGTAACCCGCACAGTTAGCTTTGGATTAAATGTGCAGTTTTAATAACCCCCGTTCCCCCGAAGGGGGACAATCTGAAGAAGTGAGTATTTAATTCTTACTTGTTATCTTTGGAGATTGTTTCCTTCTCTTTGAAAAGTCCGCGAAAGCGGAGTATGTGGGAAACGGGTGAGAGCAATAAAAACACAATTATAAACCATAAAACAATATTACCCCTCTGCAGCCTTTGTGGCTTGCCCCCCTCTCCCAAGGAGAGGGGGAACGGGGGAGAGGATCAATAACTATGAAAAAGATATTATACATCACCCTATTAGCATTTCCGCTCTTCACGGCTTGTTCTAAGTTTTTGGACAAGACCCCTTATGAAGATTCAAGTGCTGAAAACATAAGCGATGCGGCATCGGCAATTGCCCTTACCAATTCGGCTTATAAACCCTTGCAACGCTCTAACCTCTACAATATGCGCCTCTGGACGCTCGACATCGTAGCAGGCAACAGCATCGTAGGCGCTGGAGGTGGTAACGACGGACTCGAAACTATCACTCTTTCCAACTTCAACGCAACTGCCGATAACCCTTTGGCGCTCGAAATATGGCGCGGTTGTAACCCTGGTATTCTCTATTGCAATACGGCTCTAAAAGCTTTGCCTTCTGCCAATATCCCTGAGGATATCAAAAACCGCTGTATCGGTGAAGCCAAATTCCTCCGCGCGCACTACTATTTCCTTTTGGTGCAACTCTTTGGCGATGTGCCTCTTCAGCTCGACCCTAAAGAGAGTTTGACTAACAAAACGCCTTTCCGTCAAAGCAAAATGAAGATATACAACGAGGTGATTATCCCCGACCTCAGAGAGGCTTTCAACCTATTGCCCACACGCGAGCAATATAGCAATGCCGATAAAGGTCGCGCAACCAAAGGTGCTGCAGCGGGTATGCTTGCCAAAGTATACCTCACTTTGGGCAGATATAGCGAAGCTCTTGAAATGTGCAACGCTGTCGAAAACCTCGGTTATACCCTTAATCCTGATTATTCCGATTGTTTTGGCGCTGCCGAACGCAACAAAAACACTGCCGAGTCTATCTTTGAAATTCAGTATTACGGACTTACCAAAGACGATTTCTGGGGCGAAGAAAACCAAGCCTCTTGGCTCAGTACCTTTATGGGTCCTCGCAACAGCGGTTGGGTAGGTGGTGCTTATGGGTGGAATCAGCCTACACAAGAGTTTGTAGACCAATACGAGGCGGGCGACCTCCGCAAAGATAAGACGATTCTCTACGAGGGTTGTCCTAATTTTGAAGGAAATGTATACCGCGCTTCAATGTCTAACACGGGCTACAATGTGCGCAAGTTTTTAGTGCCACTAAGTCAGTCGCCTGATTTCAATACCAACCCTGCCAACTTTGTAGCGCTCCGCTTTGCCGATGTGCTCCTAATGAAAGCGGAAGCCCTCAACGAATTGGGTCGCACTACGGAAGCTGAAGTACCTTTGTACAAAGTGCGCACCCGTGCGGGTCTTACCCATCGCGCTGATATAGAGAACCTCACTCAAGCGCAAATGCGTGAGAAAATACGCCACGAACGCCGTATAGAACTCGCTTTTGAAGGACATCGTTGGTTTGATATGATTCGCTGGGACAACGGTCAGTATGCGCTCAATTTCTTGCACTCCATAGGCAAAACCAACGCCCGCGAGAAACACCTGCTTTTGCCCGTCCCTCAAAAAGACCGCGACGCCAACCCTAACCTCACCCAAAACCCAGGTTGGTAGTGCGAGCCGCACAGGCAATTAAAACAAATTACTTAATTAACAAATAAAAACAATTTCACCCTTGTCGCTTTTGCGGTTTCCCTCCCCCTCGCCTTCGGAGAGGGGGAGGGGGAGGGGGTGAGGACACAAACTAATATGAAACCATACCATTTATACATCGCCTTCCTCTTACTGCTCCTTACGGGCTGTAAAAAAGAGGACTATATGGAGCTCTTCAAAGAGGGGAAACCCTTTGAATTGAAAGCTCCTAAAGAAAATGTCGCCTTAGACGCTGCCAACCCCGAACAAGAAGCGATCAAGTTCACTTGGACGGCGGCTTCCAATCGCGGAACTAATGCCGCTATCACCTATACTTTCCAAATGGATGTGCAAGGCAACAACTTTGCGGGAGGTATCAGCGAGAATGTAGGTCGTGAAGCCTATGAGAGAGTGTATAAAAACGAGGAACTCAACAACCTATTGCTCAATACTTTCAAAGTTGCGGCAGACACCGAAGTTACGATGGAAGTACGCATCATTGCTCAAGTAGCCTCTGGCGAGGGAATGAAACAACACACCAATGTGAAGACGGTGGTTTTCAAAACGCATACCCCTATCAGTAATACGTTGTATATCATCGGTAGTGCTGCCCCTCACGGTTGGAGTGCCGATCAAGCCGAAGAGATGAAACCTGTTGAGGGTACTCCTAAAGCCTTTGCGTGGTCAGGACGATTGGCTGCTGGCGAAATCAAGTTCATCACTACCAAAGGTCAGTTTATACCATCGTATGGCAAAGGCAGTAATAATAGCGAATTGCACTTCCGCAAAACCGATGCCGATACAAGTGATGAGAAATTTACCATTGCCGAAAATGGTGTCTATACCGTAAAAGTGAACCTCATCAACCTCACTATAAGCATCACCAAAGGTGAAGCGCCTGAATATACCGAGTTGTGGTTCGTAGGTGAACCTACCGGTTGGAGCTTCAAGAAAATGACCGTAGACCCTGCCGACCCATTTGTGTTCCACTACAATGCCGATTTAGGCAACGGAGGTGAGTTCAAAATAGGTACTAAAGAAGGTGATTGGTCAGCAGTATTCTTCCGTCCGAAAGAAAATAATACGGCTGAAGGTAGCGACCTCCCTGTGAAGAAATGGGCTGGCGACCCCGATTACAAATGGAAAATTGCAGCAGGTACTTACAAGATTACGCTCAACACTCGTACGATGAAGATTGACATTGTGCCTTTCACTCCTTATACAGGAATGTATATGATTGGTAGTGCCACCGATGCTGGTTGGGATATCAACAATCCTATTACTATGGCTGTTGATAACAGCAATCCTAATGTCTTTACTTGGGAAGGTGACTTGAAAGCGGGCGAACTCAAATTCTCTTGCGACAAGAAAAGCGATTGGGGTGGCGACTGGTTCTTAGCTTCTAAAGCTGATAAAGCGCCCGCTGGTGTTGAAGAACCTATGCTCTTTAGTGCTCACGGCTCTAACCCCGATAACAAGTGGAAAATCACTGAGGCGGGCACCTACAAAATCACCCTCAACCAACTCACCCAAAAGGTGATAATCAAAAAGCAATAAGTTAAAAAGTCTCCACATACCCAGCTGTGTGCACTCGCTGGCTTCCCCCAAGGGGAGGGAGTTTAAGAGAGTTCAAGAACAAAACATCTTTATACGTGTTAAACAACCCTCCTTTCCGTTCGCATCTGCGGATTGCCCCTCTCTCCCAAGGAGAGAGGGAACGGGAGAGAGGCATAATTATTAATTGTTAATTATTAATTGAAAATGAAAGTTTTATATACTTTATTCTTCGCCACTACGCTCAGCCTCTTCTCTTGCGAGAAGAACGATACACCGAGCAACAACCCTATTACTTATGGCGAAACTTATTTGAAAATAGATATCAGCACCGATAAGGCGGTCTACACCCCTGGTAGCACGGTGCGCTTCTCCTTGGCGAGTATGCCTTCTGGTTCCTACAAAGTGCGCTACTCTCACTTAGGCGAAATCATTAAAGAAGAAGCCCTTACCAGCGCCTCTTGGCAATGGGTAACCCCTACCGATGACTATCGAGGTTATTTGGTGGAAATATACCAAGAAGCTGGCGGTAAACAAAATACTTACGGCAGTATCGCTGTGGATGTCTCTTCCGATTGGACAAAATTCCCCCGCTATGGCTTCTTGTCCTCTTATGGCAAAAATGAGCCTATCGAGAAGAATATTGACTTTATGAATCGCTGTCACATCAATGGCATTCAGTTCTACGACTGGATGTACGACCACCACAAACCGCTGGCTGGCACCCCTCAAAACCCTGCTAATGAGTGGCCAGACCTCTTCAAACGTCCCACTTTTCTTTCTACTGTAGGTGGCTATATCAGCGCTGCTCATAGCAAGGGTATGAAAGCAATGTTCTACAATTTAGCTTTTGGGGCGCTCAAAAATGCCGAAGCTGATGGCGTTGCCAAAGAGTGGTTCCTCTACAAAGACAATCAGCATAAAGAGAAAGACGCTCATATCTTAGGCGACTTTGCCCGCAGTAGTATCTACCTCACCAACCCTGGTAATGCGCACTGGCAAAACTACTTAGCAGGGCGCAACAGCGATGTCTATGCCGTTTTTGATTTCGATGGCTATCACATCGACCAACTCGGGGGACGTGGCACGGTGTACAATTACAATGGCAATAGCATAGACCTCTTGCCTCAATACGCTTCATTTATCAATGCAATGAAAACAGCACACCCTAACAAACGCCTTGTGATGAACGCGGTAGGGCAATACGGTCAAACTGAAATAGCAGGCACTAATAAAGTGGATTTTCTATATACTGAAGTATGGGACGAAAAAACCTACGACCAGTTAGCTCGCATTATCCTCGATAACTACAATCGTAGCAACAACCAACTTAAAACCGTTTTGGCTGCCTATATGGATTATGAAAAATCTAAGAATGCAGGTTTTGTAAACGAACCTGGCGTATTGCTCGCCAATGCTGTGATTTTTGCCTTCGGAGGGGCTCATTTAGAGATAGGCGAACACTACCTCGCCAATGAATATTTCCCTAACAAAAACCTCCAAATGAAAGCCGACCTCAAAAAAGCGCTCATTACCTACTACGATTTCTTGGTGGCTTACCAAAACCTATTGCGTGACGGCGGTAGTTATACCTCAGCGCAGGTAACTGCCGAAAATGCAACCATAGCGGCTTGGCCTGCAGCCAAAGACCAAATTGCTTGTGTGAGCAAAAAGGTAAATAGCAAAGAAGTGGTGCATCTTATCAATTTCAACGGGGTAACCTCTATGGACTGGCGTGATACTAACGGTACTCAAAAGAAACCTACCACAGTAACCGACCTTAAAACTACTGTTACTGTAACCGCACAACCCAAAAAAGTGTGGTTCGCCAGCCCCGACCTCTTTGGCGGTGCTCCTCGTGCCGTAGAATTTACCTATAACAACAACCAAATTACCTTCACCCTCCCCTCCCTCAGCTATTGGGATATGGTGGTGATAGAGTATTAATCCCCTCCCCAATCTCTCCCCCAAGGGGAGGGGCTTGTAGGACAGCACTTTAACTAACAAAATGAATTTTAATAAAAACACCCTTTCTGCATCTTGCCTCCCTCTCTTTCGGAGAGGGGGAACGGGGGTGAGGATTTTAATATGAGATTTCTTACTTTCATAACAATAACTATCCTCTCCTGTGCTACTGCTGTAGCGCAGGAGTTATTTTCGCCTAACAAAGCGCTGAAACTCTCTTTTTCGCTCAGCGCGGAAGGTACTCCTGTCTATTCGCTTTTTTACAAGGGAAAAGAAGTAGTTAAACCGAGTAGATTAGGTATTGAACTATTTAGCTCCAATGAAGTGAAATTTGGCGCTGAAATCACCAAAAAAGAGGGGGTAAACACCTCTCTCTACCATAATTTTGAAGTGGTAAATACCCAAAATACAACCGTTGATGAAACTTGGCAACCCGTATGGGGCGAAAGCCAAAACATTCGCAACCACTACAACGAGCTATTGGTGAGCCTCAAACAGAAGGACACGCACCGAGAAATGAACCTGCGTTTTAGATTGTTTGACGACGGATTGGGCTTCCGCTATGAGTTCCCCGAACAAAAACAAATGCCTTACTTTGTGATAAAAGAAGAACGCACCGAGTTTGCAATGACGGGTGATCACCAAGCGTGGTGGATACCAGGGGATTATGATACCCAAGAGTACGACTACCAGCAATCGCGCCTCTCCGAAATACGCGCTATCAACCAAAAAAGGCGTCAGGCGAATTTAGCACAAACAGGATTTTCGGATACAGGTGTACAAACTGCTTTAATGCTCAAAACTGACGATGGGCTCTACATCAACCTGCACGAAGCTGCTTTAGTAAACTACGGGGCGATGCACCTCAACCTCAACGATAAGACCTTCGTGTTCCAATCGTGGATTACCCCCGATGCCAACGGCGCCAAAGGTTATATGCAAACCCCTGCCCAAACGCCTTGGCGTACGGTAATTGTAAGCGATGATGCCCGCGACATTTTGGCTTCGGATATCACCCTCAACCTCAACGAACCTTGTGCTTTGGCTGATACTTCGTGGATTCACCCGATGAAGTACGTAGGGGTATGGTGGGAAATGATTACCGGTATGAAAGAATGGTCGTATACTTACGATGTACCCAGTGTGCATATCGGTAAAACCGATTACACTACCCTCAAACCCCACGGCAAGCACGGGGCTACTACCGAAAATGTGAAGAAATATATTGACTTTGCTGCCGAAAACGGTTTTGATGGCGTACTGGTAGAAGGTTGGAACATCGGGTGGGAAGATTGGTTTGGACACTCTAAAGATTTGGTATTCGACTTCCAAACACCTTACCCCGATTTTGATATTGAAGCTATTCACCAATACGCCAAAAGCAAGGGAATTAAGATGATTATGCACCACGAAACCTCCTCGTCTATCCGCAACTACGAGCGTTTTATGGACAAAGCCTATCAGCTGATGAACCAATACGAATACCCTGCCGTAAAAAGCGGTTATGTGGGCAATATCATTCCGCGAGGCGAAAACCATTACAGTCAGTGGGTGAATAATCACTACCTTTATGCTATTAAAAAAGCCGCCGACTACCGCATTATGGTGAATGCGCACGAGGCAGTGCGCCCTACGGGTTTGTGTCGCACCTATCCTAACCTCATAGGCAACGAGTCGGCACGCGGAGGTGAGTACCAAGCCTTTGGCGGCAGCAAGCCTAATCACGTGTGTGTGTTGCCCTTCACCCGACTCATTGGCGGACCAATGGACTATACCCCTGGGGTGTTTGAAATGGACATCAGCAAGAACAACCCCAACAATCATTCACACTGCAATGCCACTTTGGCAAACCAATTGGCATTGTACGTAACGATGAGCAGTCCGCTGCAAATGGCATCCGACCTTCCTGAGAACTACCGCCGTTTTCCCGATGCTTTTCAGTTTATCAAAGAGGTTGCTCTCGATTGGAGCGAAAGTCACTATTTAGAAGCCGAACCAGGGGCTTATATCACTGTGGCACGCAAAGCCAAAGGCACTCGCAATTGGTTTATAGGCAATACTGCCAGCAAGGATTTTACCTCCAAGATTCATTTCAGTTTCTTAGAGCCCAAAACTACTTATGTAGCTACTATCTACGCCGATGCCAAAGATGCTAACTACAAAACCAATCCGCAAGCCTATACCATTCAAAAAGTATTGGTAACCAACAAGAGCAAACTCACTTTGCACTCAGTAGCAGGCGGAGGTTATGCTATTAGCTTGTACCCCCTCACCGATAAGGCACAAGCCAAAGGATTAAAAAAACGATAGCAATTACAGTAATATAATAGTGAAATAGAAATCTGTCCGAAAAGTTTTGTTTTGTGAGGGCGATTTGCAAATCGCCCCTACAATGTAACTAAAAGCAATTGATTATCATAATCAACTTTGCCAAAGGTGTGAGCCACACAGGCAAAAACTTTGACAAAGTATAGCGATGCAAATGTGATTTTGAGACTTTTCGGACAATCTATTTATTTTTTGTAACCACCAAAACAAATTTGCTAATTTGCTAATTTTTCTTACTTTTGCCTCTGAAAATTAATGTTTGAAAATGAAGTACAAAAGCCTTATCATAACCCTCCTACTACTCCCCTACTGTGCTTTGGCTCAAATGGGGCAAAATCAAAAGCTCATTCACAACCTCACTGCACTTATCAAACAGAAAGATAACTACACCCAGCAAAAAGAACGCAAAATAAAGGAAGCTATCGACTTGTTACGAGTGCCCAAAGCCTCTGCTGAACAACGCTATGCTATCAATCAACGCCTCTTCGACGAGTTTAAAACTTATATATCCGACTCGGCAGTGTACTACGTGAAAGAGAATATCCGCATCGCTGAAGAACTTCAAAAACCCGACCTCCAAAACGATTCCCGCCTTTCTCTTGCCTCTCTCTACATCATTTCGGGCAACTACTTAGATGCTGCCGACCTGCTCAGGGCTATTGATAAAGAACAACTGCAAGAACCTCAGCTCATTCAGTACTACAACTGCTACCTCAACCTCTACAACAACTACGCTTTCAACAACCCCGATGCCAAAACCTATATCGCTAAAAGCAATGCTTACCGCGACCTCCTCCTCAATTTAGTCGATAAGAAATCCACTCACTATATCCTCCTCTATGCTGGTGTGCTTACCGATGCCGGCA
Source organism: Capnocytophaga sp. oral taxon 335 str. F0486 (assembly GCF_000277665.1). Classification (NCBI taxonomy): domain Bacteria; kingdom Pseudomonadati; phylum Bacteroidota; class Flavobacteriia; order Flavobacteriales; family Flavobacteriaceae; genus Capnocytophaga; species Capnocytophaga sp. oral taxon 335. The sequence continues at coordinate 32,455 of NZ_AKFR01000032.1, read as the reverse complement.
GGTATGACGAAGCCGAAAAACTCCTACTCGACCGCTTCGCCCTAATGCACACCGATGAACACGAAAAAGCCGTATTAGGCTATGTGCTCGGCACGCTCTACAAAAAGAAAAAGAATGTCCCTAAACAAATAGAATACTTTGCTATTTCGGCGAGTTGCGACATCAAAGATGCTATTAAAGAAAACGCCTCGATGCTTGAACTTGCTTCAGCGCTCTTTCAATTAGGCGAAGTAGAGAACGCTTACACTTGTATCAAATCGGCGATGGAAGACGCTACTTTTTGCAACGCTCAACTGCGTTCCGATGAGGTGATGAAGATTTTCCCCATCATCGAAAAAGCCTATCAGGAACGCATTCACAGTCAGAATGCCAAATTGCGCAACGCCTTGTTATTAGTAGGATTGTTTGCCGTTTTCCTCATTATTGCCGTAGTATTGGTTACCCGCCAAATGAAGCGCATCGCCAAAATACGCAAGGAACTCTACCACAAAAACCAAGATTTAGAACAACTCAACGAACACCTGCGAGAGGTAGTAACCCAACTGAACGAAAGCAACGAAGTGAAAGAAGCCTATATAGGCGAGTTTTTCAACTTGTGCTCGGTGTACATCAGCAAATTAGAAAAATATCAAAAAATGCTTACCAAAAAAGCAAAAGACCGCAATTGGGACGAACTCAACAAAGTACTCCGCTCTACCGAGATGATAGAGCAAGAGCTGAAAGAGTTCTACAAGCTGTTCGACGATATTTTCTTGCATCTATTTCCCCACTTTATCACCGAGTTTAACGCTCTATTAGCCGAAGACGAGCGTTTTGCCCCTAAACCTCACGAAATGACCCCCGAGTTGCGCATCTTTGCCCTTATCCGCTTAGGCATCACCGATAGCTCTAAAATAGCCACTTTCTTGCACTATTCCACCAATACGATTTACAACTATCGCACCCGCGTGCGCAATAAAGCTATCGTACCGAGAGAAACTTTTGAAGAAAAAGTAATGAAAATAGGCAAGAAATAACACAAAAAGTAAGCTACTTTATTGCTAATCATTTCTTTTTTTGTACCTTTGTGGCGATAAAATAAAAACAAATGACTTACACAATCACCATAGACAATAGTCCGCAAGCTTTATCATTTATAGAATTCGTTAAGAATCTTGATTTTGTGTCGATTACTAAAACTAAAGAAAATAGTACAAAATCAAATGTTGTACTTAATGAACAAAAAGAACTCAAAAAACGTTTTTTTAAAGCGTTAAAAGAGGCTGACGACATACGTGCTGGCAAAAAAGAAGCTATTGATTTAGACGAATTGCTCAATGAACTATAAATTTAAAGCAACTCCCAATTTTGCTAAAGAATTAAAAACTTTAGCTAAAAAGTACAAGAGCCTCAAACAAGACATTGAGGAACTAAAAAAAGAATATGAAGAAAATCCACTTTTAGGCAATAGTTTAGGAGGTGGATATAGGAAGATACGTCTTAAAATATCTTCTAAAAAACAAGGCAAAAGAGGAGGAGCAAGAGTGATTACTCACGAAGTAATTCTCAATATAGCAACAGATGAAGAAACCACGTCTGTCCTTTTAATTTCTATTTATGACAAATCAGATTTTTCAACTATTGATATTACCCCTTTTAAAGATTTTGTAAAAGAATATCGAGAACAAGAAGAGGAAAACCTTAAAAATAAATGATGAAAATATACATCTTAGATGAAATAGAAGATAAGTACATCGGTAAGATAGGTACCAAAGAACGTGATAAGGTTGAGAAAAAAGTGCAATAAGTAATAAAGAAATACAACCAAAAGAAATTAATAAACAAATGAAAAAAATAGTAGTAACAGGCGGGTTGGGCTTTATTGGCTCTCATACCGTTGTAGAATTACAAAACGCAGGCTTTGATGTGGTTATCATTGATAACCTTTCCAATGCCCAAGAAAATGTAAAAGACCACATTGCTAAAATTACAGGTAAAATGCCCGTATTCGAGAAATTCGACTTGCGTGATAAAGCCGATGTACAAGATTTCTTCAAGCGTCATCGCGATGTGCAAGGGGTGATTCACTTTGCTGCCTCTAAAGCGGTAGGTGAGAGCGTGGAGAAACCACTTTTGTATTACGAAAATAACCTTACCAGCCTTGTATACCTCTTGCAAGAACTGAGCAAGTTGCCCAAAGCACACTTCATTTTCAGTTCGTCTTGCACCGTATACGGTCAGGCAGATGAGTTGCCTATCACTGAGAATGCTCCTGTGAAGAAAGCCGAATCACCTTATGGTAATACCAAACAAATCAGTGAGGAGATTATCAGCGATACTTGCAAGGTTACTCCTTCGCTCAATGCAATTGCTTTGCGCTACTTTAACCCTATTGGGGCACACCCTTCGGCTGAAATAGGCGAACTGCCCTTAGGCGTACCTCAGAACTTAGTGCCTTATATCACCCAAACGGCAATAGGTTTGCGCGAGAAACTCTCGGTTTTCGGTGGCGACTACCCTACCCCCGATGGCACTTGCATTCGCGATTATATTCACGTAGTAGATTTGGCGAAAGCTCACGTGATTGCGCTTCAACGCCTATTAGAAAGCAAGAATACTGAAAACTATGAGGTCTTCAATATAGGAACAGGTAAAGGTAGTACTATTTTGGAAGTTATTCAAAGCTTTGAACGGGTATCGGGCAAGAAATTGAACTACCAAATTGTAGGTAGACGAGCTGGTGATATCACCGCTGCTTATGCTAACACTGATAAGGCTAATAACGTACTCGGTTGGAAAGCCCAAAGCTCTTTGGACGATGCGATGCGCTCGGCTTGGCAATGGGAACAGAAAGTACGAGGTCGGTCGTAGCACGACAGGCGGGGAAATTAGCAAATTAGCAGATTAGAAAATTAGAAAATGGGTAGTAATAAAAATGGTTTTGACAGGTTTAGCTTGTTGGACAAATCGGACAGGTTAGGGGTTTCGGAAGGAAACGGAGATTTTCAAAAGGAGGCTGGGAGAGAATTTGATGAAAAAAGGGTGTAAGATGGGTGGGGTTAGCTTATAGAGAGCTTATAGGAAGCTTATACGAATCTTGGACGATTGTTATAGAAAGGGTATATAAGTAGTTGATTCATACTGTGATACGACAAGGCTAAAAATGGTAAAAAGAGGGTTTCGAGGCGAAAGAAAGAGAAAAGGCACTAGGCCTCAGGCCATAGGCACTAGGAGGGAGTGTGACGAAAAATCAAAAGAAACCTCCCCCTTGCCCCCTCAGAGAGGGGGAATGTAGCGACGAAAAGGGGAAAGAAAAATTAGAGAATTAGCAAATTTGAAAATTAGTAAATGGGGAGGTGTGAGGCCTTATACCATAGGTACTAGGAGATAACGTCTTACTATTCACTTACTTGGCTATCGTGAACAACCTTTTAAAGAGGGAATGTGGTGAAGGGTAGATGATAAAAAAGTTAATAACAATTTTTGGATTAAGAAAGGGAAGGGACTGACTGAGGAAACTCAGATAGTCCCTTTACCGCTCATTATATGATTAGATTATGAACGAGCTTTTAAACGATTTTTCTAATACACACTTCGTAGGAGAACTCTCCCTTGGGGTGGTGTGCTTCCGCTTGCTTTTAGCAATAGTCTTTGGCGGATTGGTAGGCTTTGAACGAGAACGCAAGCACAAGCCCGCTGGTTTTCGCACATATATACTCGTGTGCTTTGGCTCTGCGGTAGTTTCGATGATTCAAGACCAATTACGCGTTAGTCTTATTGACTTTAACGCACATTTTCCTGAACTGGCTGCTCTTTTCAAAAGCGATTTAGGGCGTTTGGGTGCGCAGGTGATTAGCGGGATAGGCTTTTTAGGAGCTGGTAGCATTATTAAAGAACGCGGAGAAAGTATTGCGGGAATGACTACCGCAGCGGGTATCTGGGCTACGGGTTGCGTAGGCTTGGGTATTGGCTGGGGTTTTTACAATATCGCTGTTGTGGCTATTGCTTTTATGCTTATTATTATGATATTCCTCAAAAGAGTGGAATCACAGCTCATTAAGAGAAATTTTGTAGGAGTTTTTCAGGTTACTTATGAGGAAGAAGAACTAAATGTGGCTGAAACTATAGAAATCTGCTCGGCTATTTTCCGACGCAAGTTAATGAGCATAACAAAAGTAGAAAAAGACACCGAAAATCACACGCTTACCTTTACGATTGCTACCGCTGATGTTTTGAGTATAGGCAGTGTGGTGAGTTTACTTTCGGCTAAAGAAGGGATTGCGGCAGTTTCGCAAATACAGTAAGAGCACATCGGTATGTATGATTTTATTATTATAGGCGGAGGCTTAGCAGGTGTTACTTTCGCTAACTTTTTGGAAAAACACGGCAAGAGCTTTTGTTTGATAGCCGACCGCTCGCAAGTAGCTAGTTTGATTGCGGGAGGAGTGTATAATCCGGTAGTTTTAAAGCGATTTACTCCCATATGGCGAGCCGAAGAGGTAATGAGTATTATTGAGCCGTTTTATGCCGAAATAGAGGCTAAAACGGGTGTTTCTTTTCATATATCAATGCCTGTGCTCCGAAAGTTCGCTTCGGTAGAAGAACAAAACAACTGGTTCACTGCTGCTGACCAGCCCTTGCTTTCGGGTTACCTCAGCACTGCATTAGTACCCGAAACCAATCCCGCAGTACCAGCTCCTTTTCTTTTTGGAGAAGTAATGCGTACGGGGAGAGTGGAAGTGAAGAAGTACTTATCGGAATGCCTTAGACGTTGGCAGGAAGAAGGAGTTTATCACGCTAAGACTTTCGATTATGAAGCACTTGAGATTTGCGATACACACGTGGTATATCGGGGAGTGGAAGCCCACAATATAGTGTTTTGTGAGGGCTGTGGCATTAGTAAAAATCCTTATTTCTGCTCTTTGCCAATGCGCCCTTGTAAAGGTGAGACCCTTACCTTTTACGCTCCCGATTTACAGTTGCACACTATCCTAAAAAGTGATGGTAGTATCATTCCGTTAGGGGGAGATACTTATATTATGGGAGCAACTTATGACCCCGAAGACCTTACAGATACGATTACAGAGGGAGCTCGCACAGAACTATTAGAGAAACTGCACAAGATGGTGCGTTGTTCTTTTGAAATTATCTCACACCAAGCGGCTTTGCGCCCGACGGTAGCTGATAGGAGACCTTTAATAGGAAGCCACCCGTTGTATCCTCATCTTTGGGTGCTGAACGGTTTAGGGACAAGGGGAGTACTCAATGCACCCTTCTGTGCTAAGACACTTTATGAAGCGGTGTACGAAGAGAAAGAGATTCCTAAAGAGATGAACATAGCGCGTTTCGCTAAACGACTTAGAAGATAAAAATAGGGAAGAGTTGCAGAACACAACTCTTCCCTATTTTTTCTTAATACTTAACTCATTTAAAGGTCTTTCCCAATGTCTTTTCGCCAGTAAGCACCTTCAAACTGTATCTTACTGATATTGTCGTAGGAGCGTTGTAAGGCTTCTTTGAAATCATCGCCAAGCGAAGTAATGGCGAGTACGCGACCGCCAGCGGTGAGGAGTTTACCTTCCTTCAAAGCAGTGCCTGCGTGATATACAGTGCTACCAACAGCTTTTTCTATGCCTATAATCTCTTTTCCTTTCTGGTAATCCTCAGGATATCCACCCGATACCATTACCACCGTAGTAGCGCTCTGTGGGGTTACTTTCAGCTCTTGTGAAGGCAAAGTGCCGTTGTAAAGAGATTGGAAAAGCGGAATAAGGTCGCTTTCTATACGGGGGAGAACAGCTTCGGTTTCGGGGTCTCCCATACGCACATTGTATTCTATCACGTAAGGCTCACCGTCTACTTTTATGAGTCCGATGAACACAAAGCCTTTATATACAATGCCCTCCTTGTGCAATCCTGCAATAGTAGGCTTTACGATGCGCTCTTCTATCTTCTGCATAAAGGCTGCATCGGCAAAAGGTACTGGCGAAACAGCCCCCATACCACCAGTATTGAGTCCTGTATCACCTTCGCCTATGCGCTTATAGTCTTTGGCGGTAGGCAATATTTTGTAGTTTTGTCCATCGGTGAGGACAAAGCAACTGAGCTCAATGCCTTCGAGGAATTCTTCAATCACCACCTTAGTACTTGCTTTCCCAAATTTTTCGTTGATGAGCATACGGCGCAATTCGGCTTGGGCTTCTGTTAAGTTATCTAAGATAACAACTCCTTTACCGGCAGCCAAACCATCGGCTTTCAGTACATAAGGGGCTTTCATCGTGCTGAGGAAAGCACAACCTTCTTCCACTGTATCCTTAGTAAAGCTCGCATATTTAGCTGTGGGAATATGGTGACGTACCATAAACTCTTTGGCGAACTCTTTACTTCCTTCGAGGGTAGCGCCTTGCTGTGAGGGGCCTATCACTTGCACGTGAGCAAGGGCAGGGTCGGCAGTAAAGAAATCGTACACTCCTTGCACTAAGGGGTCTTCCGGGCCTACCACTACCATTGCAATCTGTCTTTCGAGTACAAAGGCTTTCAGTGCTGGGAAGTCGGTAGGGCTGATAGCCACATTGGTAGCTACGGTGTGAGTACCCCCATTACCAGGGGCAATATACAAGGTGTCGCATAGCGGACTTTGGTGTAGTTTTACGGCAAAAGCGTGTTCACGACCGCCAGAGCCTAAGATAAGTATATTCATTTTTTTAATTTGCTGCGAGCCACACAGGCATATAATCTATCAATTTGCTAATTTTCTCATTTGCTAATCTTACAATACGGTATGGGTTGCATTTTGTGTTGGTTAGCACGGTTGAGGCGGGTATATATCTCGAATACTTCACGCTCTCTACCTCTAAATTCCTCAGCTTTTTTGCCTTGCTCAGTTTGGAGCATTGCCCATTCCAGCTCATCGTAAGTAGCTTTCAGTTGGTCTTCATCGCTACGGTCGTCGCCAAAAAGCCCGTCGGAAGGTTTTGCTTTGAGAATGCTTTTTGGGATATGCAGATACTCACCAAGTTTGTACACTTCACTCTTCATCAGGTCGGCTATGGGGCTTATATCTACCCCTCCATCGCCGTATTTGGTAAAGAACCCTACTCCGAAATCTTCAATCTTATTGCCCGTGCCTACTACTATATAGCCTTCGAGTCCTGCAAAATAGTAAAGGGTCGTCATTCGCAGACGTGCACGAGTGTTGGCAAGTGCCATTTCGTAAGTAGATTTATCAGTAGAGGGTATTTGTGTCACAAATTGGTCGAATACAGGAGTGAGGTCTACCTTCAGATTGTTCACATTAGGATAATGTGCTTTGAGAAACTCTATATGCTCCTCAGCGCGGCTCACGTGGCTTTCAGCTTGGTGAATAGGCATTTCGAGGCAGAGAGTAGGTAAGCCTGTACGCGCACAAAGGGTAGAGACGACTGCCGAGTCTACCCCGCCCGATACGCCTATCACTAACCCCTTTACACGAGCGTTCTGGGCGTAGGTCTTTATCCAATTAATTATTTGAGAAGCTATATTTTCCATTATATTGAAGTGTTTAACTCTTATGGCGACAAAAATACTACATTATTACTAAATCAGCAAATTTATCATTCACCATTAGAAAAGCCTTTCGTCTAAAAAACTCAAATACTCTTTCTCGGTAACGATTACGTGGTCTAAGAGTTTGATGTCTAACATTTCTCCTGCTGTTTTTACTCTCTGGGTGAGTTCGATATCTTCTTTGCTGGGAGTGGTGCTACCCGAAGGGTGGTTGTGTACTAATATCAACGCAATAGCTCCTTGCTCCAACGCTGTTTTGAAGAGCAGTCGCATATCTACGGTAGTATGGGTAATCCCTCCTGAAAAAAGTCGTGCTTTGTGTATCACACGATTGGTGCTATTGAGGTAGAGTACCCAAAATTCCTCGTGGGGCAACTCGCCTATGAGAGGTTGCATTAGGGCAAAAACGTTATGAGCTACCTCTATTTTAGGCTGTGGTTCGGGAGTTTCGGCAGCGCGTCGCCTGCCCATTTCGGTAGCGGCGAGAATCGTAATTGCTTTTGCCTGTCCAATACCTTTGAAGGTTTGTAGTTGTTGCAAACTCTGTTTGCCCAAAGTCGCCAAGCTATTATTCACCGAAGCCAAAATGCGCCTACTCAGCTCCACAGCACTCTCGTCCGCTGACCCCGAGCCTAATAGTATCGCCAAAAGCTCGGCATTACTAAGGGCTGTTTTACCCTGCGAAATCATCTTCTCACGCGGTTTATCGGTATCCGCCCAGTTTTTGATAGTCATAATTTTAGTTATTAGCCGTTATTGTTTGCAACGTGTTTCCTTTTACTCACATACCCAGTTGTGAGCTCTCACTGGCTTTACCTTAATTATCTATTACCTATCCTATTCGCCAGCCAGCTCACATAAAACAGCTGAAAGCTGTGATAAAGCATTATCGGCAAGAGGAACATCACTTTGTTATCGTCGGGAATACCCAATACCATCATAAATAAACTCCCGTGTACTAACGATTTCTTCGAGCCACAAAAAGTAGTAGTAATTGTATCTTCGCGGTTAAAGTGCAAACGGTGCGACGCCCATTGCAAGAGATAGTATACAATGAAAAACATTCCCACCACTGCTACTGCGATAATCGCAAAAGTAATCGGTGGGACACTGCCAAATATACGGTTTACAAAAGCCGTCGAAAAGCTCTCGTAGACAATCAGCAGGATAATAAGCCTATCAAACTTGCCTATCAGTTTGCCGTAACGCTCTATAAACTTCTTGCACAGCGGATTAAGCAAGAGCCCTAATACTATCGGCAACAGCACTTTTAATAATAATTGCTGTATAATTGCTACTTGGTCTACTGCCCCTCCACTATTGTTTTCCATAAAAGGGTGCATTAGCATAGGGGTAGCAAAGATTCCTATGAGCCCCGAGATAGAAGCGTTAAAAATCGCTGAGGGCACGTTCCCTTTTGCGATAGACACCATCACTACCGATGACGATACGGTAGACGGCAAGCAAGCCAAAAAGTATATCGAAAGCCACAACACGTAGAATTCTGTGCCCTGTGCTATCTTGTAAAAAGGCATTACCAAGAGCGGAAACAGCACAAAGGTAGCTATTTGTACCAGCAAGTGTAGCTTCCAGTTCTTAACGTCGTTCAGCACTTCTCGCAAGTTCAGTTTGAGTCCGTAGAGCAGGAAGATAATCACAATCCCCCAATCGATAAAGGTTCCTAAATTAAAGTAAGCGTTATAGCTTTCTCGATAAGGAATAAGGTAGCCCATAAGCACCATTAGTACCAAGAGCCACAAAAACGCGTTTTTAACAAAAAATTTGTGTAGGTTTGTCATTTGCTTTCGTTTTAACTATTGTTTTAGTTCCCGTAAAAAACTGATATTTAAATATTTATATACCTTTTCTATACTTATCTTCCAAGATTCGTATAAGCTTCCTATAAGCTTTCTATAAGCTAAGACCACCTTTCCTGTACCCTTCCAAGTGTTCTGAACCTTTTCGTTTCTTTTCGTCTCCATCTACCAATCTGTTAATTTCCTAATTCTCTAATTTGCTAATTTTCTAATTCTCTAATTTGCTAATTTTCTAATTCTCTCATTTTCTCATTTGCTAATTTTTTCATTCTTCCCGCATTTATCAACTATCAAAGCTACTGCACCGTCACCCGTTACATTACAAGCCGTGCCAAAGCTATCCATCGCTATATAAAGTGCAATCATTAGTCCTTGTTGCGCCTCATTAAAACCAAGAATACTGTTCAGCACCCCCAAAGCAGCCATAATAGCCCCTCCCGGTACCCCAGGAGCAGCAATCATCACCACTCCCAGCATCATTATAAAACCAGCAAACAGCGAAAAGTCATAAGGCATTCCTTGAAGCATCATCAGGGCAAGCGCACAAGCCGTAATCTTCATCGTACTGCCCGAAAGGTGAATCGTAGCACAAAGCGGAATCACAAATCCCGCTATCCGTTGCGAAATGCCTAATTTCAGTGCCTGCCTCAACGTTACAGGAATAGTAGCAGCCGACGATTGTGTACCCAAAGCCGTCGCATAAGCCGGTAGCATCGTAGCCAGTGCCTTAAACGGATTCTTCCCTGCAATACTTCCCGCAATCAGGTATTGGATAATGAGCAAAGCAATGTGCATCACAAAAAGAACCAAAATCAGTTTAAAGAACACCTTCATTATTGCCATTACCTGTCCGTTGAAGGTAATTTCAGCAAAAATACACATAATATAAATAGGCAATATCGGTATAATAGCCCTAACGATAAGCCATTTCACAATGTCGCCAAACTCTTTAATCACCTCTGTAAGTTTCGATTCTTCTCTAAACGACAACCCAATCCCGATGATAAAAGAAAACAGCAAAGCACTCATCACATCGGCCAAAGGAGGCATCTCAATGGTAAAATAAGGAGGCAAACTCTTTCCTTTATCTACAATGGCACCCAATTGTTCCCCCTGCAATAGCGAAGGAAAAAGAGATTCGCCCACCAAGTAAGTAGAAAAACCCGAGAAAAGCGTAAAAGCATACGCAATTCCTATGGTAATAAGCAGTAACCTACCTGCATTTTTACCCAAATCACTAATCGAAGGCATAATGAGCCCCATCAAAATCAGCGGTATTGCAAACTTTAAAAAGTTGCTAAACAATACCTGAAAAGTAATAAGAATGCGGTACAACCATTCAGGCGCATAATAGCCCAACGCTATCCCAAACAGGATACCACAAACTACCTTAAACAAAAGATTATTAAAAATATTTTTCATTTTCTAGATATTGAAATTATGCTTAAAATAAATCTACTACTAACTGCCCGTGCGGCTCACACTGCCCGTGCGGCTCGCACTGCTTGTCGTGCTACGACTCGTGCTACAACTTCTGCAAATACTCCCATTTCTTTTGTAGAAAATAATCGGCATATTCACTGTAATCACTCGTTTCATAAAAAGAAAGCAAAGCCTTGCGGTAGGTATTGATATCCTCTAAGCGAGTCGTGTGAATCGGTACGATATCGTTATTCATTAGCACAATACTCTCAACCAAGCGCGAAGTGCGCTTATTGCCGTCAATAAAAGGTTGCAAGCGCGCAATATTGCAATGCAAAAAAACCGCTTTCTCTAAAGGATTTTCTATTTCAGCCTGTTCCTCCATTATCTGGTCTAAGGCTTTTTCAATAAGGTGCTCCCCAGTAGGAGGTGTATAATCCGTTCCAGTAATCCGCACAGCGCGTTTGCGGATAATACCCCTCTCGCGGTTATCTATCAAATCAGCAATCAAGCGAGAGTGTAGCTCAAAAAGCAATCGTTTGTTAATCTCTTCGGTATTCCCTTTTTTGATATACTCTACTTCCGAAATAAAAGTGTTGTAAAGGTTTTTGAGCATTTTAGCCTCTTCATAGCGCCGGGGTGAAGTAATACCATCTTTCAAGAGCGTTTCCGTCTCCACAAAAGTATAAGTATTGCCTTCTATCTTCCCAGAGTAAAACGACCATATCACCGCCAAGTCTTGTATTTCCGAAGAATACAACTCACTTAGGGGTGAAAAATGGTTATGCTCCAAAATACGAGCTGCCAACGCTTGCTGTTCTGTTGTAAAGATGTGTTTCATTAAACTTTTAGGTTTTACGTGGCAAATATACAATATTTTCACCTTCCTTTGCTAAAACAAGTTCTGAAATTCAATAAGAAAAAGAAAATCCAAACCTTATATCTGTTGATAATCAACATTATAAAAACCTACAATAAAATATTTTTATAAAAAAGAATTACAAAGATTTGTCCCTTTTTAAAAAAGTCCCTACATTTGCACAATATTTAGGTTTCTGCTCATAGGTCTCATATTTCAGACCTCAGCTTCTGAAACCATAACACCTACAACCTATGGCTTAATGCCTGTGGTCTAAACAACTAAAAATAAAAAAGAATGTTACAAAAAGGAAAAGTAGCACAAGTAATTGGACCTGTGGTCGATGTAGAGTTCGCTTCTGATAATGAACTCCCACGCATTTATGATTCCTTAGAAATCACAAGACCCGACGGTACCAAACTCATATTAGAAGTACAATCGCATATAGGCGAAGACGTGGTGCGCGCCATCTCTATGGACTCCACCGAAGGGCTTAGCCGCGACACCGAAGTGATTGCCACAGGCAGTCCTATCAAAATGCCCGTAGGACACGATATCTACGGTCGCCTCTTCAACGTAATTGGTGACGGCGTGGACGGACTCGGCAACCTGCCCAAAGACGGCGACAACGGCTTGCCTATTCACCGCGAAGCTCCCAAGTTCGAAGAACTCTCCACCACTACCGAAGTACTCTTCACTGGTATTAAAGTCATCGACCTTATCGAACCTTATGCCAAAGGAGGTAAAATCGGTCTCTTTGGCGGTGCAGGTGTAGGTAAAACGGTGCTCATTCAAGAATTGATTAATAACATCGCCAAAGGACACGGCGGTCTATCAGTATTCGCTGGGGTAGGCGAACGTACCCGTGAAGGAAACGACCTGCTACGCGAGATGCTCGAATCGGGCATTATCAAATATGGCGAAGGCTTTATGGAATCAATGGAAAAAGGCGGTTGGGATTTGAGTAAAGTAGACCGCAAGGCACTTAAAGAATCAAAAGCTACCTTCGTATTTGGGCAAATGAACGAACCTCCTGGAGCACGTGCGCGTGTAGCCCTCTCAGGACTTACCATTGCCGAGTACTTCCGCGATGGTGCAGGCGAAGGTCACGGTAAAGACGTGCTTTTCTTCGTCGATAATATCTTCCGTTTCACCCAAGCAGGTTCTGAGGTATCCGCTCTTTTAGGACGTATGCCATCAGCGGTGGGTTACCAACCTACGTTGGCTACCGAAATGGGTGCGATGCAAGAGCGCATCACCTCTACCAAGCACGGTTCTATCACCTCAGTACAAGCGGTATATGTACCTGCCGACGACCTTACTGACCCTGCTCCGGCAACTACCTTTGCCCACCTCGATGCGACCACCGTATTATCGCGTAAAATCGCCGAGCTCGGTATCTACCCTGCGGTAGACCCTCTCGATTCTACTTCGCGTATCCTTACCCCCGAAATTTTAGGTAAAGAGCACTACGAATGTGCACAACGCGTAAAAGAGCTCTTACAACGTTACAAACAATTGCAAGACATTATCGCTATCCTCGGTATGGAAGAACTTTCAGAAGACGATAAAGTAGCCGTTGCTCGTGCTCGTCGCGTACAGCGTTTCTTGTCACAGCCTTTCCACGTAGCCGAGCAGTTTACCGGATTACCAGGAGCTTATGTAGATATCAAAGATACTATCAAAGGCTTTAATATGATTCTCGACGGCGAACTCGACCACCTTCCAGAAGCTGCCTTCAACCTTAAAGGCACTATTGAAGAAGTAATCGAAGCAGGTGAAAAAATGCTTGCCGAAGCACAAGCTAGTTAATAAGAAAATTAGCTAATGTTAAATAACAACAAAAAAGCCCGTATGGCTCGCACTTATGTTAGTAGAAATCTTTACTCCTGAAGCCCTTTTGTTTAAAGGTGAAGTAACCTCGGTGAAGGTGCCTGGGGCTAAAGGACCATTTGTAATATTAGAACACCACGCCCCTATTATCTCATTGCTTACGGCAGGCGAGGTAAAGCTCTTTGAGGGTAAAAAAGAACTGCAACATTTCACTATTACAGGAGGTACCTTGGAGTGCAACCAAAACAAAGTAGTGATTTTAGCAGACTAAAAGAAAGGTTTTTTTTTATTTCATCGTAATTAAAAAATTAAATGTAAATAACCGACTCTTGTAAAAGCAGTCGGTTATTTGTTTTTTGCTTTTCTGAAAAGAATGTTATATCTTTGCATTGTCAAATCTATAATCAAATACACTTATTAAAAATAATAAATATAACACAACTTTCTTGTCTCTTAACTAAGTATTTTTATGAGCCCACAAGGGGTAAAATGATTGACAAACAAATAAACCCTATGGAATCACAGTTTCTTATATACCAAAATCAAGAAGGGAATATCAAGATAGACGTACGCTTTCAAGATGAAACGATATGGCTTTCATTAGACCAAATGGCTACTCTTTTTAGCCGTGACAAATCTACTATATCACGACATATTAAAAACATTTTTGAAGAAGGGGAACTATACAGAAACTCAGTTGTTGCAAAATTTGCAACAACTGCGACCGATGGTAAAAACTATCAGGTAGAATATTACAATCTCGATGTGATCATCTCAGTAGGTTATCGTGTGAAATCACAACAAGGAACGCGTTTTCGTATTTGGGCAACTCAGCAACTCAAAGAGTATTTAATCAAAGGTTTTGTGTTAAACGACGAGCGTTTTAAGCAAGGTACTGCGATGAACTACTTCGACCAGCTCCAAGAACGCCTCCGTGAAATACGAATCTCTGAACGGTTCTTCTACCAGAAGATTAAAGATATATACAAAACCAGTATAGACTACAACCCTCAAGATGAGCAAACCATAAAGTTCTTTAAGGTAGTGCAAAACAAACTCCTATGGGCGGTTAGTGAGCAAACAGCAGCCGAGATAGTCTATAATCGTGCTGATGCCTCTTTACCCCTTCTGGGTATGCAATCCTATGACAAAACAGCTACTGCCACTATTAAAAAAAGTGAAGTAAGCATCGCCAAGAATTATCTCAACGAAGAAGAAATAAAGCTTTTGGGCTTGCTTGTAGAACAATATTTAGCTTTCGCCGAAACTATGGCACAACAGCAAACGCCTATGTATATGAAAGACTGGATAGCCCGCTTGGATATTATCCTGCAACTCAATGGCAGAGAGCTCTTACAACACGCTGGTAAGATTTCACACCAAATGGCTATAGAGAAATCTGCCCAAGAGTATGAAAAATACCAAACTAAGCAACGCCAAATAGAACGTAAAAACAGCCTTAAAGAATTAGAGGACGACCTGAAACAATTAACAAATTAACCCCTCTTATCTCTTATCTCTTACCTCTTATCTTAAAAAACAGTGATTTCAAAAAACACTATCGACAAAGTATATGACCAAATGCGGGTGGAGGAAGTTATTGGCGACTTCGTCCAACTCAAGCGTGCAGGCTCTAATTACAAAGGATTGAGTCCGTTCTCCAACGAGCGGACACCCAGCTTTATGGTCTCGCCCGTAAAGCAAATATGGAAAGACTTCAGTAGTGGCAAAGGCGGGAATGCTATTGCCTTCTTAATGGAGCACGAGCATTTCACCTACCCCGAAGCCATTCGCTATTTGGCTAAAAAATACCATATCGACATTGAAGAAACCCAGCAATCTTCCGAAGAAAAAGCACAAGCCGATGAGCGCGAGAGTCTCTATATCGTCTCAGAATACGCCCAACAATATTTTCAGGACACCCTTTTCAATACCGAAGCCGGTAAGGCTATCGGTATGACTTATTTCAAAGAGCGCGGTTTTACCGAGGAAACAATCCAAAAATTCCGCTTAGGCTTCTCCCCCGACGAGTGGACAGCCTTCACCGATAACGCTCTTGCCAAAGGCTATCAGTTAGAATTCTTAGAAAAAACGGGGCTCACCATCGTCAATGGCGACCGTAAGTTCGACCGCTTCAAAGGGCGTGTAATGTTTCCCATTCACTCTATGAGCGGACGCGTATTGGGCTTCGGAGGGCGTATCCTTACCAACGACAAGAAACAAGCTAAATACCTCAACTCTCCCGAAAGTGAGATTTACCATAAAAGCAAAGTGCTGTATGGCATCTTCTTTGCCAAACAAGCCATTGCCAAAGCCGATAACTGCTATCTGGTTGAAGGATATACCGATGTGATTCAAATGCACCAAAAAGGCATCGAAAATGTGGTAGCTTCTAGCGGAACAGCACTTACGCAAGACCAAATCCGCCTCATTCACCGCCTTACCCCCAACATCACAGTGCTGTACGATGGCGATGCCGCTGGCTTACGTGCTTCCATCCGTGGGGTAGACCTCATCTTGGAACAGGGTATGAATGTAAAGGTCTGCACCTTCCCCGAGGGAGACGACCCCGATAGCTTTGCCCGCAAAACCGCCTACGAAGACCTCGTGTTATACCTCGAAAACAACGCCTCCGATTTCATTCGCTTCAAAGCCTCCCTCCTAATGCAAGAGGCGCAGAACGACCCTATCAAAAAAGCCGAAACCATACGCGATATGGTAGAGAGTATCTCTAAAATCCCTGACCTTATCAAGCGGGAAGTATATGTGCGCGAGTGCGCTACCATTATGGATATCTCGGAACAAGTGCTCTTCTCTACTTTGGCGCAAATTCTCAAAAAGGACTTTTATGAAGGACAAAAAGTAGAGCGCAAACAATCTACTATGCAAGTGGTACAAACGCCAGAAGAGACTCAAAAACGCACGGTAAACCGTTTGGAGGTGTTAGAACACGATTTAATAAAGATTCTTCTTTCTAAAGGGAATGAAGACTGTGTTTTCACCGATACTATTCTGGTAGAAGAAGAAAACGGCGACCTCAAAGAAAAACAAGTACAGCAAACTCTCAAAGTTTACGAAAAAGTATTCCTTGAACTTCAAGAAGACGAAATAGAGTTCGCTAACCCCGATTTCAAGCAGATATATGACCAACTAATGACAATGTTCCAAGAAGATGCTTCCTATGATGTGAGTAGGCTTGCAAACGAACTTCCTGTGGAACTCAGTGCTAAGGTATCCGATTTGGAAATGGAAGACGAGTTTAGACATTTAGACAACTGGTTAAAACGAGATATTGTCGCAAAGGAGAAAGACAGAGACCTCAACAGAATTATCTCGGATATCATTCTAAATATTCGTTTGTTATTAATAATGCACCTCATCAACAATTTAGCAGAGAAAGTACGTACTGAAATAACAGATGAAGAACGTAAAAGTGTTATGGAGGAGGTAATAGGTTATAACCAACTAAAAACAATATTAGGAAAGCGCTTGAATGTGATAGTAAATTATTAAATCTTCTCCTTTTTGTCATTCTTCATTATTTTTGTACTTTTGCACTTTCTAACAAGAATTCTTTGCTTTTGCTTGCAAGAAAGACTTTCTTTTAGAAGAAAACAGCAAGGAATACCAAAAGCAATTTGCCCGAACAGTCTGACAAGCTTGATAACTAACCTCCTAAGAACTAACGTCTAAAATATATATGAAGCCCATAGAACGAGCGGCAAAACTCTTTGCCGATATCAACGAACTGCTGATTTCCAGCGGTGCCAATACCCGTAGGGTAGAACGCAATGTAGAACGCATCTCTAATGCACTGAACTACCATTGCGAGAACTTCTATTCGCATTCGGCTATCGTGCTAACAATACAGGACAAAAGCACAGGCGAAAAAGAAACTATCGTGCGCTCTATCCCGCATCACGGAGTGAATTTCAGTGCGATTTCCGATATTAGTATCCTATCGTGGGAGGCTATCGAAAAGAAACTCCCTATTGAGGAAATCGAAGAGCAGGTAGCTACTATCAAGGCGCGTCCGCATTACAATATGTATGTAATGTGGTTTTTTGTATCGATTGCAGGAGGCTCATTAGCCTACGTATTTGGCAAAGAAAACGCAAGTTATGCCGAGTTCGCTATGTCGTTTCTCGCTACTTTATTAGGGTTAGCAGGTAGACGTATTTTGCAGTTGCGCAAGTTCAACGTGTATATCTGTTGGGGTTGGGCTGCTTTCGTATCGGTGGCTGTGATGAGCATCTTCCGCTTGCTTGGAGTACAAGACTATCACAATGCCTTGGCAGCTTGTGTATTGTGGTTAGTGCCTGGGGTACCTCTTATCAATGGCTTTATCGATATGCTCTCAGGCTGTATTGTAGCAGGAATTGCTAAACTCACTCACGCTGCTATTTTAGTGTTTATGATTTCATTAGGTTTTTATTTAGCTTTACTATTATTCGGTTATGAACTTCCTTGATATATTTTTAGGTTTAGCAGAACGCATCTTTTGGTCGATGTGGATTTCTATCGGTTTTGCTTTATTGTTTAACACTCCACGTCGTGCTTTATGGATAACAGGTGTATTAGGCGGTATAGGGTGGGGTATTAAGTTCATTCTATTAGCAACCTTAATGCCCGAACAAATCGTGATTACTTCTTTTCTGGGGGCTTGTGTGGTAGGGCTCTTAGCGGTGTATTTTGCCCACCGTGTACACACACCTCCTATTGTGTTTACCATTCCCGCCGTAATTAATATGATTCCTGGTAAATACGGCTATGAGTTTATGATGAAAATCATACAAATAGTAACCGTTGAAACCTCACAAGACGAAACATTAGATTTACTCTACCAAACCTTCAAACTCGGTTTACAAACAGGCTTTATTACTATGTGCTTAGCCTTTGGGGTGATTGCTCCTATGCTGTTATTTAACACCTACTCGGTAAAAGGTAAAGACCTAAACGACCTCATCAAACGTCGCCTCTTGCGCAAGAAAGCTGAAGGCAATTTACCAAAGGAAGAAGTGGAGAATGAACCGATATAGTTAATTAATAATTGATAATTAAAAATGGAAAATATATTACAAAACATCACCTTAGTACAACAACGTATTACCAACACTTGTGAGCGGGTAGGTCGCAAGCCGGAGGAAGTAAAATTGCTTTTAGCTACTAAAACGGTAACTCCTGAGCGCATCAAAGTAGCATTAAATGCAGGATATACGCTCATCGCCGAAAACAAAGTGCAAGAGCTCAAAGAAAAGTATGAAGCGCTGAAAGATACCCCACATACCAATCATTTTATCGGTCATTTACAAACAAATAAGATAAAAGATATTTTGCGTTACGAAGTGAGTTGTGTAGAATCGGTAGACCGCCTCGATTTAGCCCAAAAACTCCACAACCGTTTGGAGAATGAAGGTAAAGAACTCGACATCTTTATTCAGGTGAATACCTCTAACGAAGAAAGCAAATTTGGTGCCGACCCTTCTGAGGTGCTCAATCTTGTAAAGCAAGTGGCTACACTGCCTACCCTACATATCAAAGGACTGATGACTATCGGTCTGTTTAGTGCCGAAACCGAAAAGGTGCGCGCCTGCTTTAAACTCCTTAAACATCTCCAACAAGAGATTATTGCTCTCAACCTCCCTAATGTAGACCCCCGAGAGCTCTCAATGGGAATGAGTGGCGACCTCGAAACCGCTATTGAAGAAGGTGCCACTATCGTGCGGGTTGGTACCGCTATCTTCGGTAAGCGCATCTACCCCGATAGCTACTATTGGGATGAAAAATAGTCATTAGCTGTTAATGATTATTCTTTAAGCCTTTAGCTATCGGTATCGAACACATTCGAATAGTCTGACTCGTCCGTATCAAAACTTTTGCAAATTTTCAACTGTCCTTCGTGCTACGACCCTCCCTTCATTTTATAATTTTTCTTCCTCTTTTCTTCTTCCACTGGCGTGAGCTTTTAACTCGTGTCCCTATTTATTAATTTCTTAATTTTCTGATTTTTAACTTCTAACACCTAACATCTAATATATTTCATAAATAAACCTTAAAAAAGTTTTCGTTTTTGTTGTGTTTTATATTTTCTTTATTTACTTTTGCCCCACTATTTACTAAATACAGTAGTTAATAGGAGAAATAAGTAATTTCTAACAACTAATTCCCTTCTCCTATTCCCTATTTTCTAAAATAATAAATAACTAAAAATAATGGAACACCAAAATCAACAAAACAAAAGTTACGCATTACCCATTGCGATGATGTTCGCCTTATTCTTTATGATATCATTCGTAACGGGCTTACAAAACCCTTTCGGGGTAATTGTAAAAAACCAATTTATGGCAAGCAACCTCGAATCACAATTGGGGAACTTAGCCAACTTTATCGCTTATGCCTTTATGGGGATTCCAGCAGGGCTAATGCTACAACGCATCGGTTATAAGAAAACTGCTTTAACAGCTATTGCCGTAGGCTTCGTAGGCGTTTGTATTACTTTCCTTTCAGGTAATATGGGTAGCTTTGGAGTATACCTCACTGGGGCATTTATCTCAGGCTTCTCTATGTGTATGCTGAACGTGGTAGTAAACCCAATGCTCAACACCCTCGGTGGTGGTGGTAAACGCGGTAACCAACTCTTGCAATTCGGAGGCGCTATCAACTCTATCGGGGCAACTATCGTACCTGTATTGGTAGGCTACCTCATTGGTACTATCAGCGCCGGTACTTCTATCGCCGATGCCAACCCTGCCCTCTTCTTAGCAATGGGTATCTTCGCTTTGGCATTTATTGTACTTGCCCTAATGCAAATACCCGAACCTCACGCAGCGGTAAAACAAAAAGATGTAACCGATAAACACAGTCCACTATCTTTCCGTCACTTTATATTAGGAGCGATAGCTATCTTCCTTTACGTAGGGATTGAAGTAGGAATTCCCAACATAGCAAATCTTTTTATGACCAGTAGTCCAGAAATGAACGGCTTAGCAATAGATACCACTATTGCAGGTTCAGTAGTAGGTACCTATTGGTTCTTGATGTTCATCGGTCGTCTTACCGGAGGTTCATTGGGAGCGAAGTTTTCAAGCAAAGGAATGCTTACTTTTGTGTCTTCCTTAGGAATTCTTTTTGTTATCTTAGCTATATTAATACCCGAAACACAAATGGTAAATATGCCTGTGTTCAAATCTGATATATCTTTTGGGTTAGCCGAAGTGCCAATAAGCATAATGTTCCTTATTCTTTGTGGCTTGTGCACCTCAGTAATGTGGGGAGGTATCTTCAACCTCGCTACCGAAGGTTTGGGTAAATATACAGCCGCTGCCTCAGGTATCTTTATGGCGATGGTATGCGGGGGTGGTATTTTGCCAGCTATCCAAGGTTGGGCTGCCGATGCTTTTGGTTATATCCAAAGTTACTGGGTAATTGTATTAGCATTGCTATTCCTCTTGTATTATGCCCTCGTAGGTAGTAAAAATGTAAATACCGATATCAACGTAGATTAATAATCAAATTTCCCTAAGTTAGAAGAAAGACTGCTCCCACTTTTAGTGGGGCAGTCTTTCCTATTTTCTCTCCTAAAATTTCTTCAAGCTTCTCTCATACAGCAAATTTTCCCTTCGTTCTATCTTCATTGAAACCCCGTGTCATTGATTGAGTGTTTCTGGCATTATTGGCATTTCTGGCATTATTTGGCATTATCAGTATTATTTCTTACCTTTGCCCCACTTTGTTAATTATCAATTGTCAACTGTCAATTATTATGAGAGTAGTTATCACCGGAATGGGTATTTATTCCTGTATAGGCACTTCACTGGGCGAGGTGCGCGATTCGTTATACCAAGGAAAATCGGGTATTGTTTTCTTGCCCGAACGCAAAGAATACGGCTATCGCTCTGCCCTCACAGGCTTTGTAGAAAACCCCGACCTAAAAGGACTCTTAGGTCGTCGCGAGCGTATTTCTATGGGACAAGAAAGCGAATTTGCCTATATGGCAACCCTCGAAGCGCTTAAAAATGCCGGTATCGATAGCGATTTCTTACAACAAAACGAAGTAGGAATCCTCTACGGTAACGACAGTGTAGCCGAGTCGGTAATTCTCACAAACGATAAGATAAGAGAAAAGAAAGATACTACCCTCGTAGGCTCTGGGGCGGTATTCCGTACGATGAACTCTACCGTAACGATGAACCTCTCTACTCTCTTCCAATTGCGAGGGGTAAATATGAGTATCAGTGCCGCTTGTGCCAGTGGGTCGCATTCGGTAGGCTTAGGCTACTTGCTTATCCAAAGTGGTATGCAAGACTGCGTAATATGTGGCGGAGCTCAGGAAATCAACAAGTATAGTATGGGCAGTTTCGATGGTCTTGGGGTCTTTTCAATGCGCGAGGGCGAACCCACTTTGGCATCTCGTCCCTTCGATGCCAGCAGAGACGGCTTAGTACCCAGTGGAGGGGCAGCTACTTTGGTCTTGGAGAGTTATGAGTCGGCGATGAGGCGTGGGGCAACCCCTATCGCTGAGGTGGTAGGCTACGGCTTTTCGTCTAATGGCGGACATATCTCTACACCCAATGTAGAAGGACCTGCCCGTGCTATGGCGCGCGCCCTTAAAAATGCAGGAATGCAAGCCAGTGAAATCGACTATATCAATGCGCACGCCACTTCTACCCCCATAGGCGATGCCAACGAAGCAAAGGCAATTTATGAGATTTTTGGCAGTCATATTCCTGTGAGCTCTACCAAATCGATGACTGGACACGAATGTTGGATGGCAGGAGCTAGCGAAGTGATATACTCAGTGCTGATGATGCAAAACAGTTTTATAGCTCCTAATATCAATTTTGAAACCCCCGATGAGGCTTCTGCCAAGCTAAATATTATTCCCGAAACTGTAGAACGCCCTATTAAAGCCTTTTTGAGCAACTCTTTTGGCTTCGGAGGTACTAACTCAGCGTTGGTAGTAAAGGCGTTTATTTCTTAAACTCTAAACGTCCTCCTGCAATAATTTCTTCATAAGTAATATATCCTCTATTCAGTGGTTTGTCGTTGAGTAGTGTTTTTGCTTTACTGTCTTTTCTTTTTTCAATCGTAAAAGTCTTGCCGTTCTCTAAATGCAACATAGCTTTATCGAATAGCGGTTCACTTAGATAATACCTACTGTCGGCGGGGTTGAGAGGATACAAACCTAAGGCGGAAAGCACATACCAACTGCTCATTTGTCCGCAGTCCTCATTACCACAATGTCCGTCGGGGGTGTTTTTGTATTGAGTATTCAATATTTCGGTAACGCGCTGGATGGCTTTCTCGGGGTGAGCTGTAAAGTGATAGAGGTAAGCCACGTGATGACTCGGTTCGTTACCGTGCACATACTGTCCTATCATACCAGTACTGAAAATAGGCAGTTTCTCATCGGGGGTAACTGATAAAGTGAACATCGAGTCGAGTTTTTGTTCAAAAGCCTTAATGCCTCCCATTGCATCGCGCAATCCTTCGATATTTTGTGGCACAAACCAACGATAGTGCCAAGCGTTGCTTTCGCAGAAGTATTTACTATAATCTTTGGGGTTAAAAGGCTTGATAAATTGCCCTTTGCTATCCTTAGGGCGAAAGAAAGTAGTTTTTTCGTCGAAAAGATTACGCCAGTTTTCAGCGCGTTTGGCAAAGTAAGCCTCATCTTCTTTTTTATTCAATGCTTTGGCAAATTGTGCAATACACCAATCGTCGTAAGCGTACTCTAAGGTTTTGGACACCGACCAGTTTTCATCGGATTTATCCAAATCGTAAGGCACATAACCGTATTGCTTATATAAGTCGATTTCGCGTTCGTTTACCATTGCACTTTGCTTGCAAGCCTCGTAAGCCAAAGGAATATCTATTGGAATTTTCTTAAAATACGCATCTACGATAATAGGTACAGCGTGATAGCCAATCATCATATTGGTTTCACCTCCTTGCATACTCCACACCGGTAGCGTACCATTTTCGCGGTAGTGTGCCAAAAAACTACTGATAAAATGGGCGGAAGCTTCGCGGTGTAACAAGGTATAAAGCGGATGAGCCGCACGGAAAGTATCCCAAAGAGAAAAAGTATCATAACGCTTTTCGGGGGCATCGACATCGCTGAAAAGATTAGGCGCCAACATCGATTGGTAGAGCATTGTATAGAAAATTGTTTTTTGCTCCTCAGTACCGCCTTCTACCGTAATCTTCTGCAACTGCTTTTCCCATAAATTGCGAGCCGTCTCGCGATAGTCGTCGAAAGCAAAGTGAGGCGCTTCAACTTCCATATTTTTATACGCTTCTGCAATGCTGTGCATAGAGAGGGCTGTTTTCACTACAATGGCTTCATTATCGGCGGTAGCATAGCGGAGTACAATTTTAGAACGGTTGCTCTTGCCGTTTTCTTTTTCTTCTGTAAACTCCTTATCAGCAAAGGGCTTGGAGAGTTTTATGACGAAATAAACCTTTTGGTTACGCGCCCAACCGGTAGAAAAACGATAGCCTTCCAAAGTTATATTATCCAACACTTTTAGATAGGTTTCGGTAGGTTTATCCCAGTTGATGCTATAACCTAAATCTATTGTAATTTTAGACTGTTCGTCTTTAGGAAAAGTATAGCGTTGCACTCCTACACGAGGAGTGGCGGTAAGTTCTGCTTTGATACCATAACTCAGCAAATCGACGCTGTAATAGCCAGCCGTAGCGGTTTCGCGCTTATGAGAGAAATAAGAGAAAGGCAAACGGTTGTTTGCCTCTATGCGGTCGTTAAATCTGCTATTGGTAGGCATTATGAGCACATCGTAGAGGTCGCCCGCACCCGTGCCTGAGAGGTGGGTGTGTGAAAAGCCGGTAATGATGCTATCGGGGTAGAAGTAGCCCGAAATTCTGTCCCAGCCAGGGATACCTATATCGGGGCTTAGTTGCACCATTCCGAAAGGAGTCATCGCTCCTGGGTAGGTGTTCCCCGTACCATCGGTACCGATAAACGGATTTACGTAATTGGTGAGTTGCTTTTTAGGCAACTCTTTTTGTTCTGATGCGTTGTGGCAAGCCGTGAGGGCAAATGCTAAAAGGTAAAAGTATAGTTTCATATGGGTTGAGAGTTATGAGTTGCAAAGATAGGAAGTAATTAGAAAATTAGCAAATGAGAGAATGAGAGAATTAGCAGATTAGCAAATGAGGAAATTAGGAAATGGGGGAAGTAACTTTTTGAAACATCAACTTTGCCAAAGGTGCGAGCCGCACAGGCAAAAACTTTGGCAAAGTGTATACCCCTAAAAGTGACACTTCTGAGACATCGGAAGGAAACGGAAAAGAACGGAAGAGAGTTGAGAGAAGTTTTGGTGAAAAAAGGGTGTAAGATGGGTGTGGTTAGCTTATAGAGAGCTTATAGGAAGCTTATACGAATCTTGGACGATTGCTATAGAAAGGGTGTATAAAAAGTTGATTCATAATATAATACAACAAGGCTAAAAATGTTAAAAACAGGGTTTCGAGGCGAAAGAAAGAGGAATAGGCAATAGGCCTTAGGCCATAGGCACTAGGGGGAGTATGACGGAAAAGGGGAAGAGAAATTAGAGAATTAGCAGATTTGGAAATGAGAAAATGGGGAAGTGTGGGGTCTTAGGGAATAGGTAATAGGCGGAAATATGAAGGAAAAGGGGAAGAAATGATGGGGGAAGAATGACGAATGACCAAGGTAATGGGAGGTCGTGGCACGAGACGGAGTATAACTTTGGCAAAGGTCGTAGCACGACGGGCGAGTAGAGACTTTGCCAAAGTTTTTTATATAACTATAAAATTACCCTCCGAAATCGTCTTTAAAGATGGTTGTGGCGGGTACGTTTTCTTTTAACAAGAGCTCTTGCATTGCTTTGGTAAAGCTATTGGTTCCGACAATGTAATACTCACAATCGGTGAGGGTGTGGAGATGCTCCTTTAAAAAATCGGTATTGAGGCGCTTTTGGGTGGCGGTGAACACAGGCAGATAGGTATAGTTAGCCAAAGTGCTATGTTGTAAATCGCTGTGAAAAGCAGCTGAGGCTTCGGTTTTATTGGAGTAAAATACTACTACTTCACCTGCAAATTGCTGTTGTACTAAGGTTTTGAGCATAGGGAGTACTGGGGTAATGCCAATCCCTGAGGCGAGGAACACAATGCGCTTATTTTTTCCTTTAAGAGTGAAATTACCCATAGGAGCGAATATCGTGGCTGTATCACCTATCACCATTTCGACAACACTTTTCTTAAAACTGCTATCGCTGAGGCGCATTGCAAACTGCAAAGTATCTTCATCAGGATGAGAGACCATTGAGAGCGGACGCAAAGGCATATCCAATTCGGTATAACGAGGGTTGTTGAGGCTCAATACGGCATACTGTCCTGCTTTATACTGCAAATCTTTAGGTTTTTCAAAAGTGAGCAAGATAGTGTTATGCGCGATAATTTCTTTTGCTAAGAGTTTTACACAGCGTTCATCGGCGAGAGTTGAGGGCCTGTAGTTGCGCCATTTCACTTGGGTTTTCATCTTGCTTGCCGTCATAAAACCGCTGTAAATCGCCCCTGAATAACCACCCCCCGAAGGCGCCCAAGCCGAGGCAAAGTACAAGTTTTTCAGCGGTGAAGCGGTGAGTTTATCGCGTTTAGGGTAAGTTTGTTTCACCGATTGCACATAACCATAGGGGGTACCTTGTGGGTTTAAAGTGTATCTTTTTATCGTTTTGGCAGTCGCTACCTCATAATACTCCAAGTAATCAAGAATAGTGGGGAATTCAGCTTCTAAACGCGCTAAAAACAACTGTGCGACTCTTTCCTTCTTCTGCTGATATTCTGCTTCGCTGAGTCCTTCCCATTCTTTGAGGTAATCAATGGCACAAATTACTCCTACCGTCTTTCCCTCAGGAGCTAACTGGGCATCTACCATTCCGTAATTCACAAAAGTAAATGATTTTTGAGCCCAATCACCTTGCGAATCGGCTTTTACATCTTTCAGTTTATAGTCTTTTTGACCTTGAATGATGGTAGAATAATGATTTACGCCGAGTTTTTTCAAATCGGTATTGAAACCCAAATAAATGGTGAGCAAGGAACAGGCGAGTTCTAAAGGCGCTACCTTTTGTGCTAATTTAGAGCGATAAGGCTCGGGGAGCATCTGGGCGACCATAGGTTGGGCAGCATTGGCGACCACACTATCGGCATAGAGCGATTGTTTAGCTGTCGAACTGTTGAACGTATCGCGATAGCTCACCCCCACCGCTTGGTTGTTTTCCACCAAAATCTCTTCTACGAATTTACCTGTAAGCACTTGTCCGCCACGTTTTTCAATAAAGCGCACCAAGTAGTTAGACAGCGATTGCGAACCCCCTTTCACGAAGTTGCCCCCTCCGTTTAGATAGCTACCTTGTGCCATCAGGAAGTACATCAGCGAGAGGTTATAAGGGTCATCAGTATAATAACCCAAATTAGCCGTGAGCACGTTTTTGAGCGCTTCATTTTTGATATTTGCATCCAGCCAATCACCTGTGTTCATTGTAGAAGTTTTGATGATCGTGGGAATCAAGAAAGGCATCAGCGGGTAGAGCAATATATTGAGCCATTTGTTGCGGGGGAGCCGGCGCATTTCGGCGTAAAGCCTATTGATGAGTCCAAAAAAGCGTTCGATTTCGGCTTTGCTATCGGGAAAATCGGCGATGAGTTTTTCTTTGGTTTCTGCCCCGTGATGCAAAGTACACTGGAAGTTTTGCTTCTTCAAATGGTAGAATTCGGGTACTTTTAGAAATTCTACTTCATCAAACACCCCTAAAAGTTCTAAGATAGGACGTTTAGGGTCGGTTTCGTGGAGTCCGTCGATTTCGTGCAAACCTACTTCCATTAAGTAATCTTTGCGCTTAAAAGCAGTAGCACAACCACCCGCGATATAGTGTTGTTCGAGCACAATTACCTTCTTGCCCCAGAGTGCCAAAGTAGCTCCAGCGATGAGTCCGCCCAAGCCACTACCTATAATAATACTATTGTAATTTTTCATCTTTGAGAAATAATTATTAATTTTGGGGCAAAATTACGGCGGTTGCGCAAGTGTGGCAATACGCAAAAATAACCATTTTTAATTGACGATGAGCACCTCAGCTTCTATGGAAATCTTGGCACAGAAGTATATCCCTTATGCCGAAATGCTTGCAAAAATAGGGAATAATGCTGTTTTTATAGTAGATAAAAACGAGCATTTCTATTTTATTTCCGATAAGTTTAAACTCTTTGGTTACGACGATATTCCTAAGAACAACAGTAACGAAATACAAGATTATCCGCTAAAACGACGCATTCACCCCGATGATTTGGAGATGAAAGAGCTCATAGATGAGAAGATTTACGAGTTTCTATCGTCCTTACCCAAAGAAGAACAAGTGCACTACAAATACATTTACGACTATCGCGGAATGGCAACCGATGGCACTTATGGGCGCGTGACTAACGAGGTGCAACTATTAGAAGTTACTGACGATAATTACCTCGCCTTAGGCATTATAGAAATTGCCCCTGACCAATCGGAGAGTTTGCCGGTAAGGGTGCAAATGAAACACTGTATAACAGGGGAGATTATTCCCATAAAAATAGAAGAAGAGAAAGCTTTTGCACTTACGCCGCGGGAGAAGGAAATACTCACACTTGCCTCTCAAGGTTTTTCGAGCAAAGAAATAGCTGAACAATTGTTCATCAGCACTTACACAGTGAATAGACACCGGCAAAATATACGGGAAAAGTTCAATGTAGAAAGCCTTATAGAAGCGATTGATATAGCGAGAAGGAAAGGAATATTGTGATAAGTAACAGGTTTATTGATTTTTAAATTGTTTAGTTGTTATAGACTTTACCAAAGTGTAGTGATGCTACTAAAACCTCCCCCTATCACATACTCCGTTCTCACGGACTTCCTCAAAGAGGGGGAATGTAGCGACGCTACTCATTTACTAATTTCCAAATTTGCTAATTAGCTAATTCTTTTTCTCATTTCGTTGAGTTTCATCAGTGCCTCTACGGGGGTGAGGGTGTTGATGTCGAGACTGAGTAAATCTTCTTTTAGGGCTTCTAAAAGTGGGTCGTTCATATCAAAGAAGCTCAATTGCATTTCTTTTTGGGCGTTTTTAACCACTTCGGCAGTGGGTACTACATTATGACTCTCTTCGAGCTTTTTAAGCATTTTATTTGCCTTCTGAATGACATATTGGGGCATTCCCGCCATCTTCGCAACGTGTATCCCAAAACTGTGCGCTGAACCGCCCTCGGTGAGTTTGCGCAAGAAAAGTACACTGTCTTTGGTTTCTTTTACCGATACATTGTAATTCTTAATGCGCTCGAACTGCTCACTCATCTCGTTGAGTTCGTGGTAGTGGGTAGCAAAAAGGGTTTTGGCTTTGCTGGGGTGCTCGTGCAAATATTCGGCGATTGCCCACGCTATGGAAATACCATCGTAGGTGCTAGTACCACGCCCGATTTCGTCCAAGAGCACCAAACTTCTATCGGAGATGTTGTTCAAAATGAGGGCTGCCTCATTCATCTCGACCATAAAAGTAGATTCGCCCATAGAAATGTTATCGCTTGCTCCTACACGGGTGAATATCTTATCGACAATACCTAATTGAGCGCTGGCAGCAGGCACAAAACTGCCTATCTGTGCCAAGAGGACTATCAGAGCAGTTTGTCGCAGGATAGCTGATTTACCCGACATATTAGGTCCAGTAATCATTATGATTTGCTGGCGTTCACGGTCTAAATATACATCGTTGGCAATGTAGGGCGTACCAACGGGCAATTGCTTTTCAATCACAGGGTGGCGACCGTCTTTAATCTCAATGGCATACCCTTCGTTCATCTCGGGGCGGTGATAGTTGTTTTCCATCGCCAAAGTAGCAAAACCACAGAGGCAATCCAGCTGACCGATAAGTGTGGCGTTCGTTTGTACCTGACCGATATACTCACTGATAAAAGCAATCAGTTCGGCGTATAACGTTTGTTCTAACTGAGCGATTTTTTCTTCAGCACCTAATATTTTGGCTTCGTATTCTTTGAGTTCTCCCGTGATATAACGCTCGGCATTTACAAGGGTTTGCTTGCGTATCCAATCAGGCGGGACTTTATCTTTATGAGTGTTGCGCACTTCGATATAGTACCCAAACACGTTGTTGTTATCTATTTTCAAAGAAGGAATACCTGTGCGCTGGCTCTCGCGCAAGAGCAAATCGTCTAAATAACTTTTGCCCGAATGCGAGAGACCGCGTAGTTCGTCTAATTCTGCCGAAAAACCTTTGACGATAGCATTGCCTTTGGCGATGTTCACAGGGGCATCTTCACTGAGTGTTTCGGCGATGCGCGCACTGAGCTGTTCACAACTGTGGAGCTTGTCGCCCAAAAGGGTAAGCGATTCATTAGCAGAAGCCAAACACAACTGTTTTATCAAGGGGATATGTTCCAAGGAAGCGCGCAATTGCACTACCTCCCGCGGATTGATTTTCAGGGTAGCGACTTTAGAAATCAGTCGTTCGATGTCGCCCATACGGCTGAGGGCTGTTTTCACCTGCTCTAATACATCGATGTGTTTCAAAAAGTAATCGACCACCTCGTGACGCTGACGGATTTTGTCTAACTTCTTCAGCGGTAACGCCAACCAGCGTTTGAGGGTACGGCTACCCATAGGCGACAGCGTTTTATCAATCACATCGAGCAAACTCACCGAGGGGGTGGTATTGCCCGCATAGAGTTCCAAATTGCGAATGGTAAACTTGTCGAGCCATACATAAGCCTCTTCGGCGATGCGCTGAATGGCAGTAATGTGTTGGAGTTGGTGGTGTTGGGTTTCGGATAAATAGTAGAGGATAGCCCCTGCGGTAAGAATCGCTTCGGTGAGTTCGTCTATGCCAAAGCCTTTGAGAGAGTTGGTTTGAAAGTGTTTGGTAAGTACCTGCTGGGCGTAATCGTCTTTAAAAACCCAATCTTCCAAGTAGAAACAGTGGAAGTCGTCGCCAAAATGCTCGGCAAATTCCTTTTTTTGGTGTTTAGCAACGAGCAGTTCGCTAGGGCGGAAGTTCTGTAAGAGCTTATCAATATAGGTTTTATCGCCTTGCGCTACCAAGAACTCACCGGTAGAAACATCGAGAAAAGCTGCCCCGCAACTTTGTTTGCCCAACCATACTGAGGCTAAGAAGTTGTTGCTCTTGCTTTGCAGTATATCGTCGTTGAGGGCGACTCCTGGGGTAACGAGTTCGGTAACACCTCGCTTTACGATGCCTTTCACGAGTTTAGGGTCTTCCAGCTGGTCGCATATTGCCACGCGGTAGCCCGCTTTTACGAGTTTGGGGAGATAGGTATTGATAGAATGGTAAGGAAAACCCGCCAATTCACTGCGCTCGGTACCGTTGTTGCGGTTGGTGAGCACAATGTCGAGGGTATGAGCGGCTTTTACGGCATCTTCACCGAAGGTTTCGTAGAAATCGCCTACCCTAAACAGCAGTAAAGCATCAGGATATTTACTTTTTATCTGATTGTACTGCTTCATCAAGGGGGTTTCTTTTGCCATAGTATTAATTTGTCAATTAGCTAATTTGGTGCGAGTTGCACGGGCTATTATAATAACGTTTTGTATTTTTGGGCAAAGATAGTAATAATTTGTTAATTAGCTAATTTGAAAATTAGCAAATTACAGTGACTATAAAATTGGACTGCGGATAAATAGACTTATTTTTTTTATGGGCGAGAATATCCATTCGAGAATAGTGCGAAGATGTACTATTAAAAAAGCGGCTCAATATAGCAATGAAAAGCAGAGGAAGCAACAAAACATATAACATATCCTTTATGTGGGAGGAAAGTTTCTTCAACTGAAAATAAGTAAATATAGGTTTTATTTTTTGTAGAGATGTTCGCTCAGTTCTTCTGTAGAGGTAAAGAAATGTCCGTAACCTTTTTCAGTAAGCCCCTTTACAAGGATTTTATCAGAAGTCCATATTTTGTGTTTGATTTGCAGATGAAGAGCAATAAAAGGATAATCTTTTATATCTATATCAGCAACTATTTCTTTTGCTTTAATAGCATTAACTTTTTTTACATCTTTTTCACTTACAATGGTAATACCTTCTAATAGCTTTTTAAAATCGGTTAATAGTTCCTTTTTTGTTTTCTGATTTTTAAAGCGTTTTACCAAATCAGGAATGTGCTCGGTTACTTCGGCAATTAGATAGTCAGGCACTATATATTGTATTTTCTTCCTTTCGGCTAATATAGAAGCTGTACGTCCTGTAGGATTTACAAGAGCACTCATAAAAATGTTACTGTCGGCAATGATAATCATATAATATTAAATATTAAAATGTTTATCCCAACGTTTAGCTATATTGTGATTTATCTTCTTAGAGATTGTCATCACAAACGCGTAATCCTCAGGGGTCATTTCTTCTTCTTTAGCAGCTTCTACGATTTCCTCAGGGGTCATTTTTAATACTTTAGAAGCGTCCAACACTTCCTGAGAATACTTAGGTTCTTTTTGCTTTGTAACTTTTACAAAATCGAGTGTTTTAAGATATCTCACAAGATGTAGTGCTTGTGGATTGTTATCAGCAATGGTAATTGTGTAAGACATAATATTTTCTATTTTCGGCAAAGATACAAGATAATTAGCAAATGAGCAAATGTGGAAATTAACAAATGAGAAAATGAGTAGTGATAAAAATCGTTTTTTGACGGGTCAGACTTGTTGGACAAATCGGATAGGTTAGAGAGAGCGGAAGGAAACGGAGAAATTCAAAAGAGAGGAAGCAGGGTTTTTGATGAAAAAAGGGTGTAAGAAGGGTGGGGTTAGCTTATAGAGAGCTTATAGGAAGCTTATACGAATCTTGGACGATTGGTATAGAAAGGGTATATAAAAAGTTGATTCATAATATAATACAACAATGCTAAAAATGTTAAAAACGGGGTTTCGAGGCGAAAGAAAGAGAATCCTCACCCCGTCCCT
>NZ_AKFR01000031.1:0-349027 GCF_000277665.1 Capnocytophaga sp. oral taxon 335 str. F0486 | reverse complement strand
TTAGCAGATGAACTTATAGATATGACCTTGCCTTACAAAAACTATATAAAGACAATTACTGCTGACAATGGTAATGAATTTTCTGATTTTAAGCGAGTTGAAAAGAAATTGAACCTACAATTTTTCTTTGCTCATCCTTATAGTTCTTGGGAGCGAGGTCTTAGTGAACACACCAATGGTCTTGTACGGCAATACATACCAAAAAACATTGATTTTAAAAATATTACAGATAAAGAAATTAAAGAATATCAATATAAAATTAATAATAGACCAAGAAAAGTATTAGATTTTGAAAAACCTAAAGATTTATTCTATCAGAAAGTAATCTGAAAAATTGCACTTGATGGTGGAATGGGCGAAGGATTGTCTGTATTAATTTTATTTTTTTGTGAATATTTTTTTATTAAGCTTCCTTTTGAAAAATATACTTCATCAGAAGTTTTTAAAGTCAATACATATGAGGTCGTTTTTGATAATATGCCATTATTATAGCTGAACGTACCGCTCTAAAGGCTTGAATTTTCTTTCCTTCCAAAACGTTCTTCCCCCCTCTAAACATTCCCTCAATTAATAAACTTCACTTAACAAATACTCCTCTATACTTCTTGAATATAAATCAATTACATAAATATCTAAAACCTTCTAAGGTGTGAATATACGTTATATCACTTACCTATACTTGATTTTTAGCACTAACTTCTATGTCCGTAACAAGATTTGTCCTTTTTCTAAAAGAATAATTAAAAAAAAAATCGTACGTTTATAACTTCTCTTCCTTTGAATAAGTAAATTATCATTCAATATCTTAAAGAACTTATCTCTACCTATTTTTGTTACCTGATGCATTAGATAACGTATAATAGAACTTCTTACTCCCTCTATTTAGGAGTTCTTGCTGTTTCTCTTGTACCATTTCAATAATATAGACTCACAGATTACTTCTTTTTAAACGATTTAACAGCTTTATAATAAGCTTTTTTATAATATAAAACCACCTGCAAAAACGCTTATCTTTTTCTGTTTAGAATACTACTTCAATAGTTCTTTTTTTGTAACTCTTTTATTTAATTACCCATATCTTGTTTCTTGATCAAGAATTTGTAAATCAGTCTTATAGACCTTTTCTCTAAGATAGTTTTAGCAAAAGCCCTCAAAGAGGCTTTCAATTCCTTTTTTAGAGTTTGAAATCCTTGAATTTCATCTATTGTTTCCTCGCGTATATTTTATTAATAAGTGATTTTACCTTACTTTTTGATCTTTTTTATAGTTTAACCTCCTCCTATGTTGTATTCCCTAGGACAGCCCTCAACTCCTAATCGATTTTTATCAATTTTATTCTAGAATATTCAACTTAAAGCAATCACTGTAACGAACTATTACTTTTCTTTCTCTTGTTATATTTTTTCCCTACTTTTTGTGTAAACCTATTTTCAGAGTATAACATTTCTTTTTGTGCAATTATCTTTGATTTTGATTCTTTCTTCATACTTATATCAATTTTATGTCGCAAAGATAATAAAAAAATCCGACTTATCACTAAGTCGGATTTTTGTATAATGTAGGTAGTGATTAACCACCAAAGTCGTCGAAACGAATGTTTTCATCAGGCATACCAAAGTCTTGACCCATTTTCTGAACGGCTTTGTTCATCATTGGAGGACCGCAGAAGTACAATTCTATATCTTCTGGGGCTTCGTGTTTGCTCAAATACTGTTCAATTACAGCGTTGTGAACAAATCCTAAGAAACCATCGCCTTCAGGATCATTAATATCTTTCTTCACTTTCCAATTATCTTCAGGTAGTGGTTCAGAAAGTACAATAAAGAATCTAAAGTTAGGGAATTCGCGCTCTAATTCACGGAAATGTTCTACATAGAACAACTCGCGTTTTGAACGACCTCCGTACCAATAAGTAACTTTCCTATTAGTTTTTAAGGTTTTAAAAAGGTGATACAAGTGCGAACGCATAGGCGCCATACCAGCTCCCCCTCCTACATATAACATCTCAGCGTTAGAATCATTGATGAAGAATTCGCCATAAGGTCCTGAGATGGTTACCTTGTCACCTGGTTTACGTGAGAAGATATAAGAAGAAGCTACCCCAGGATTTACGTCCATCCATCCTCCTTTAGCTCTATCAAAAGGAGGCGTAGCGATACGCACATTCAACATTATACGGCGTCCCTCTGCTGGATAGGAAGCCATAGAGTAAGCACGCTCTGCCGGTTCTGGATTCTTCATTACAAGAGGCCATAACTTAAACTTATCCCACTCCATTCTGAATTTATCGGGCTCTCCTGGGTGTTCTTTAGGGTGTGCAGTGATGTCAATATCGGAATATTTCACTTCACAAGCAGGAATTTCAATCTGAATGTATCCTCCTGGTTTGTAGTCCATATCCTCTGGGAGTTCTACCACAAACTCTTTAATAAACGAAGCCACATTATAGTTGCTCACTACAGTAGCTTCCCATTTCTTGATACCAAACACTTGTTCTGGTACGCCTATTTGCATATCTTGTTTTACTTTCACTTGGCAAGCTAAACGCATACCTTCTTTGAGTTCCTTCTTTGTAAAGTGAGGCGTTTCTGTAGGAAGAGCCTCTCCTCCTCCCTCATACACGTGGCATTTACATTGTAAACAAGACCCCTTACCACCACAAGCTGATGGCAAGAAAATCTTCTCGTTACCCAAAGTAGAAAGCAATGAACCGCCGATAGGCACTTCAATTACTTTGTCTTTATTAATTGTAATTTTCACAGGTCCCGATGGGGTTAGTTTCTGTTTTACGTAAAGCAAAATAGCTACTAACAGCAGGATTATTACTAATAATCCTATTACCGTTACCGTAATAGTTGTTAATATTTCACTTGCTAATATCATTGCTTAAATCTTTTGTGTTATGAGCTAATTTATCAGTTTTAACTTCTTGTTGGATAGTAGTCTCTTGTTTAGGAGCTTCTTTAGCTTCCTTTTTGCTGTTACCACCTGTAAGCATACCACCAAAACTCATAAAGCCGATAGCCATAAGCCCTGTAGTGATAAAGGTGATACCCAAGCCACGCAAAGGTGCAGGTACGTGCGAATAACGTATTTTCTCACGGATAGCTGCCAACGCTAAGATAGCGATAGCCCATCCCAATCCTGAACTGAACCCGTAGGCTACTGAAAGACCAAAAGAGTGAATAGTTTCCTCACGTGATTGCATAAAGAGTGACCCTCCCAAGATAGCACAGTTTACGGCTATCAAAGGCAAGAAAATACCCAACGAGTTATATAACGATGGAGAAAACTTCTCTACAATAATCTCTACCAACTGCACCATCGTAGCTACAGTGGCAATGAATAAGATATAGGTAAGGAAGCTCAAATCATAATTAGCATACTCTGGACCTAACCAAGCTAAAGCACCTTCTTTGAGGATATACTGGTTCAACAAGTAGTTCATAGGTACGGTAAGAGTCTGTACAAAAATAACAGCAACTCCTAAGCCTATGGCAGTAGATACTTTTTTAGATACAGCCAAGTACGAACACATACCTAAGAAGGTAGCGAAAATCATATTCTCTACGAATACCGATTTAAAAATCAGTGTTAAATATTCTAACATTTTCTTTTCTTTTTAAATGATTAATGACTGTCTTCTATCAAGGCTTTATTACGTGAACGTTGTACCCACACTACTATACCGTAAGTTACTAATGCCATAGGCGCTAACAACATAAAACCGTTGTTTTCATAGCCCCAAGCATATACACCTGTTTTCTTAATAGGGTCTCCTAATACTTGGAAACCGAGCAAAGTGCCTGAACCTAATAGTTCACGGAAGAAGGCGACGATAAGCAAAGCGATAGAATAACCACCTGCATTACCAATAGCATCTAAGAACGATTTTCCTGGAGGATTTCCTAAGGCAAACGCCTCAAAGCGTCCCATCAAAATACAGTTAGTGATGATAAGCCCTACATATACCGATAGCTGTTTGCTAAGGTCGTACACATAGGCTTTCAGCACAAAGTCCACCACGATTACCAAAGCAGCTGCTACAATTAGCTGGGCGATGATACGGATTTTAGGTGGTATTACATTTCTAAGTAAAGAAATGGTTACGTTACCCATTACAAGTACAAAGGTAAAGGAAAGACTCATTACAATAGCGGCTCTCAATTGCGCTGTAATCGCTAAAGCTGAACAAATTCCTAATACTTGTACCGTTACGGGGTTGTTATCCCATAAAGGGTCGGTTACTAATTTTGTATCTTTTTTTGATAGTCCCATAGTCTCTTATTTGTTTAAACTTTTAATATAGGATATATAAGGCTCTATGCCATCGCGTATCATTGCTTGCACTCCATTACCAGTAAGGGTAGCTCCTGCAATAGCATCTATTTTTCCATCTTCTTTACGTTTGTTTTCAGGGTCACCATTGCTTTTTGAAATTTGAATGCTTTGGAAATTACCTGCAGCATCCAATAAATGTTCCCCGATAAAGTCGTCCATAAAGAAACGTTCTTTGATATTGGCTCCTAAACCAGCAGTTTCTCCTTTATGGTCAAAGAAAACGCCACGTACGATAAGGTCTTTATCTACGGCTATATATCCCCAAATAGCATCCCACAAACCACGTCCGTTTACGGGAATGATGTAGAGGGTAGTTCCATCTTTTTCACCTACATAAAGAGGCAAACCTTCGCG
The DNA here is from genome assembly GCF_000277665.1 of Capnocytophaga sp. oral taxon 335 str. F0486. Taxonomy (NCBI): domain Bacteria; kingdom Pseudomonadati; phylum Bacteroidota; class Flavobacteriia; order Flavobacteriales; family Flavobacteriaceae; genus Capnocytophaga; species Capnocytophaga sp. oral taxon 335. Next base: position 344,332 of record NZ_AKFR01000031.1, on the reverse strand, counting down.
ATGACCGTTAAAGTTGATAAGGTCGTTAGCACCTTCTACTTTTTCAGCGGTTTTCCCTTTGATAAGGTATTGTTCTTTCACATAGTTAGGGAACTCTTTTTCAGCATCAGTTGTAGAAAGAAACTCTACTTTTCCTCCTCCAAGCTCTCCTTGGTTGTGATTTACACCCATAGCGTAGAGAATGTTCTGTTTCTTTTCTAACTTTTTATTGTTACTGATATCGCTGCTCAATGCTGACGAAATACCAGCGAGCAAAGCTCCTACGATTACCACCATTATAATGGCGAAAATCACTGTATACGAATTACTTTCTGTTTTTACTGCCATAATTTATGCGGTTTTAGTAACTGTTTTTAAACGTTTTTTACGACGAGATACATTAGCTTGTACTACGAAGTGGTCGATAGTAGGGGCTAGTACGTTCATTAATAGGATAGCGAGCATTACCCCTTCAGGATAAGCAGGGTTGAAGCAACGGATAGCAATAGCAATGAAACCAGCTAAGAAGCCATAGATATACTTACCAGTATTCGTTTGTGCTGCTGTAACTGGGTCGGTAGCCATAAATACAGCTCCGAAAGCCAAACCTCCAATGAGCAAGTGCTGATAAGCTGGTACGCTCCAAATAGCGTAGAAAGAAGTGCCTACCATACTTGGTGCTAAAGCGTTGAAAATAGCACCCATTACCCAAGCTCCTATAAACATACTAACCATCACACGCCAAGAAGCAATTTTGGTATAGATGAGGAATAAACCTGCTAAGAGGATAATGATAGTAGAAGTTTCACCTACTGAACCTGGGATAAACCCGAAAAGAAGGTCAGAATCGGTGTAGTGAATAGGGTGTCCTTGTGCCAAGTTACCCAAGATGGTTTCGCCTGAAACCGCATCTAAGTTTGCTCCAGCAGCAATTTCTTTAGAACGATCTAATACACCTGTTACCCATACTTTATCCCCTGTCATTGAAGTAGGATAAGCAAAGAATAAGAAGGCGCGAATGGTAAGCGCAGGGTTTAAGATATTCATACCTGTACCCCCGAATACCTCTTTACCGATGATTACTCCAAAGGCTACTGCTACAGCAAGCATCCAAAGTGGAATATCTACTGGAACGATAAGTGGCACCAACATACCGGTTACCAAGTATCCTTCTTCTACTTCGTAACCACGAATGGTAGCAAAGATAAACTCAATGCCCAACCCTACTACGTACGACACTACTACAAGAGGAAATACTTTTATAAAACCAATACTAAAATTTGTCCAATTCCAAAAATCACCACTACAAAAAGCTAAGCCTTCAGCGGGGTGCGTTAAGTGACCGAAAGCCACTTCGTGCTGGTAACCTATATTGAAAATACCGAAAATCAAACAAGGAATCAGTGCCAAAACCACCATATTCATTGTTCGTTTTAGGTCGTCAGCAGCCTTAATGTGGGTACCTCCGTGGGTTACCTCATTAGGCGTATAGAGGAATGTGTGGAGCGCGTTGAAAGTCGTCTCCATCTTCGTTCCTTTATACTTTTCTTTTAATGTATTTAATTTACTTTTTAAACTCATTTTCTTGATGATAAGTAATTATTCTTTTTTATTGATTTACGAATTAGTTTTAAAGCCCAATCGTAATGACTTGATGTTGCCGAAACTAAATAAGAACCTAACGAAGTCGTCTTCGTCCAAGGATATCTTTTCTTTGTAAAAAGTTCCTCATCAGTATGACTTTCTATAATATGAAAAACTTTACTATGTGAATTTTTAAACAGAGAAAACATTTCAGAAAACGGTACATTTTGGCAACTCTTCCATATCTCTTGGTTTAATTTAGGAGTGTCTTTCATAGTGTAACCTTCTTTGGGTATTTTGGGTTTACCTCCTTTCATTCCTTCCTCATACCAAGATAAAAAAAGCAAATGCCAATGATATAAATGCCCAAGTACATCTCGGAGATTTCGATTCATTGTCCCCTTAGGAAATTCCTTTTCTCGTTTGTCTTCGGGAATAGTATCAATCAGAGAAATCAATTCATTGTAATTTCTTTCTGCTGATACTACAAGCCCTAATTTAGATTGCGGACGTGCCATAATGCTTAGATTTTACTTTTCAATAAGTCATAAACAGTTTTATCAATACTGAGATATTTTATAAAATCTTCGGTATCAAACTCTATCTTATCTTTCTTATTCTTTTTTGCCGTAGCGTTAGAAACTGAAAGATAATACTCATTAGCCGAGGCATACAAAGTAAAAACACTATGGTTAGTTCCTTTATCACCTCTTTGAATAACTGCAGAAAGTTGTTCCCAATTGCCTTGCTCAGCTTGTTGTTTAAAGTCGCTTACATTTTCTATATAAGAAAAAGCAGGCAATTCTTCTTCTTTAAACCACTCATCTGCAAGTTCGTTAAAAGGCTCTTTAGCTCTACCTACAGAGGCAACTATTCCCATAATCACAATTACTAAGAATTCAATTACCCAAATAATGGTAAGGAAAACTCCACTCACAGTATTCCCTTTTATAGCCCACGTCCCTTCTTCATTGATAAGTCCTATCAACCCAAAAAGGTCTGATGGATGCCCTAATAAGTACAGCAATTGTTCAATTTGCACATTACTTACGGCTACACCTATTTGCTTATTACCATACACTTCACTCGTATTGATAGCCAAATCAGCCCATACTACCCATTGAAGATAATAAGCGACAAGTGATGCTATGACAGCAAACAAAATAGCTAAGCCATAATTACGTACTTTACCCAATCTAACTACTAAATAACCAACAGTAATGGCTATAGCAAAACCAAAACCAAATGTTACTAAGAAGTTGAGATATATAATTGGGATATACCATATTAAGTACGCATAGATGGTTGCTAATATAGGCAATGCTACTGTACATACTAATATGAAATACACAAATGATATAGGTGAAAACTTCCCTGAAGGTTTGTAATAATTAGACATATTTCAATTATTTAAAACTGTTTACTTACTTTTGTATGAATTAACCTAATTCCGCCATCATTAAATCAAGTCCATCTCTGATAATTTGCTGATGTGGTTGTTTAGATACACATACAAATTCAGTAAGTGCAAAATCTTCTGGTGCTACTTCGTAAGCTCCTAAGTTTTCCAACTCGTCCAAATCCTTATATAAGCAGGCTTTGAGGAGTTGCATCGGATAAATATCCAACGGGAAAACCTCTTCGTACATACCTGTTACCACAAAAGCGCGTTGTTCACCATTGGTATTGGTATTGAGGTCGTACTTTTTCTTAGGGTTCAACCACGAGAAAGTAAGCGAACGTGTAAGCGAAATCTTGTTGGCTACTGGTTTTGCCCAACCGAACAAATCATAGTCATTTCCTTCGGGAATTGCTGTAATTTGGTCATCGTAAAAACCTAAGAAGCCTGTTTCACTCACCTTAGTACCAGTAAGCACATCACCACTGATAATACGAGTAGTAACCACGTCCTTTACTTGGTTACTTACTACCCCACTTATCTGAGCACCAGCAAGGGCTGTAACGTAGTGAGGCTTCTCAATGCGTGAACCTGTAAGAGCTACTGTACGAGTGAGGTTTACTTTACCTGTTAAGAAGAGTTCTCCTATCACCACCAAGTCTTGAGGTGTCACTACCCATACCACTTCACCTTTGTTTATCGGACTGATTTGGGCAATTTGTGTACTGACGTTCCCTGCTGGGTGAGGTCCTGACACATTGTGCACCACTATGCCCTTAAGGTTGCGGAAAGGTGACAACGAGCTGTCTTTGAAAACGGACACGTGTACTTTCCCTGTGGTGAGTTTAGCTAAGGCGGTAAGAGCGGTTTGCAGTGCTTGCTCTTTTCCTTTGAGCACATAGTCGTAATCGGGAGCGAGCGGATTGGTTTTGCAAGCCGACACAAAGATAGCCTTAGGCTTCCCGTCGGGATTGGCAATCACGTCATAAGGGCGTTGTTTGATAAAAGGCCAGCAACCTGCTGAAAGGAGGTGTGCCTTAATATCTTCACCCTGCATCTCTTCTACGTCTTTCTTCCCATAGTCTTTGAAGGTTTGTTCTTGACTGGGCGCAATGTGTATTTCCAACACTTTACGACGCTCACCTCGTACAATCTCCTTAATGGTACCACTTACCGGAGAAGGGAACAAAACACGCTCATCACTCTTTGAAAAGAATAGTGCTTCACCTGCTTTCACTTCATTACCCTCACGCAATAAAAGCTTAGGAATAACACCGTGAAAATCATTGGGTTTAATACCATACAAAGAGGCAAGCGGAAGCTGTTGTGTAGTTTTATCAGCTTCGCCTTCCAAGTGTATGTCTAACCCTTTTCGAATGCGGATGTCGTTTGACATATAAATAATATTAGTTAGTTTTATTAAATTAGGTGCAAATATACAAATTTATTTTTGATTTAAAATAATCTACTCCTTTTTTTTAGCTCAATACATCAAATTTACGTATAATATCTTCCTATTTCACAGCTAAAAAATAGCCTCCTATTTCATCTATAAACTTTTAAAATTCAATATTTAAACTACTATTCTTTACCTTTCCCTCTCCTAAAATCTTTATTCATAAAAAATACCCCTAAAAGTACTAAACTTTTAGGGGTATTTTATTCTTTTAATTAACATCTGCTCAATATAACAAATATTATTTTCTATTGCCTGCCGTGCTACAGCGTTCTGAGGCACAACATCACCTCCTTACATCAAACTTACATTAGTTTAATGGAATCTCGTGTCTAATTTTATATATTCTAAGAACTCCTTTCTTATCTCAGGGTCTTTGAATTTACCACCAAACTCAGCAGTAACCGTACTACTATCAATATCTTCTATACCGCGAGAGTTCACACATAGGTGTTTGGCATCTATAATACAAGCCACATCTTCGGTACCGAGAGCGCGTTGCATCTCTTGTACTATTTGCATCGTAAGGCGTTCCTGCACTTGCGGACGTTTCGCATAATACTCTACAATACGATTCATCTTCGAAAGCCCTAACACTTTACCGTTAGAAATATAGCCTACGTGAGCACGCCCTACAATAGGTAACAAGTGGTGTTCACAAGTGGAATACACTACAATATTCTTCTCTACCAACATCTCACCATAATGGTAAGAGTTCTCGAAAGTAGACATCGAAGGTTTGCGCTCTGGTAATAAGCCTCCAAAAATCTCTTTTACAAACATCTTAGCTACACGCCTGGGAGTGCCTTTCAAACTATCATCGGTTAAATCCATTCCCAAAGTATGCAAAATAGCACGTACGTGAGTTTCTATTTCCGCTATCTTTTCGGTTTCACTCATCTGAAAAGCATCTGCTCTAAGTGGTGTAACTGCCGAAGTTGCTATATGGTTATCTCCTAATATATCTTCTTCTTGATTTTTATTCATTGTTCTTTATCTTATGAAAGTGCAAAAGTACTAATTATTACTCAAAGGTTAAAACTTTTTTGTGTTTTACATCTTGATTGGTAATTGCCAAACGTATCACTTCTTCCATATCCGTTACATAATGAAAAGTAAGTCCTTTAAGGTATTCTTGCTTGATTTCCAAGATATCTTTCTCGTTGTCTTTGCACAAAATATATTCTTTAATACCTGCGCGTTTCCCTGCCAAAATCTTCTCTTTAAGTCCACCTACCGGTAGTACCTTTCCACGCAAAGTAATCTCTCCGGTCATTGCCAAGTGTTTTTTCACTCTCTTTTGAGTAAAGAGCGACATTAGTGAGGTAAGCATCGCAATACCCGCACTCGGACCATCTTTAGGGGTTGCCCCTTCGGGTACGTGTATATGCACATCGTAACTATCAAAGAGTTTCACATTGAGGTTATAGTGTTCAGCATTAGCTTTTAGGTATTCCAAGGCAATAGTAGCCGATTCTTTCATCACCTGACCTAAATTACCCGTGATATTAAGCACCCCCTTACCTTTCGATAAGGCAGATTCTATAAACAGAATATCTCCTCCTACACTCGTCCACGCCAATCCAGTAACTACGCCAGCTACCTCGTTATCTTCGTATTTATCGCGTTCTAAGCGGGCAGGTCCCAATATTTTTTCTATGGTCTCTATGGTAAGTTTAGGGTCATAGGCTTCTTCCATTGCTAAGTTTTTAGCTCCGTAGCGCACTACTTTCGCTATTTCTTTTTCCAAAGCGCGTACCCCCGATTCGCGAGTATAACCTTCCACAATACGTTCTATTTCCTTTTTGCCTAATTGCAAGTCAGTAGTTTTCATACCGTGTTCTTTGAGTTGCTTAGGTAATAAGTGGCGTTTAGCTATCTCGGTCTTTTCCTCTATGGTATAACCTGTTACGTTGATGAGTTCCATACGGTCTAGCAAAGCAGGCTGTATGGTCGAAAGGTCGTTCGCAGTAGCGATGAACATCACCTTAGAAAGGTCGTAACCCATCTCGAGGAAGTTGTCGTAAAACTCTTTATTTTGCTCAGGGTCGAGTACTTCTAGCATAGCCGAAGAAGGATCGCCTTGGTAACTATTGTTTCCTAATTTATCTATCTCATCTAATACAAATACAGGGTTGGAAGTCTTAGCTTTTTTAAGCTGTTGCAAAATACGCCCCGGCATTGCCCCAATATAGGTTTTGCGGTGACCGCGTATCTCAGCCTCATCGTGCAAACCTCCTAACGACATACGCACGTACTCACGGCTCAAAGCTTTGGCAATAGAGCGTCCTAAGGAGGTCTTCCCTACCCCAGGAGGTCCATAGAAGCACAAAATAGGCGACTTCATATCATTGCGCAGTTTGAGTACCGCCAGATACTCTATGATACGGCGTTTCACCTCTTCTAATCTGTAGTGTTCCTTATCGAGGATTTTCTGAGCGCGTTTTAGGTCAAAGTTGTCTTTGGAATACTCATTCCAAGGCAATTCCAATAATACTTCTAAGTAATTACGCTGAATGCCATAATCTGGACTATTAGGATTGGTACGTTGCAATTTGCTCAGTTCCTTTTCAAAGAGCTCTTTTATCTTGTCGTCCCACTTCTTGGTTTTAGCTTTCTTTTTCAGCTCTTCCATCTCTTGCTCGTACGACACGCCTCCTAATTCTTCCTGAATGGTGCGCATCTGCTGGTGCAAGAAGTATTCACGCTGTTGCTGGTCGATATCAATACGCGTTTTCGACTGTACTTCGTTACGCAAGGTAAGACGTTGCAAGTCGATGTTCAAATATTTTAAGATAGCCGTAGCGCGCTCTTTTAGTTCGTCAATTTCCAATACGCCTTGCTTTTCCAAAACAGTAGCATTCATATTGGACGATATAAAGTTAATCAGGAACGATGTGCTCTCTATATTCCTAATAGCAAAAGCCGCTTCCGAAGGGATATTCGGATTTTCTTGTACAATCTTGATAGAGAGGTCTTTCACAGCTTCAATAGTCGCTTCAAACTCCTTATCGTTCGCATCGGGTTTCACATCTGGCATCTCTTTTATCATCGCTTTGATGTACGGCTTTTCTTCTACAATACTCTCTATCTCGAAGCGCTTTTTACCCTGAATGATAATAGTTACATTGCCGTCAGGCATTTTCAAAACTCTGAGAATACGGGCTACCGTACCAAAACGGAAAAGGTCTTTGCCCTCGGGTATTTCGGTCTTCTCGTCTAATTGAGCTACAACACCAATAGTCTTAGTAGTAGCATATGCCTCGTTGATAAGGTGAATAGACGCATCTCTCCCCGCACTGATAGGCACTACTACTCCTGGAAATAGCACAGTGTTTTTCAAGGGAAGAATAGGTAACACGTGTGGTATGCGTTCGCGTTCTATCTCTTCTTCATCTTCCAAAGTAAGAAGCGGAATAAACTCTGTATCTTCGTCTATATGTTCAGCCAAAAGGCTGTCAAAATTTCCTATATTCATATTTAGATCGTTACTATATGCCATTTTGTCAGTAGTCACTTATCTATATAAATATTCTCATTATATCTATACAGTTTAAAATCAATTTCTTATATACTACAAAATGTACATTGCTTCCTATGTATTACAATAGGTGTGCCATAAAAATTACTTTCTTCTTACTTTCTTCTTTACTCCGTCTTTACCACCACACTCCCCCTATTGCCTATGGTCTAAGTCCTAGTGCCTCTTCCTCTTTCTTTCGCCTCGAAACCCCGTTTTTGCCATTTTTAGCCTTGTTGTATTATATTATGAGTCAATTACTTATACACCCTTTCTATACCAATCGTCCAAGATTCGTATAAGCTTCCTATAAGCTCTCTATAAGCTAACCTCACCTCTCTTACAGCCTTTTTTCACCAAAATTCTTCTCAGCTCTCTTCCGTTCTCCTCCGATATCTTCCGTCTCCTCCTAACTACCCCAACACATCGCTTTTTCATCTCAAACTTTGCCAAAGTTAATAGCCCGTGCGGCTCGCACCTCATTTGCTAATTGTGGCTCTCACTATCCTACTTCATCATAAAACTCCTCTCTAAGTTTTCACGATGGTTAGGGTGCGCTATCGCAATCAATGCCTTAGCCCTTTCACATAAATTCTTGCCAAAGAGCTCAGCCACACCATATTCAGTAACGATATACTGCACGTGAGCACGAGTGGTTACCACACCTGCCCCTTGTTTGAGAAAAGGCACAATCTTGCTCTCTCCTTTGTTTGTGGTCGAAGGAAACGCAATAATTGATTTACCTCCTTCACTAAGCATTGCACCTCTTACAAAGTCTATCTGTCCGCCAAATCCTGAATAAATAGCCGTTCCAATAGAATCAGCACACACCTGCCCTGTAAGATCCACCTCTATTGCTGAATTGATAGATATCATTTTCGGGTTCTGACGTATCACCGACACCTCATTAGTGTACGAAGCTTCAGCTATTTCCACTGATGGATTTTTGTCAATAAAATCATACAACTCTTTTGTACCCATCACAAACGAAGCTATAATCTTGCCTTTGTCTATCTTCTTTTCATAACCATTAATCACACCCTTTTTCACCAAATCAAGCACTCCTTCTGTGAGCAGTTCTGTATGAATACCTAAGTTTTTTAGGTGTCCCATCTCTCCCAAAGTAGCATTAGGAATGTTACCAATACCCAATTGCAATGTACTACCGTCCTCAATAAGAGGTACAATATGTCGGGCTATTTGTTTTTCAATAGTATCAGGTTCTGTAAGATGTAATGAGAAGATAGGAGCATCGTGCTCCACTAAGAAGTCTATTTCATCAATATGTAGAAGGGCGTCACCGTAAGTACGAGGCATTTGCTTGTTTACTTTTGCAATCACATATTTTGCATTGCGTATCGCCGATTTACAAGCCTCTACACTCACGCCCATAGAACAAAAACCAAACTTATCAGGAGGCGATACTTGTATAAGCACTACATCTACTTTAACGTGCTTCCTATCAAATAATAAAGGCATATCACTTAAAAAAATAGGGGTATAGGAACCATTCCCATTTTTCATAATGTCTCGCACATTCCTCGACAGAAAAAAAGAATTTACATAAAAGCTATCCTTGTATTTAGGGTCAGCATAAGGAGCGTCTCCCTCAATGTGAATGTGCCCTATACTTACATTGCGTAGTTCTGATGCACGCTCTACAAGAGCATCTACAAGTATTTCAGGTACAGCAGCGCCTCCGTGAATATAAACAAAGTCACCACTCTTTACAACCTTTAAGGCTTCTTGAGCAGTCGTAATTTTTGCCATTTAAAATAATATTAGTTAATGGCTCAAAAGTACTACATTAAATCCAATTGGCAAAATAATTAGTAATATAATTTTTTTTAGTACCTTTGTCCCCAATTTTAAAAACGAAGTATTATGTATCCACCTGAATTGGTAAAACCAATGATAGAAGAACTAACAGCGGTTGGTTTTGAAGAATTAAAAACAGCTGAGGCTGTAAAAGAAGCACTGAAAAGAGCTGGTACTACCCTCGTGGTAGTAAACTCTGTATGCGGTTGTGCTGCCCGTAATGCGCGCCCTGCAGTAATCTACAGTTTGCAAAACGCTAAGAAACCCGACCATCTTACCACTGTTTTTGCTGGGGTCGATAGAGAGGCTACTGAAGAAGCTCGTAACTTTATGCTTCCTTTTCCTCCCTCCTCTCCTAGTATAGCCCTGTTTAAAGATGGTGAATTAGTGCATATGTTGGAACGCCATCACATCGAAGGTAGAATGGCTGAAGCTATCGCTGAAAATCTCCAACAAGCCTATAATGAATTTTGTTAATCAATTTTCATTTCTAAAAAATCCTTTTGTGATACCAAAGATATCACAAAAGGATTTTTTTAATACTGATTAGGAATACGCTCTGCCCCTTCAATAATAAAGTCGGTTAAGCGTTGTAAGTAGATATTAATTTGCGGGTCAGTTACATTAAACAGCAATACAATTACCAGTTGCTCATTTGGGTATACTGATAGCCAACCGTAACCTCCCACTCCCATTCCTGTGTGCCCAAAATAATCACGTCCGTTCCAGTCTCGCTGGTTTTGCCAACATATACCATAACTCACCTCAGTATCATCAAAAGTACATTGCTTTTTTAGCATCTCGTTTTCTATAGGCTGAGAAAGAAAATTATGGCGCTCTATAGCAATTCCCATTTTAGCAATATCGTTAGAAGTAGAAAGAAAGCCTCCTCCTGCCAGCTTAAAGTAGTTATTCACATCAGGAGCTTTGGTGAGTCCTCCTTTTTTAGACCTTGAATAAGGTGTAGCCTCGTCTTTAATTATTTTTCCTCTATCAGGGAAAGTGCGCCACATATTCAAAGGCTTAAACACTTCCTCTTTAGCCACATTCTCAAACTTCTCATTCAAACACTTTTCTATAGCCAATGAAATCAAATTTATACCGTAGCTACTATACAAAAACTTTGTTCCTGGTGCCGACTGTAATATGTCATCTTTAAATAAATTCACTCCCTGTTCAATACTGTAAGCTTTATTTAAAGTATATTCATTAGCCCTATAAGTGCGTATGCCTGCTAAGTGTCCTGCAAGTTGTTTCACGGTAAAATCAAAAGGCTTTTGCGGGTAATCAGGTATATATTCATAAATTGAAGTATTCCAGTCAAACTTCTTTTGCTCTTGCAGTCTAGCCAGTACCATTCCTGTAATAGCTTTCGACATACTCGCTACCCTAAATAGCGTATTCTTAGGGTCAATAGTTGTTTTTTTGGTAATATCAGCATATCCATAACCTCTTTGCCATATTATTTTCCCTTGTTTGGCTACAGTTACAGAGGCTCCTGGTATGATTTGTTCTTGTATTAGGTATTGTAATATTTTCTCAGCTTCAGTACGTGCATCGTCAAACGAGATTACTTCAGAAGGATTTCTTTTAAATACATCTACATCTTGAAGCTTCTTTTGTGCAAATAATGAATTAAAAAATGAAATAATAGTGCTAAACAAAACAATAAGTATTAGTTTTTTCATAAATTATTAACAAATGCTATTTTTTCATTATTTCAGCTACCTTCTCCCCTATTTTAGCAGGCGAATCTACTACGTGAACACCACATTCGCGTAAAATACGTTTTTTAGCTTCAGCAGTATCATCAGCACCTCCTACTATAGCCCCGGCGTGTCCCATTGTTCTTCCTTTAGGAGCTGTTTCACCTGCTATAAAACTAACTACAGGCTTTTTATTACCATTGGCTTTTATCCATCGGGCTGCTTCTGGCTCTAACTGTCCACCTATTTCACCTATCATCACAATACAATGAGTTTCTGGGTCATTCATCAATAATTCTACAGCCTCCTTAGTAGTAGTACCAATAATAGGGTCTCCTCCAATACCAATAGCTGTGGTAATCCCTAATCCTTGTCTTACAATTTGGTCAGCTGCCTCATAAGTAAGTGTCCCTGATTTCGAAACTATCCCCACGTGTCCTTTCTTAAAGATAAAACCTGGCATAATGCCTACTTTTGCTTCTTCAGGAGTAATCACTCCTGGACAGTTAGGACCTACCAAACGGCAATCTCTATTCTTTATGTAGGCTGCTACTTTCACCATATCAGCTACCGGAATCCCTTCTGTAATAGTAATAATTACTTTTATCCCTGCATCAGCAGCTTCCATAATAGCATCAGCTGCAAAAGCGGGTGGTACAAAAATAATAGATACATCAGCTCCTGTTGCCTTCACAGCATCAGCTACCGTGTTAAACACTGGCTTCCCTAAATGTGTTTGCCCTCCTTTATTAGGGGTAATTCCTCCTACCACATTAGTGCCATATGCAATCATTTGTTCAGCGTGAAAAGTACCTTCGCTTCCTGTGAAACCTTGTACTATTACTTTTGAATTCTTATTAACTAATACACTCATTGCAATTATTTTTTTTGTTTTATTGTAGCAAAGATAAATAAAACTTCTATTGTTTCAAAATCTTTCGTAAAGAAATCGATTATTATTTTACCTTCTTCTTTTTATTACATTAATTATCAATCTATTGCATTATTACTTTTTTCATCTATTCCTATAACAAAAAAGGGCTACCCACATAGGCAACCCTTTTGTAATATGCTGTCCTCAACACTCGTTATGCGAGCATTGTTACAGGATTCTCAATATAAGCTTTGAGTGTTTGTAAGAATTGAGCTCCAGTAGCCCCATCGATAGTACGGTGGTCGCAAGCAAGAGTTACTTGCATAGTGTGACCTACTACTATTTGTCCGTTTTTCACTACAGGTTTCTCAACAATAGCTCCTACTGAAAGAATAGCAGAGTTAGGCTGATTGATGATAGAAGTAAATACATCTACCCCAAACATACCCAAGTTAGACACAGTGAAAGTGCTTCCTTCCATTTCGGCAGGAGTAAGTTTCTTGTTGCGTGCCTTACCAGCCAAGTCTTTTACCAAGGCGCCTATTTGAGTAAGCGTTAAAGTATCCGTAAACTTGATAACAGGTACTACCAAGCCATCTTCAATAGCCACAGCCACCCCTACATTCACGTGCTTGTTGTAAAGGGTTGTATCGCCTTTCCAAGAAGTATTTACTTGAGGGTGTTTTTTAAGTGCCATTGCGCAGGCTTTCACTACCATATCGTTGAAAGATATTTTGGTGTCTGGCAAATTGTTGATTTGAGCGCGAGATTCCATCGCGTTATCCATATCAATTTCTATTGCCAAATAGTAGTGAGGTGCAGTGAATTTAGACTCTGCCAAACGTTTCGCAATCGTTTTACGCATTTGTGAGTTTTTCACCTCTTCAGTTACTTCCACTCCCACAGGAATTACAGTTGGGATAGCTGCGCTAGCGGTTGCAGGTGTAGCCGTAGTAGCCGTAGCAACCTTAGCACTTGGTGTAAAGTTTTCTACGTCTTTCTTTACAATACGTCCGTTTTCACCTGTTCCTTTCACCTCAGTAAGGTTAATACCTTTATCTTGTGCTATTTTCTTAGCCAAAGGAGAAGCAAATACGCGGTCGTTTGCATTAGCTACCGAAGTAGTAGCTGATGTGGCTGTTTCAGCCGGTTTGCTTTCAGCCTTAGGAGTTGCAGGAGCCGAAGTTGAAGCTCCACCAGCTTTCACGGCTGCCAAAACTGCGTTCACATCAGTACCCGCAGGGCCTATAATCGCCAATAATGAATCTACTGCTGCACTTTCTCCTTCTTTTAAACCTATATACAATAAAGTACCTGAATAAAATGATTCAAACTCCATTGTAGCCTTATCGGTTTCAATTTCAGCTAAGATATCACCTTCTTTTACAGTATCACCTACCTTTTTGAGCCAAGAAGCCACAGTACCTTCCGTCATTGTATCACTGAGTCGAGGCATTGTTACCACTTCTACTCCTGCTGGTATAGTAGCACCAGCAACAGGAGCCGTAGTTACCTCAGCAACAGGTTTTGCTTCTTCAGCTTTAGGAGCCGATGCTTGAGCTCCTCCAGCTATAAGTGCCGAAATATCTTCACCCTCTTTACCTATGATAGCCAATAAGGTATCTACTTTAGCACTTTCTCCTTCTTTTAAACCTATATACAATAAGGTTCCTGTATGGAATGATTCAAATTCCATCGTAGCTTTATCCGTCTCGATTTCTGCTAAGATATCGCCTTCATTTACTTTATCGCCTACTTTTTTAAGCCACTTTGCTACAACACCCTCTTCCATAGTGTCGCTCAAGCGTGGCATAGTAATAATTTCTGCCATTTATGTTGTTATATTTAATTAGTGTTTCCTTTTTATTATAATCTACTGGGCAAGAAAGGGTAATTTTCTTGGTCGTAAACCACATCATACATAATATGTGTTTCTGGATAAGGTGATTCTTCTGCAAATTTCTCACACTCAGCCACACGTTCTTTCACACGTTCGTCGATAGCTTCTAACTCAGCATCGGTAGCATATTTCTTCTCTTTGATAACCGCAAGTACATTGGTGATTGGGTCTTGTTTTTTGTACTCTTCCACCTCTTCTTTAGTACGGTAGTGTTGCGCATCCGACATTGAGTGTCCACGATAACGATAAGTACGAATGTCAAGCAAAGTTGGTCCTTCTCCACGGCGAGCGCGTTCTACTGCTTCATACACCGCTTCGGCTACTGTTTCAGGGTGCATACCATCTACGGGTTGGCAAGGCATTTGGTAACCCAACCCGAGCTTCCAAATATCCACGTGGTTAGCAGTTCTTTCCACCGATGTACCCATTGCGTAGTGATTGTTTTCTACAATAAAAACCACAGGCAATTTCCACAACATAGCCATATTCATTGTTTCGTGAAAAGCTCCTTGACGCACCGCACCATCACCCATAAAGGTAAGTGTAACCGCCTCTCTATTGAAGTACTTATCGGCAAAAGCCAAACCAGCACCCAATGCAATCTGTCCTCCTACGATACCGTGACCACCATAGAAGTGATGTTCTTTCGAAAAGATGTGCATAGAGCCTCCTAAACCGTGAGAAGTACCTGTACCTTTACCGTACAATTCAGCCATAATACGTTTAGGGTCTACACCCAAACCTATAGGGTGTACGTGGCAACGGTAAGAAGTAATCATTTTGTCTTTGGTAGGGTCAATAGCGTGCAAACAACCTGCAGCTACCGCTTCTTGACCGTTGTATAGGTGCAAGAACCCCCTTACTTTTTGTTGAATATAAACTGCAGCGAGTTTATCTTCAAATTTCCTCCAAAAAAGCATATCCTCGTACCATTTTAGGTACACTTCTTTATCAAATTTTTTCATTGGTTTTTGATGTATATAAAAGTCTATTAGTATTCTTACAATAGTATATTTTCTATTATGTTCCGCTATGAGTCCCTCTTAAATTGACTCTTCCTTCGTCTTTCCTTTATCTGCCCGTGTGGCTCGCACCGTCTTTTGTTCGTCTTTTGTTCGTCTTTTGTTCGTCTTTTGTTCGTCTTTTGTTCGTCTTTTGTTCGTCTTTCCTTTATCTGCTTGTGCGGCTCGCACTATCTGCCCGTGTGGCTCACACCGTCATTAACTTGGTATTATTGGCATTTTTGGCATTATGGTATTAAACTTTTTAGCTTTTACCTCTTAGCTTTCTGAGCAGTTTTAAATCACTTTCTAAAAATATTTGCAAAGGTGCAAAAAAAATATCACCTAACCAAAAAATATTCAAAAAAAATTTTATACCTTTGTCCCATTAATTCAAATTTTAAATGTAATGAAGATAAAATTAACTTCCGCACTTTTGTTATTGATAACGATTATTTCGTGTAAATCAACTACAAACAATCAAGGAGAGAGTACTGCTAATTATGAGGTAATTCCACTACCCGAAATGATTACCACTCCCCAAGCTGATGCCGATAAACCTTTCGTACTTACGGCTGATACCAAAATCACCTATCCAGAAGGTGATGCTTCTTTACAGCAGTACGCTGGATTCTTGCAAGAGTATATCAAAAAACAAGCAGGAATTGAAGTGAATATCGCTCCTAATCAAAACAATGAGACCAACACTATTGCCTTGTTGCAAAATTACCAAAACAACAACAAAGAGGCTTACCAAGTAGTGGTGAATGCAAAGAATATTACTGTAAATGGAGCTTCTAAAGCGGGTACTTTCTATGGAGTACAACTCTTGAGAAAATCCATTCCGGTACAAAAAGTAGGCAAAGTCATCTTCCCTGCCAAAGAAATAACCGATAAACCCTATTTCGCATATCGTGGTGCACATTTAGATAGTGCCCGTCACTTTTTTACTGCCGACTCTGTGCGCATTTATATCGATATGTTAGCACTCCACAATATCAATAAATTCCACTGGCATCTCACCGATGATCAAGGTTGGCGTTTTGAATCTAAAAAATACCCCGAACTTACTGTGGTAGGAAGCACTCGTAGCCAAACTATGGTAAACAAACAGTGGGACACCTTCGATGGTAAACCTCACGGAGGCTTCTATACTCAGCAAGAAATGAAAGACATTGTAAAATATGCCGCCGACCGCAATATTACCGTTATTCCTGAGATAGACCTCCCAGGACATATGGTTGCTGCTTTGGCTACTTATCCACAATTAGGCTGTACAGGAGGCCCTTATAAAGTAAGAGAAACTTGGGGCATAGCCGAAGATGTACTTTGTGCTGGCAACCCCGAAACTTATGATTTCATTAAAAATATATTAGAAGAAGTAACTGAAGTATTCCCTTCAGAATATATCCATATAGGAGGTGACGAATGTCCTAAAGATAGCTGGAAGAAATGCCCTAAATGCCAAGCTAAGATAAAAGAGTTAGGTATTAAAGGTGATGCTAAACACACAGCCGAAGAATACTTACAAAGTCACATAATTACATTCGCCGAAGATGTATTAGCTAAAAAAGGTCGCAAAATCATTGGTTGGGACGAAATCCTTGAAGGAGGTTTAGCTCCTAATGCTACTGTAATGTCTTGGAGAGGCATCGGGGGCGCTATAGAAGCAGCCAAGTCTAACCACGATGCTATTATGACCCCTGTTTCTTATTGCTACTTCGACTATTATCAAACAGATAAAACCGATAAAGAACCTCTTGCTATTGGTGGTTATGTACCGGTAGAACGTGTTTACTCTTTCAATCCTTACCCCGATGCACTTAATAAAGAGCAACAAAAACACATCTTAGGAGTACAAGCCAATGTTTGGACAGAGTATATCAAGACTTTCAAACACGTACAATATATGGTATTGCCTCGTTTTGCAGCCTTAGCCGAAGTACAATGGGAAGACCCTTCAAAACCTAAAGACTACAATCAGTTTTTACAACGCTTAATGCGCTTACTTCCTATCTACCAGTTAGAAGGTTATAACTATGCTAAACACATATTCGACCTTCGTGCCGAAGTAAAACCTGAGGTAGGTGATATACAAGTAACATTCTCTTGTTTACAAGATACACCTATCTATTACACTACCGATGGGAGTGAACCTACTAAAAGTTCTAACGTGTATAAAGAACCTTTAAAACTCACCCAAGATACCCATCTAAAAGCTAAAGTATTCGGTCAAGAAACCGAAAGTAGCTTCGAACAACAGTTCCTTTTCAACAAAGCAACCGTACGCCCTATTGAGTTTCTCAGTAAACCTAGTTACAACTATACTTTTGGGGGCGCTATTACCTTAGTTGATGGTAGAAAAGGGGGTACTAATTCACGCTCTGGAGAATGGTTAGGTTTTAGTGAAGCACCTTGTGAAGTGGTGATTACCCTAAAAGAAAATACTCCTGTAAAAGAAGTGCGCTTCAATGCTCTTATTGAAACAGGTGATTGGATTTACCCTCCTACTAGCTTTGAAGTATCGGGGTCTAAGGACGGTAAAAGTTATGATTTACTCGCTAAAGAAAACTATGCGCTTCCTAAGGAACCTCTCAAAGAAATAAAAACTTACTCTCTTTCTTTCCCTGAAAAAGAAGTAACCTATCTAAAAGTGAAGATAAATGGAGTAAACAAAATTCCTTCTTTCCATCAAGGAGCAGCTGGTAAACCTGGCTTCCTCTTCATCGATGAAATTCAAGTATTGTAATAGGCTTACATAACAATAAACAAAAAGCTATCTAATAGTTCTTATTAGATAGCTTTTTTATATCTCAATATGGGGGTATTTCTTCTCAAAAACCTCTATTTTCTGTCGTAATTGTATTTGAAACTGCTGATAACTCTCTGTTTTAGGGTTAAACGGACGATGTTGCAACCCTTTTTGTATGGCATCTACTTGTTTCATATCTGCCTGAGTAGCCTTATCTATATAGGTTTCTACTAAGCGTTCCCAAATATAGTCTATAGCCATCTCCGATGGGTGTACCATATCATTAGCGTAAAAGCGGTAATCGCGAAGTTCATCTAAAAGCAACTCATAGGCTGGAAAATAAGTGCACACCCCCGATGAAAGTACCGAATAAAGTGCTACCAACAAATGTGCTTTGCTCACTTGGTTTTCTAAAAAACCATCTTTCAAGTGTCGTACAGGCGAAATAGTGAAAACACATTGCAAGTCCTTATTCACCTTCTTCAACAGTGCTATAATATGGGTAAGGCTCTCCCCTATCTCTTCTATTGATAATAGTCGTTTTGAGAAGTGTTGTTGAGGCACTTTATGACAATTTGCCACTATCTTATCAGTACTGTTATAGATGTATACCCAAGCTGTACCAAGAGTAATAAAACAGAAATCGGCTTTTTGTAGTGTGTTATAAAGTGCTGTTTGTTGTATATTGGCAAGATGAACAGCTTCCTCTAAACTCGGTTTACTCATATCCGAATGAAAGTCGAAACTGTGCCAAAGTTCATTGTGCAAAAAGAAATCTTCAGCCTCATAAGGAGTGTGTTCTATTGCTCTGCTAAGCACATTTTCAATAGCTAAGGGGTGAAAGAGTATCCCAAAAGGGTTTACCGTAACAGGAATTTTATAATAACTAAACTTCTGCGCCATATTCACAGCAAAGCAAGAACCTATACTCAGTATCTGCGAGTGATAAGTAATGCTTTTAGTAGCCTCGTGTATAGGTACAATTGTTCTAAATTCCATAACGATAAAATAATTAAACGTTACTCCTTTCTAAATCCAACAGAAATTGCTTCCTCTCAATTCCACTAGCATAGCCTGTAAGTGTCCCGTCTGAACCTATAACACGATGACAAGGAATAACGATTGAAATACGGTTTTTCCCATTGGCATTAGCAACAGCTCTCACGCCTTTGGGATTCCCCACAGCCGTAGCCTGTTCTTTATACGAACGCACTTCCCCATACGGAATAGTTTGTAACACTTTCCATACTTCTTCTTGAAAAGAAGTCCCCACCAAAGCCAGTGGCAAACTAAACTCTTTACGCTCTTTGGCAAAGTACTCTCTCAATTGTTTCTCCAACTCCGATAACAACAAACTATCCTCATCTACTTGTGTTGCCCCGTAATGCTTTACGAGTATTTCTTGGTCTTTAAGCCAGTTTTTACTATCAACAAAGTCAAGCATACAAATTGCCTCATCAGTAGCTATGGCAAGCATCTCACCTATGGGGGTGTTAATTCTCTTTTTGTATAGTTTCACCATTTTGTTCTTCTTCATTGATAGCTTCTGTATTATTAGGGTCGTATTCCGTTTCTTCTAAATCTTTGGACTTTTTGCCTAAACCTATTTTAGGGTTTTCTTGTGTTCCCGTTACTTTTATAGGAATTCCAATAATCCCCAAGGGTGGTAAGCCCAAACGCATCTTAAAGTTCAATCTACCGTCAAAGCTACTCTGCCCTTCTATACGTGGTCTAAACCCTGAAACCTTAAACTTAAACCGCTCTACCGTGATAAGATTATTCTTTATACTACTCTTGATGTCAATAGTGGAAAGATTAGCATCTCTCAGTCCGTCTGTACCTGTTCTATCACTGATAACATTAAAAAGCTTAAACCCTTTTAGTTGAACGTTCTTCACCGATAGCACTCCTCCTCCTTTTATTGAAGGATAAATAGGTGACATCTCATCATCTAGCTTCCCTTCTACGGCGTAATCCAATGAAATAATACCTTTGGCATCTTTTGCCATTGCCACCATTTCTCTGAACATCTTCACTTCTTTGTAGGCTCTTTGCACGTCAAAGTCTTTGGCTTTAATCTTAAAACTAAAATTAGCGCGTTTAGGCGTTTCATCTGCGTATTTAGCATCTATTTGTGTAGAAACTCCTATAATATTAAAACTGACGTTTTGCAGAGCTAAGGTTCCTCTATTAAGCTGAGTATTACCTCTCAAATTGTGAATAGTAAGCCCTTGTAAAGCTACATTTTTAAGATTGGCATTCAAGTTAAAGTTAAAATGTTTAGGTACAATCACCACCCCTTTTTCAGTTGGAGTATCATTGGTAACCGTTGCTTCCTTCGCTTCTTTTGTCTCTTGAGCAGGGGCAGAAGTATACATAAACTCATCTACATCAAGATAGTTAGAGCTTACCGTAAAGTTTCCTTTCAGCACTTGGTTGTTTGATAGGAAGAAGTTAATAGCGTTGCTCATCCGTCCGTTCATCAAAAAGTCCGATTTCCCATAGGTAGCACGGAAGTCAGTAAAGTGCATATTGTCTTGATTGAAGTGAAAGACCCCTTGCTGAATGATAAACGGTTTAGGCAAGTATTCTGTAGTGGTTTTGATATTACGCAGTTCTATCACTCCCTTATTGTGCAAAAGATGATAACGCCCATTAGTGGCATCGCTCTGAGTGCCTTGTAAGGTAAGGTCGGCTTTGGCATAACCTTCTAATTCCAAGCCTTTTTGTGAGAATACTTTATAAATTTTAGCTATGTCTAACTCTCCTTTGGCTTGTATATCATATCGGATATCGTCGAAATTCTCCATCGATAAATTCACCGTAAAAGGCTTTCCTTCAAACAAGAACGTCGCAGGAGACACATTTACTGCCAAAGTTTTCATCGAGCCATCAGTGTTCTCAATATTCCCTTTGAAGTGAATATCAGTAACCGGATTGGGGTAGTAGGGCGTCTTTACATAACCATCGGAAAACTCCAAAAGCCCTTTCGTGATAGGGAACAATCGTTGTTCAGGTGCATAAGTACCCTTACTCTTCACGTTTGCCAAGAGCATTCCTTTCAGTTGGAAGTCCTTCATATCCATCAAGTGCATCACATTCTCCACATTGATGTTTGCTCTCACCTTAGCATCAATTACAGGAGGCTTTATCCCATCAAGACTCACAATGCCCGAGAAGTACTCCTTACCTATATCAAAGTAAACCGAATCGAGCTTTACTGCCACTTTATCTACGTTCAGCGAAGGCAATCTCGTTTCTATGTTCAAGTACACATTCTCAGCCGGAGCTGGTACTCCCTTATAGCCTACATAACCATCTCTTACCTTCATTTTTAGATAAATATCGGGACTCAAATTCTGTGAGGCTATATATTGCCCTTTCATCGAAAAGAACACATCGGTCTTTCCTTTAAGGGTGGCTTTCTTATGCCATTGTGTAAATTGGGGAGGCAAAGCAGTAAAGAAGTCGTCAAGATTGCTATCCTTAGATTCTATTTCCAAGTCAATGTCATATCCATTGCTCAAAAAATCCAACTTCCCTTTAAAATCCACAGGCAATCGGTTTATCTTTAAGTTGTTTTGCTGAAAGATGAAAGCCAATGAATTTGTATTAATCTGGGTAATTAGCTCTGCGTTTACGTGTTTGTTCTTAAAGTAGGTTTCCCCTGCAAAAAGAAAATCCAATGATTGTATTTCTGCTTTGGTACGCAAATCGAAGATAGAAGCCTCTAAGCCTCCTTTTCCTAAGTAATTAAAACCATTGGCTTGAAGGTAAATCTCTGTCGATTTATCATCGTATATCAGTCGGGTATTTCTCAGCTCAATACGTTGTAAATTCACCCGTGTATCATCACTCTCCGAGGTACTTTCTTCTCCCGATGATTTGTAAACGTTGTAATTAGCCTCGCCTTGTTTGTTTACTTTTATATGCACAAAAGCATTTTTAAGGTATATCTCCTCTATGTCTATCTTCTTAGAGAACAACAAATCCTTTACGTCTATCCCCAAAGAAATTTGCTTTACTGCCACAAGCGTATCATTCTCATAGGGTTTAGAGCCCTTCATCAAGAAGTTATCAAGGTTAAGCGTAAGCGATGGGAAATGGGTAAAGAAAGATAACTTAGCTTTAGAAAAGTTGATTTCTCCGTTCAGATTATCATTGGCGAGCTTCTTAACTTTCTCAGTTACGTACTCAGGGTACACCATTGGAAAAATGATAATGAATGCCAATAGCAATGCTATCAGCACACCCAATATCTTTAAGCTTTTGAGGATATACTTCTTCATCAAAACAATAAAAGCCTAATCCGTTTAATCTATAAAACTTTGTAGTGCCAATTCATAGCTCTTCAAGCCAAAACCTCCTATTACACCCTTCACCACCGGCGATAAAAACGACTGATGCCTGAACGTTTCACGCGTAAAAGTATTAGAAATGTGCACTTCTACTACGGGCGTTGTAATGGCTGCCACCGCATCGGCAAGGGCTATGGAAGTATGTGTATAGGCTCCTGCATTCAGTATAATGCCATCATACTCAAAACCTATATGGTGTAACTTGTCTATCAGTGCTCCCTCGTAATTACTCTGGAAATAATACAATTCAATATCTGTATATTTCCTATGCAGTTCTTTCAGGTAATCCTCAAAGGTCTGATTGCCATAAACCGAAGGCTCTCGAATGCCCAACAGGTTCAAGTTCGGTCCATTGATAATGATGATTTTCTTCATATCTATGTTATTCTTCTATTTTAATACGCCCTATCCCTTTCACACTTTTCTTAAATACAGGCGGATTCCCTTTCACAGTAATGCCTCCTGCTCCTGCGATAGAAGCATCTACCTCTTGTGTTACATAAGCCGATATACCTCCTGCTCCCGCTATGCGCAAAGTAGCTTTTTCAGCTTTAAGCTCATCAGCATCTACATCGCCAGCTCCTTTCACGTATATGCTTAGGTTTTTGGTTTCTCCTGCAATGTCTATACCTCCTGCTCCAGCCACTTGTAAATCAAGCGAAGTAGCCGTTACCGACGCTTCAAGGTCTCCACTACCCTCTAATTTTACTAACAAAGAACCCACTTGCAACTTCTTTTCTGTAGATATATCCACAGCTCCTTTCCCTACTACTCTCTTTAAACGTGTGTCGATAGGTACGTACACAGTGATAGAGGTTTTGAGTGAGTATTTCCTATCAATGCTTATATAAAGCACATTGTTGGAGACTTTGGTCTCTAAATACGAAAGTACCTCTTTCTGTCCTTTCACTTTTATTTTGCCTACCTCTCCTTCTGTAAGCACAAGGTTATAAGCTCCCGAAACTTCTATAGCGTCATAATTCGCTACTTTTCTGTCTTCGGTGATAACTTCTTTGCTTTTTTCTGTCTTCTTTTGGCTGTATCCTATGCCTACAACTAATGTTACAAGGATAAATGTAATAAATCTTTTCATATATTTCATCTGTTTTAATTATTTCTCTTCTGTTAAGTCACTTAGTATAGCTTCTGTCTTCGCCATAATCTCTTCAATCGTAATAGTCTCTATGGCTTTCTCATAACCTTTTGGGTATTTCTTCCCATATACCGAAGTAGGAATGAGTGGATACCGCTCTCTATCTGCCAAAAGAGCATTCTCTTTCGGCTGTAAATAAGGATAAAACCCCGCATAAGGGTGCGTCACTCCCCATAAGGTAAGCGTCGGAATTCCATACATCGCCGATAGGTGCGCATTCCCACTGTCCATTGCTATCATTATATCTAAGTGCGAAATGAGCTCCAATTCTTGTTTAAACGAAAGCTTCCCTACCATATTTTCAGCATTAGGTAAGTTTATTTTGCTCACCTGCTCTTCCTCTTCTTTTCCTCCTCCAAAGATGTAAATCTTGCCACTGTCATACCGTTGAGAAAGTGCCGTTATCACCTCGCACATCTTTTCAAATGGATACTGTTTACCTATGTACGACGCAAACGGAGCAACCCCTATACGCACTCCTTCACACAGCAATTTCTGTACCGTTTCACTCGGTTCTTCTGGCGGTAAAATATATGGTTCACTTAGGTCAATCGGGAAACCCAAAGAAGCAAACACATCAGCATACCGCTCATACGAAGGCTTTAAAGGCTCAAAAACTTTACACTTATAGCTGGTAAGTGCTCTCTTTTCTCTACGTCCTTTGTCTATTTGCTTGAAAGGTATTTTGCTACCCTTAAAATAGAATTTCAGTACATTAGTGCGCAACACATTGTGAATGTCTGCCACACCGTCAATTCCCTTTGCTATCAATTCCTTATACAGTTTGTACAGCCCCGATAAACCACTGTGTTTTCCATTAATTTCAGGAGTGAATACCTCCAAGTTAGGAATATGTGAAAACATCGGTGCAAATAACGGTCGCGTGAGGTAAGTGATTTTTACATCGGGATATTGCTCCGAAAAAGCTGTTACAACGGGCACACTGATGGCTACATCTCCCATCGCCGACATTCTAAAAATAGCTAAATGTTCCATTTTGTTTTGGTATTTAAAGTTTTATTAGTACCTTTGGCTTCTCAATAGAAAAGATACCTTTGATAAAGTTGTTTTTGCTAATTCACTTAGTGAAAATAGAATATTATTCTATCTTATCTTCGATTTATAGATAGGTAAGGTTCGAAATTAGTTCATTATACCTTCGTCTATCTTCCAAGATTCGTATAAGGTTTGTATAAGGTACCTATAAGATAGTATATTTTTCTGTATGGTATCCTCCTTCACTCTCGCCTTATAATTGAGATTGAAAATTGTTAATGGATATGCAAATGTAGTAAAAATTTATAATATGAGACACTTATTTTTAGTTTTTTTTATTGTACAGTCCGCTTTCGCTCAAAATAATACCGTTTTCGATTGCTCCAGAAGCCTTAGAATCGACTTTAATCTATTAGCCAATGCCCAGCGTATAGAGGTAATTTTTCAACAGCTCAAAAGTGAACCTCATTGGGGAGGCTCGCACACTCACCTTGTTTTTCCGAACTTAGGAAACCTGCGCCTTCAACTGTTCGACGGCGAAACTCTTGTCTTCTCAAAAGGCTTCAACTCCCTCGCCGATGAGTGGAAGGAAATCGAAGAAGCCAAGACCGAAAAACGACTTTTTTATCACGCTATGCAAATTCCTTTTCCTAAAAAGAAACTGTCTCTGCACATCGATAAACGAAACCGTGAAGGTGTTTTCGAAACGATTGCTTCTCGTGAGATTGACCCTAACGACTATTTTATAAAAGAAGAAAAGACCGTTGCCTTCCCTGTGAAGAAAATACTGTATAATGGTGAGGCTTCCAAAAAAGTAGATATAGCTATCTTAGCAGAAGGATACACCCAAGCCGAAACCGAGAAATTCTATGCCGATGCGCAACGTATGACCGATTATATGTTTACTATTTCCCCCTTCGATAAGCTCAAAAACAATTTCAATGTATATGCCATAGCCGTACCTTCTCAAGAAAGTGGTACCGATATACCCGGAAAGAACATTTTTAAAAACACTGCATTTAACTCTTCCTTCTACACCTTCAATCAAGAACGCTACCTCACCACCAACAGTATTTGTGAAATAGCCGATGCTGCCTCAGTAGTCCCTTACGACCAACTCTATATCTTAGTAAATACTGAAACTTATGGTGGCGGTGGTTTCTACAATCACTTAAATTTAGGCACTGCTGATAACAACCTTTCTGAAAAGGTATACATACACGAGTTCGGACACGGTTTTGTAGGTCTCGCCGATGAATATTACTACGATTGGGATCCCACTTTTCAAGAGATGTACAATACTAAAATTGAACCTTGGGAAGAAAACATTACCTCATTGGTGAATTTTGAGAGCAAATGGAAGGATATGGTAAAAAAGAAGACTCCTATCCCTACTCCTCGCACTCCTAAATATAAAGATGTTGTAGGTGCTTTCGAAGGAGGAGGTTACACCAGTAAAGGCATTTACAGTCCTGCACAAGACTGCCGTATGAAATCTAACGAACCAAAAGGCTTCTGCCCCGTGTGTGAACGTGCTATTCGCAAAATAGTAGACTTTTACACAAAATAAAGAGGAAGCCATAAAACACCCTCTCAACGCTCACCTCGTGATATAGATATACAAATAAAAAATACGCACTAAGAAAATCTTAGTGCGTATTTTTCTTTTATGGGTCGCTACACTTTGCCAAAGTTTTTGCCTGTGTGGCTCGCACCTTTGGCAAAGTTGATTACCTCAATAATCAATTTCTTTTAGTTATATTGTAGGGGCGATTGGCAAATCGCTCTCACAAAACAAAACTTTTTGTACAGGCTTCTTTTCCTTTTATTGAGCTCTTTTAATAAATATTATATGTTTTGTTCTTCTCTGTTCTGAACGTTATCACTTTATCTTTATTACTTCCTTTTACAATCGCCTTTCCTCTACTATAAACATTCTTATTGGCAGGTAATAACACACTGCATTCTCCTCCATTTAGCGAAGTAATTTCAGCTTTCTCCAATTTGAATTGTTGCCATTCAAAGTTTACTTCAAAACCATTGCGAGCTCTCATACCTTTCATAACGCCGTTTTCCCAATCGGGGTGAGAAGGAAGAGCAGGTAAAAAGCGAATAACATTACCCTTCCCGTGACTCTGTAAGAGCATTTCAGCTATGCCCGCTGTACCTCCAAAGTTCCCATCTATTTGAAACGGAGGGTGTGCACAAAACAAATTAGGATAAGTGCCTCCTCCTTGTCCGTCAGTTATATTAGGGTTTACAGGGTGTAATAATTGGCGCAACAAAAGTAATGCGTGATTGCCGTCTTGTAGTCGTGCCCAAAAGTTTATCTTCCACGCACGTGACCACCCCGTACCTGCATCACCGCGTATTTCTAATGTCTTTTTAGCGGCTTTGGCTAAATCTGGTGTATCCCAAGGAGTAATCTCATCATATGGGTATAAGCCGTAAAGATGAGAAACGTGCCTATGTTGTGGTTCAGCATCTTCCCAATCGTCAAGCCATTCGTTAAGGTCTCCTTTTTTACCTATGCGATTAGGAACTGTATTTCTGCTGATACGTTCCCACTCTGTGCGTTTCTTACTGTCTAAACCTAATATCTTAGCAGCATCACTTGTATTAGTAAATAGTTCTCGCACTATTTGCATATCCATAGTAGGAGCCACACAAGTAGTTCCTATTTGTCTTTTACCGTCTTTCAGTTCTGGTAATACATAAGCATTTTCAGGAGAGTTTGAAGGGGCTGTTACCCAATAACCCGTTTTGGGGTCTTTAATAAGCAGACTCTCAAAGAAGGTTGTAGCTTCTTTAAGCACAGGGTAATACTCTCTTAGGAAGTTAATATTTTTAGTGAAGAGATAATGTTGCCAAATATGTTCGCATAACCAAGCGCCTCCCGTAAGAGTAGAACCCCACGTCGCCGATTCACCTGGCGAAGTATAAAACCAAGGATTGCTAATAACGTGAGCTACCCAACCATTAGCATTGTAATAGGCTTTCGCTGTTTTGCTTCCATTGGGTACTAAGTTTTTAGTAAACCTTTGTAAAGGTTCAGTAAGCTGCGACAAATTGGTAGGCTCAGCAAGCCAATAATTCATCTGTATATTGATGTTTAAATGGTAATCGCCATTCCAAGGTGTTTGATACTCTTCAGCCCATAAACCTTGCAAATTAGCAGGCAAAAGCCCTTCACGTGAAGAGGAGATAAGCAAATAGCGTCCAAAGTTATAATACAAAATAGGTAATAAAGCATCTTGCTCACCTTTATAAAAGCGTCCTAATCGCTCAAAAGTAGTAAGACCTTCCGTATTGGCATTCGCTTTTCCATACCAGCGATTACGGTTAAACAATCCCTGAAAAACAATACTACTCTCAGCTTTCGCTTTATCAAAACTCATAGGGGCTTTTTGCAAGTACTCATTAGCTTTTTTAGTTACTGAAATATCCAAAAGCCCTCCCTTGTTAAAGTTATAATTAGTTACAGCACTTATCCTTAAAGTAATTTCTTTTGCCGACTGTATAGCAATAGCTTTATGGGTACTCTCTATCTTTCCATCAGTTTGTACATCAACTACCGATGCAAAGTGCATTCCTTCTTTACCATCGTTGGGTAACGCACCATTAAGAGTGATTTTATTATTCTGATAGGTAATCGTAGCATTCTCTTTGCGGAAGAGTGAAATATCTAAATTAAGCGGTGAGGTAGCTTTTATTTTCACCCATATCACATCGTTTTTAAAATCAGCAAAAGCTGTTTGTTCTATTGAGTTATTATCTCGTTTAAACAAAGTAACAGCTATTGCTTCATCAAGGCGTAATACTCGTTTGTAATCTTGAATCGGTGACGTGGTTTTCCAATCTAAAAGCAGTTCTGCCAATACTTGATAACAACCATAGCTACAGTTAGCACCTTGTCCCAAACAAGAGCCTTTCCCTTTGGCTACAAAATGCTGTTGTAAGAGTGCTTGTGCTTCTAAGTTTTTCCCTTGTAAAAGTAATTTCTGAATTTCTTTAAGATAGTTGTGCGCATTAGGGTCATCAGCTTCTTGTGTCCCTCCTGACCACAACGAGATTTCATTGAGTACAATTCTATCTACATCAGTCTTTCCAAAGAGCATAGCTCCTAAACGTCCATTCCCAATAGGGATACTTTCAGTAAAATGATTTGCTGGTTTATGAAACACTACTGATACATCTTGAGGTTGTGCTTTGAGTAGCGTTCCTAAAAATAATAACATAATTAATAAGTTGGTCCTCATAAGATTGGTATATTTTTTATTAAGATGTCGCAAAAGTACAAAACAAGTAGTGTACTTCCAAATATTATTCAAAAAAAAACAGCTCCATACTATTTATGGAACTGTTTTTATTTTTTATATTAAGAAACTGCTATTTCAATAATAAATTTGCTGAACCTACTTCGTTGAGGCGGTCATCATAAACAGTTACTTTATAAGTGCCTTTATCAAACTCTTTTCCTGTTCTGCTGATAAAGTCACACACATCCACATTCTTATTGTCGTAGATGAAGTGAGTAGCTGTACTATAATTCACTGTGTTTTCTCCTTCTGAGGTAGAGTCGTTAGCTCCTAAGGTAACTCCCGATGGTGAAACTACTTTCACATAGAAGTATCTTGAGCCTGATTTTGCTATTCTGTTAGCTCCTACAGTAAAGCAAACTCTTAATTTCTCAGCTGCACGACCTCTTTCGGTAATTTTGTTCTTAGTGCCTTTTACAGCTTCTATTGTAAGTTTGCTAATTTGAAGTGCAGAACCGGCTTCTACCACTTTTTTCAAGCTATTGGCTTGGCGAGCAAGTGAATCGGCTTTAGCACTTGTGTCGTCTAATTTTACTGACACACTGTCTAAATCCTTTCTGATAGCAGTGTTAGCACGTGCCAATGAGTCGTTCTTTCTGATTAAGAAATCACGCTCTTTGGCAAGAGCAAACGCTTGGTTTTTAAAACGAGCCAATGCCGAAACATTAAGTTTCATATTCTGCAATGAATCGATGTACTTGCCAATCTTGTCACGCGCATCAAGCAAATCCTGATTCACGTTTTTGTTATCGTCCACTACTTTGTCGTAGCTTCCTTTCAAAGCGTTCAAATCTTTAAGCACTTGCTCTTTCTGAGAGTTAAGATCTGCTTCCGTTGCCTCTTTGTTTTTGTTAAGAGAATAGGTATAATAACCTAAGCCTCCTGCTACCAAAGCCAAAATAGCAATTAAAATTTTCGATAAAACACCACCTCTCGGTCTGTCATCATCATTGGGATATGAAGGATAAGATTGCCCTCCATCTGTTCCATTGGACGCTGAGTCCATAAAAATAGGTTTGTCGTAATTATTACTCATAACTTATGATTTTTACTCCGCAAATGTAGGTAAAAAAATATATAACAAGCAAATTTTTATATTTTTTTTAACACTATTAAAAAAAGAAATAGTACTTTTGCAACCGTTTTTTAAGTACAAAATTATTATGTTAATACGTTATTTTGCAATCGTTTTCGGCTGTTTAGGCTTAGGAGAACTCATCGTTGCTCTCACACACATTCCTTTTCCTTCAAGTATCATAGGAATGCTCTTTCTCACCCTATTTTTAGAGCTTGGTTGGGTGAAATTACAGTCTATAAAAGCTCTCTCAGATTTATTAATTTCTAATTTAGGATTGTTTTTCGTACCCCCAAGTATTGGCATTATGGCATACTTTAAACAGATAGGTGAAAACTTTTTAGCTATCTTCCTTTCTATTATCATCAGTACCGTAGTAGTGATTGTTATAACTGGTCACGTATATCAATTCTTCCGTAAAAAATTAAAATAATGAAACCTTTTGTAGAAAACGAAGCCTTCCTTTTGGCTATTACTTTTATCCTCTATTACGGGGTATTACTTTTGCAACGCAAATATAATTCGGTTTTTTTAAATCCAGTATTAATCACTGTTTTAGTGCTTATTTCTTATCTAATAATCTTTGGTATTTCTCCTCAAAAATATGAAGAAGCCGGTAAGTATATCGATTTTTGGCTCAAACCTTCTATTGTAGCCTTAGGGGTACCTCTCTATTTACAGCTCTCTAAGATAAGAAAACAGCTGATACCCTTAGTGCTCTCTCAGTTTGTAGGTAGTTTAGTAGGGGTACTTACAGTTTGTTTGGTAGCCAAATGGTTAGGGCTCGAAGACGATATCGCCATTTCATTAGCCCCTAAATCGGTTACTACTCCTATCGCGTTGGAAGTCTCGCGTATGCTCAATGGTATTGAACCTATTACAGTAATGGCGGTAATGACCACTGGTTTCTTAGGGAATCTTTTTGGTATTACCTTCCTGAATTGGTTCCGCATCAAAAGCCCTATGGCTAAAGGCATTTCATTAGGTACCGCTTCTCACGCTTTGGGTATTATGGCGGCGTTCAACCTAAGTGAAAAATACGCAGTATATGCTAGTTTAGGAATGATTTTTAACGGCATCTTTACCGCTGTATTAGCACCCCCAGTAGTACATTTGCTTTTTTAAGTAACTTATCACATCTCATTAGCACATTACAAAATTTTTCTTTTATAGGTATCTTGCTAATTCAAAAAAAAGTACTACCTTTGCCCCCGATTTGGAGTAACCTCTGGCGAGAGTCGTGAATGTTGCCCAATGATAACATAATTATTTATATTTTTTATGGAACCATTATTAAAGTACGTACAAGACAACTTTATCGAAAAAAAGGACTTCCCCGATTTCTCGGCTGGTGATACTATCACTGTGTATTACGAGATTAAAGAAGGTGATAAAAAACGTACTCAGTTTTTTAAAGGCGTTGTTATTCAACGCAAAGGTCACGGCGTAACCGCTACTTTTACTATTCGTAAAATGTCAGGAACCGTAGGTGTAGAACGTATCTTCCCTATCAATATGCCTGCCCTTCAAAAAATTGAAGTAAACAAAAAAGGTAAAGTAAGACGTGCTCGTATTTACTATTTTAGAGGACTTACTGGTAAAAAAGCCCGTATTAAAGAAGTTCGCTAATCAGTTAAACAAACTTATAAAAGCAAAGAGTAAGACCTTCCTTCCTCTTTGCTTTTTTCTTTTCTAATACCTAATCCATAAAACCTAACACCTAAACATTTGTACGCAATACTCGACATAGAAACCACAGGAGGTAAATACAATGAAGAGGGCATTACCGATATCGCCATCTATCAGTTCAACGGGCACGAAATAACCGACCAGTTCATATCATTGATAAACCCCGAACGCCCCATTCAAGAGTTCGTTACTAAACTTACAGGCATCAACAACAAAATGTTGCGCAATGCTCCTAAATTCTATGAGGTTGCCAAACGCATTGTCGAAATTACCACCGATTGCATTATCGTAGGTCATAATGCCGCCTTCGATTATCGCATCTTGCAAACTGAATTTCGCCGCTTAGGATACGACTTTGTCCGTACAACGCTCTGCACCGTAGAACTCTCCGAGCGACTCATTCCCAATAAAGAATCATATAGTTTAGGTAAGTTAGTGCGCTCCTTAGGTATTCCTGTAAGCGACCGGCATCGTGCTTCAGGTGATGCCTTGGCTACCTTAAAACTCTTTAAATACCTACTCGAAAAGGACACCAAAAAGGATATCATTACTACCTCTATCAAGCAAGATATTCGTTTAGAAATGGCTTCTCGTCATCTGAAAATACTCGACACTCTCCCTGAAACATTAGGGATTTTTTATATGCATAACGAAGAAGGTAAGGTTATTTACATCGGGAAACACAAAAATATCAAACAACAAGTAAATAGGCTCTTCACTTCTCCGTCCAAACGCGATAGATACTTGCAACGTCATACTTATCGAGTTACTTATCAAGAAACAGGCAATGAACTCATCGCTACTTTAAAAAGGTTAGAAGAAATACACCTCAACCTCCCAAAATGTAATAGGCGAAATCCTGAAAAAGAAATAAATATCACTTATACACTCACTTCTCACTTTAATACTAAGGGATATCTTTGTTTTTCAATAGAATTATTATCCACTCAAAACGAAATTATCACTACTTTTGAAACCAAAGAACAAGCCCAGCACTTTTTAAATCAAATCACTGAAGAGTACCATTTAAACGAAGTAGATTTCAATAACGAAACCGTTGAGGAGTATAACACACGCGCCTCTGAGGTGCTCTCAAAATACGGACTTGTGCACCGAAACGTAGCTATTGTAGATAAAGGTAGAGTAATAGGCGAGAAAAGCATTATTTTAGTAGTCGATGGCAATATTCAAGGCTATGCCTTCTTTAATCTGAATTTCCAGCTTACTCAATTAGAGATGTTACAAAACCTCATCACTCCTTTACCCAATTCATTAACAAACCGTCATCTTTTGCACGCTTACTTACGACGAAAACCCAAAGTAAAAGTGCTAAATCTAAGCGAACAAAAACCTTATCATAATGAATAAACGAATTTTTATTACGCTTTTAGGAGCCTTTGCCCTTTTAGCCGGTTGCAACCAAACAGATAGCAATGCAAATGTTACAGCGATGAAAGAATCAGCTGAGAAGATTTCAAAACTCACCGATTCTATCAAGAAACTCGATGAACAACGCATCGAAGCACTTAACTTCAGCCTCGAAACAAACGAATTAGCACAACAGTATTTCGAAGATTTGAAAATTGAAAATCCTTCACAAATTGTTGTCAATGCTTTAATGGAGATGAACGTAAAGGACACTAAAAACCCTTACATCAAATCTGAAAGCAATGGGAAGTTCTTGTTTAATAAAATAAGAATACTTAATGAAAAATGGGTGATTTGTGAATTTACTGATGGTGAATTGTGGGGTGACCTACTTTTGGAATACCATATCGACGGGAATCTAAACCCTACCTTCAAACCACTAAGTGAGATCATCCACCCTAAATAAATCCGAAGCTATACCATCTGAGAGGAATCTGCCTTTGCGCGTTACTTTCAGATGGTTTTCTTCTATAACTAAAAGCTCATCGGCAAGGTACTTCTGTGCTTGTTGTAACAAATATTGGCGGTAACCTTCCCCAAATACTGTTCTCACTTCTTCTAAATCAATCCCTACCATCGTGCGTATACGCGTGATGATGAGTTCGTTATATCGGTTATTAAGGGTAAGTTCTTCTTTTTCCTGTGGCAAAATCCCCTGCTGTATTTGTTGTATATACTTAATGTTATGAGCAATATTCCAACTACGCTCCTTCCCGTTAAAACTGTGGGCTGAAGGACCTATTCCCATATAGGGCTTGCCAAACCAATAAGCCGTGTTATTCCTGCTAAAATACCCTTCTTTGCCAAAGTTTGAAAACTCGTATTGTATAAAACCCTCTGCTTCCAGAGTATCTATCAACATTTGAAAGTGAGTGTAAGCCTGCTCATCGCTTATTGGTGCGATTTTACCCGTAGCAATAAACTTGTGCAAAGCTGTTTTTTCTTCTACCGTAAGCGCATAGGCTGAGATATGCGGAATATCGAAAGACAGTGCCTTATTGATATTCTCCTGCCAGCGTTCCTCACTCATTTGGGGAATGCCGTAAATCAAATCAATCGTGATATTATTAAAATACTGTGGAGCTATCTGTAATAAAGTCTCTACTTGGCTTACCGTATGCACTCTGTTCATCAATCGCAAGTCCTCTTCAAAAAACGACTGCACTCCTAAACTGAGCCTATTGATACCCAAAGAGCGTAATTGTTTCAAAAATTGCTCGGGAGAAGTAGCTCTAAAAAAGTCATCAGGATTAGCTTCTAAGGTAATTTCAGCTGTGGTATTTACCTTGTAATGTGTGAAGATAGTGCGAAAAAGCTGTTGTAATTCCTCATACGAAAGGATACTGGGCGTCCCTCCTCCTAAGTAGATTGTCTGTAACTCACTACCTACGGCTTCCCCTTTGCGCAAAATGAGTTCCTCACAAAGGGCATTTACCATTTCTCCTTTTCTTTTCAGAGTAGTCGAAAAATGGAAATCACAATAATAACAAGCACGCCTACAAAAGGGAATATGAATGTATAAGCTATACAAAATGAAGTATTTTTTAACCTATACGGTCTTGATTTTGTTTTACAAAAGCGTCCCAACCACTATAACTTTGTTGTTTTTGCGACTTGCCACCGTTAAAAAAGTGACAAACAGCCACCGCCAGACCGTCGGTTGCGTCAAAGTGTTTGGGGAGTTCTTTTATATTCAGAAGTTGCTGAAGCATTTTGGCTACTTGTTCCTTGGAGGCACTACCATTACCCGTAATAGCCATTTTCACCTTTTTAGGTTCGTATTCAGTAATAGGAATTTCACGCGATAGCCCCGCTGCCATCGCCACTCCCTGCGCTCTTCCGAGTTTCAACATCGATTGTACATTCTTGCCAAAGAAGGGCGCCTCAATAGCCAATTCATCAGGCTTATAGGTATCTATTAGCTCCAAAGTGCGATTAAAAATCACACTTAGTTTTAAGTAGTGATTGCTGTATTTACTAAGTCGAAGCTCATTCAGCTGTAAGAGCTTCATAGTATCTCTTTCCACCTGAATAAGCCCAAACCCCATAATAGTAGTGCCTGGGTCGATACCTAAAATAATGCGTTCCAAAAGCTACGACCAATTATTTAACGTTAATTTCAATAGGCAAATTAAATTGCGTACTCACGTTCAGTCCGTTCTTGGTAGCTGGTACGATAGCATCTTGCTCTGAGAGCGCCGATAAATTAGCGCGTAATGAGTCTTCAAAGGTTTCACTATCAGTACTTAGTAATTCTTTTGTCTTATCATTGGCTTCTATATCTATAAGCACTATTTTACCTGTATTATCCACCTTTATATTCAGTAATACACGGTCAGTAACAGGCTCTGTTACTTCATAAGGGGCTTTTTTCAAACGCTCTTGAAAAAGGGTTGTAAAAGTCCTCTCAAAACATTCTTTCTGTCCTATCTTCGTCGTTGCTGTATCACATACCCCTCTAAAAATAGGATAAGAGTCTACGTCTTCCTTCACTATTTCCGAGAATTTTATTTCAGCTATCGAGTCCAACTTATGTTGCAATTTTGCTTCTTTCTGCTCAGGAGTGAGTTGGTTACCATTGTCGTTACACGCTACAAGTGCCAATGATAAGGCTAAAAAACAAAAGTAAAATTTCATAATTAAATGTCTAATAAGTGTTTTTACGGCTCAAAAGTATTACAAAAAATTGATTTACAAAAATAAATAACACTTTTTCTTCGTAAAAATATTCCCTTCTAATCTTCTTTTTCGTCAAACCTATTATATAACAATCTGATTATAAGTGTAGTACATTCCTTCCTTTGCCTACAACAAAATTTCCGTACTTTCGTAAGGTTCTTGCCCTTTTAGGAAGATTCTAGCCGTCAAATCGCCTTTAAGGCTAACCTTCTCATCTTCCACACGTAGCCAACTACCTTCGCGCAAACCTATCACAGGAGTATCGTTAAAAACGTGGAATTCCTTAATTCGCGTTTCGCGAGTTTCTCCCTTGTGTTTACTTTGGGGGTCTGGGTCAAGGTAATGAGGGTTGATATTAAAAGGCACAAGCCCTAAGGTTTTAAACGAAGGCGGGTAAACAATAGGCATATCATTAGTAGTCTGCATTGTCTGTCCAGCGATATTACTCCCTGCGCTTGTTCCCATATAAAGCGTCCCATTTTCTACTGCTTCACGCAATACGTCCATCACTTCCAATCCGTACAACTGATTCACCAGCACGAAGGTATTACCTCCGCCTGTAAAAATCGCTTTTGCCTGCCTAATAGCCTTTTTAGGGTCAGCGAATGTGTGTAAGCCCACTATCCTCTTCCCTACCCTATTGAAAAACTGTTGCGCAATCTGAGTATATTCATCGTGCGTAATACCACTGGGGCGTGCATAAGGCACAAACAATATTTCGTCAATTCCTGTAAAGAAATCAATCAATTCATCTTGTAAATAAGAAAGATAAGTACCCCCATATACAGTAGAAGTACTCGCTAATAATATTCTTTTCATCACTGTTTTATTTAGTTATAACACGCAAAGATAATAAAAAATCAAATAGCTTGTATCCCTTCCTCTTTTATTTTACCTCCACTTTACCTTTACTTTTCCTTCGCCACATTCTCCCTCTCTGAGGTAGACAGCAATAGCTGGGTATGTGCACCGCGAGAGCAGAGTATGTAAGAAGGGGGAGTTTTCCTCCGCTTTTCCGTCACCACACTCCCCCTTTGAAGGTAGCCAGCGACAGCTGGGTATGTGTAAAGGGGGATGTTATCTCCTAGTGCCTATGGCCTAAGGCCTAGTGCCTCTTCTCTTTTCTTTCGCCTCGAAACCCCGTTTTTAACATTTTTAGCCTTATTGTATTACACTATTAATCAATTATTTATATACCCTTTCTATACCAATCGTCCAAGATTCGTATAAGCTTCCTATAAGCTCTCTATAAGCTAACCCCACCTTCCTCTCAGCCTTTTTTCATCAAAAGCCCTCATAGTCTCCTTCTGAAAAATTTCGTTTCCTTCCGAAAACCCTAACCAGCCCGATTTGTCCGACAAGTCAGACCTGTCAAAAAAACATTCTTATCACTACCTATTTCCTCATTTCCTCATTTCCTCATTTTCTAATTTCCTCATTCTCTCATTCTCTCATTTCCTCATTTCCCTCTGGCAAAGCTAATTATCGGTATTTCTACTATTATTAGTATTATCGGCATTAAATAATTGTTAATTAAAATTTATTTCGTATATTTGCACCAAGTTTTTAATTTCAAAAAAATGAAAAGAATAATTCTTTCCCTATTAGTTACTGCTTGCTTGACTGCGTGTAGTAAAAACGATAATGATGCTCCTGACGACAAGAAGCCTCCTGTTACTTTAGACCCCAAACCCGCTCCTGAACCCACTGTGGGGGTATATCCTCGCATTGAAACTACTACCTATCATTTAAGACAAATGAAATTGGTTGCTGAGTCTACTATTGTCAATGGTAAGGTTACCAAATCTGTTCAGAAAGTAACTGATTTAAAAAATGGAAATGTTACCACTTACATCATTGATTACAAGTATGATGCTAATGGTTACCCCACCGAAATTACCACCTCACGTAAGGGGCGCACTGTACTTGATGAGAAAGAAACTTACCGCTTTGAAAATAAAAGATTGGTAGAAAAGATTAAAATTGTAGAGGGGGGCGTTAGAACGAATACTCATAACTATTCTTACGACCTTGAAGGTAAGCTCACAAAGTATATTTACTCTTCGCTACAATACACAGATTCTAAACCAAGTGTTATTGAAACAAACTACACTTATAGCGGCACTACTGTTTCAGTTGCTATTGTAGGTAGTCATACTGAAACGCTTACTTTCGACAGCCGTTGGAATAAGCTAAAAAGTGAACAAAAGTTCACTCGAACTGCCGATATTTGGGAGTATCAATACAATGATAAACCTAATCAAGCTTATGGTCATTTAGGCGACTTGCTCTACCCCGAAGAGTTTATTTCTAAAAATTGTCTTACCTTAATGAGACACATTTCAAAAGAAGAAGGCAAAGCGGATTCTATTAGCGAATATCGCAGGGAATACCAATACAATGCACAGGGTAATATAAGAGAAATTAAAAAATACGACTCCAACGGTAAGTTAGAAGAAACCACAGAATACGAATATTAGTAATCAACTCAATGAAAACAGAACAAGAATTAGCCGAATTTTACGAGCGCTTAAAGAATGAACTCATCGAGACTTCGCTCTTCCCTACTCGTTATCTCTATAAATTTGTAATACCTACTGATGAAGCCAAACTCAATCAGCTCAAAGAGGTATTTAAAAATACCGATGCCGAAATCACCACACGCCCATCATCTAACGATAAGTACACAGGTGTTTCGGTAAGCCTTATGGTGAAAACCCCCGATGAGGTAATTGCCTATTACAAAGAAGCTGGTAAAGTAAAAGGAATATTATCATTATGACGACCTTAGAATATAACACCGAACGCCCTCACTTAATCATCCCCGAATACGGGCGACACATTCAAAAAATGATAGAAAAAGCGGTACTCCTTAAAGACCGCGATACACGTAATAAAACGGCTCGAAGTATCGTCGCCGTAATGGGAAACTTATTTCCTCACTTGCGCGACGTCCCTGATTTTCAACATAAACTTTGGGACCAGCTCTTTATAATGTCCGATTTTCAGTTAGACGTCGATTCTCCTTATGAAAAACCCACGCCTTCCACACTTCATAAACACCCCGAAAGACTTAGATACCCTCAAGCACATCCCCGCTACCGCTTCTACGGCAACGTAATTATTCGTATGATAAACACTTGCGTAAATTGGGAAAAAGGCGACCTACGTGAAGCTTTAGAGTATTCTATCGCTAACCATATGAAGAAATGCTTCCTCACTTGGAATAAAGAAAGCGTAGACGATAGTGTAGTTTTTGAACATCTATACGAACTGAGTAACGGGCAAATTGATTTGAGAAAGGCTAACGAAGACCTTACTAATAGTCGTGACCTTATCCGCACGAAGCAAAATCTAACTAAACGCACTCCTCAACCGCAACCTCAGCAAGCTAAAAGAATATTCTCAACCAATAAAAAAAATAACAATGGGCGTTTTTAAAATAGAAGGTGGACATACCCTCAAAGGAAGTATCACACCACAAGGAGCTAAAAACGAAGCACTACAAGTGCTTTGTGCAGTTTTACTCACCGACCAAAAAGTTACCATTCACAACATTCCCGATATTCAAGATGTGAATAAACTGATTTCTTTGCTCGAGAATTTAGGCGTCAAAATCCAAAAGCTCGGGAAAGGTACTTATAGCTTTCAAGCCGACGATATCAATATAGACTATTTAAAGTCCGAGGCTTTTCATACCGAAGGGCAAGCCCTGCGAGGTTCTATTATGATAGTAGGCCCTCTGCTCACGCGTTTTGGAGTAGGCTATATTCCTAAACCGGGAGGTGATAAAATAGGTCGCCGTCGCCTCGACACCCACTTCGAAGGGTTCATCAAATTAGGTGCCCACTTCGAATATGATGAGAATAACTTTACTTATAGCGTAGTAGCCAAGAAACTAAAAGGAAGCTATATGCTTTTAGAAGAAGCCTCAGTTACGGGTACTTCCAATATTATTATGGCTGCCGTATTAGCCGAAGGTACTACAACTATTTATAACGCAGCTTGCGAGCCCTATGTACAACAACTCTGCCGTATGCTCAACGCTATGGGAGCCGATATACAAGGTATCGGTTCCAACCTCATTACTATCAACGGGGTAGAACGCTTAGAGGGTTGTACACACACTATCCTCCCCGATATGATTGAAATAGGTAGTTGGATAGGCTTGGCTGCTATGACCCGCAGTGAAATTACCATTAAGAATGTAGGCTGGGAGCATTTGGGTATTATGCCTACTATCTTCCAGAAATTAGGTATTACCTTCGAAAAGAAAAACGACGATATTCATATCCCCGCTCATACTAACGGCTATGAAATCCAAAATTATATAGATGGCTCTATCCTAACAGTAGCTGATGCCCCTTGGCCTGGTTTTACCCCCGACCTACTCAGCATCGTGCTGGTAGTCGCTACCCAAGCACGTGGGGAAGTGCTTATTCACCAAAAGATGTTTGAGAGTAGGCTATTCTTTATCGATAAACTCATAGATATGGGCGCTAAAATTATACTATGCGACCCTCACCGCGCTACCGTTATCGGTAATGATTTCCGTTCTCCTTTGCGCGCAACCCTAATGACCTCGCCTGATATTCGTGCCGGTATAGCCTTGCTTATTGCAGCTCTTTCAGCCAAAGGCACCTCTACCATTTACAATATAGAACAAATAGACCGTGGTTACGAAAACATCGACGGACGACTCAAAGCCCTCGGTGCCCAAATAGTAAGAGTTTCCTAATAGATATCCGATAACACGTAACATATTAATCATTAACCATTAAACATTAATCATTAAAAAGTGAATTATAATTTTGACGAAGTAGTTTGCAGAAAACACACCGATGCTCTCAAGTTAGAGGCATTAGCCCCCCGCTGGGGACGCACCGATTTGCTTCCTATGTGGGTAGCCGATATGGATTTTAAAACACCTCCTTTCATAGTGGAAGTGATGAAAAAACGTATGGAATGTGAAGTGTTTGGCTACACAGCGAAACCCGAAAGTTGGTATGAAGCCATTATCAGTTGGCAAAAGCGTCGTCATAAGTGGACGATTACCAAAGAAATGATTTCATTCGTACCTGGCGTAGTACCAGCTTTGGCAATGGCAGTACAGGCATTTACTCAGCGTGGTGAAAAGGTGATGATTCAGCAACCTGTATATAATCCTTTCGCTCAGGTAATCCGCAATAACCATCGCGAATTAGTAAACTGTCCATTAGAGCTGAAAGATGGGCAATATCATATCAATTTTAAACTCTTTGAAAAAAAGGTAAAAGGCTGTAAACTCTTTCTCTTCTGCCACCCTCATAACCCTGGCGGACGTGTATGGACGCGCGAAGAACTCAAAAAAGTAGCAACTATCTGTGCTCAGAACAACGTAATAATAGTAGCTGACGAAATCCACGCCGACCTTACCTTACTTCCCTACGAGCACATTCCGTTTGTCTCAGTAAGCGAAGAAGCTAAACAGAACTCCGTTGTATTTGCATCTCCCAGCAAGGCTTTTAATATGGCAGGCTTAGCTACCTCTTATGCGGTAATTGCTAATCCTACCCTGCGTCGTCGCTTCGAGAGCTATGTAGAAGGGAACGAATTGGCTGCCGGCAATGTCTTTGCTTTTAATACCGTTGTAGCAGCCTATAACAAAGGCGAAGAATGGTTACAACAAATGCTCACCTACGTTCAAGGTAATATTGATGAAGTGGTAAGTTATATCAAGGAAAACATACCTCAACTAAAAGTCATCATACCTCAAGCCTCTTATTTAGTGTTTATTGATTTCAGTGCGTTACAGCTCAACCAAAAAGATATAGTCGCTCTATGTACCAATAGGGCGCACTTAGCCTTAAATGACGGTAGTATTTATGGTGAAGAAGGCAATGGCTATATGCGCATCAATTTAGCTTGTCCGCGTAGTGTGGTAAGGCAAGCCTTAGCTCAACTCAAAGACGCAATAACATCAATATAAAAGTCAAGCGCCTAAATAATCAGATTATTTAGGCGCTTTTCACATTTCTATTCTCCAATATATCCAAGCTTTTAATTGAGCTCTTATCTCAATTTCAGCGTTACAATGCTAATCACCGCTAAGAAAATCCCTACAATAAGAAAGCGCATCACTATTTTACTCTCGTGATACCCCTTCTTTTGGTAATGGTGGTGTAAAGGCGACATCAAGAAGATACGTCTACCTTCACCATACTTTTTCTTCGTATATTTAAAGTAAACCACTTGCAATATCACCGATAAGTTTTCAATGAGGAAGATACCACAGAGCACAGGCAACAAAAGTTCTTTGCGCACTGCTATGGCTATCACAGCTATAATCCCGCCTATGGTCAAACTTCCTGTATCGCCCATAAACACTTGGGCAGGATAGGTATTATACCACAAAAAGCCCACCAAAGCTCCTGCAAAAGCGGCTATGAATACCGTCATCTCCCCTACTCTTGGGATATACATAATGTTTAAGTATTCGGAGAAGATAATGTTACCCGAAATCCACGCAAATAACCCTAATGTCAGGACTATAATAGCCGAGCTTCCCGCTGCCAATCCGTCTATACCATCAGTAAGGTTCGCTCCGTTAGAAACCGCTGTAACAATAAGAATCACAATAGGAATAAATACCAGCCACACATAATGATGATAATTATCTCCTGCCCACGCAATGAGGTCAGCATAGTCAAACTCGTTATTCTTCACAAACGGAATAGTAGTTTTCGTCGATTTCACTTCTGGAACAAAATTCTCTGTGGCTGTTTCTGCTACTACTTCAGTACGTGTTCGCCCAATACCTGTTTTCTCACTCTTAATAGTTACATTATCATTGAAATAGAGCGTCGCCCCTACGATAATTCCTAAGCCTATTTGCCCTAATATTTTGAAACGTCCTTTCAGTCCGTCTTTATTCTTGCGGAAAGTCTTGATATAATCGTCGACAAAGCCAATAGCTCCCATCCACACAGTAGTGATGAGTAGCAATAGGGTATATACGTTATCTAACTTAGCCAACAGCAGTACAGGTATAAGCGTGGCAAGAATAATGATAATCCCCCCCATAGTAGGAGTGCCTGCTTTCTCATTCTGCCCCGTAAGCCCTAAGTCTCGCACCGTCTCGCCTATCTGTTTGCGTTGTAGGAAGCGAATAATACGCTTCCCATAGATGGTAGAAATAAGCAAGGAAAGCATTAAAGCCAAGCCTGCGCGAAACGATAAGTATTTATAAAGCCCCGACCCTGGAAAGTCGTAATATTTTTCAAGGTTTTCTAATAAATAATATAACATTTTAAGTAATAGTTAAGTGGTAAGAGATAAAAACTATTTGATAACGATTACAATCTCTTTATCGCGTCTCTTTTTCTTTTTGCCATCAGTGGCTTTTAAATCAATTTTCACGGTGTGAGCATCTATTTTCTCAATATAAGGGTGTTTACCTTTTATCTTCTTTATTTTGCCCTCGAACACAAGCGTATTATTGATATCAATATTAAACATCTTCTTCATCTGTGCTACGCGCTCTGCTTGCTCTTCATCATCTATATTTTGTTCCAAAGCAGCAATATTGAGGTGCAACTCCTTGCCGTCCCATTTAAAAGCCGAAATACTCAGAGGGTTGTTATTGCGTGTCCCTCTATCAATAGCGGCGGTGATTGAAGCGTATTCTTCAGGTGCAAAATGGTCGAACCTAACCTGAAAACCTACTTCCTTATTG
Organism: Capnocytophaga sp. oral taxon 335 str. F0486; assembly: GCF_000277665.1. NCBI lineage: Bacteria > Pseudomonadati > Bacteroidota > Flavobacteriia > Flavobacteriales > Flavobacteriaceae > Capnocytophaga > Capnocytophaga sp. oral taxon 335. Next base: position 300,932 of record NZ_AKFR01000031.1, on the reverse strand, counting down.
TCTTTAAAAAGTCCTTTAATAGCTGCGCGTTTCAGCAATTCAGCTTTATCAGCAGGAATGCTATCCTTTTCTACTGTTTTTTGAAAGTCGTAAACCGATTGCCATTCTTTCGGAAATTCGGGCATATTCACGTTTTTCAAACTGTTTTCTCCTTGTTTTGCCTTTGCTTGCATAGCAAGCATTTCACTCATATCCACTGCCATATCCGTAGAAATAGTAGCATCTTTATGAAATGTAAAGGTATTCGTTACACTACAAGATTGCAATACCAGTAGCGCAAAAGCTAATAAAATCAGTTTTTTCATTAGTTATCAATTACAAATTTTGGTGCAAAGATAATATTTTTTACAATACTTCTATCATTCCTCAAATCAAACACACCTTTTTTACTTCAAAATATCTTCCTCTATCCTCCTTCTTAGGTTTGTTTTAACTCCTCCTTCCCTTCGTTCATTCTTCGTTCATCGTTCGTCTTTTCTTCGTCTTTTCTTCGTTCATTGTTCGTCTTTTCTCTATCTGCCCGTCGTGCTACGACTGCCTGTGCGGCTCGCACCTACCTGTCGTGCTACGATCTCGCTCTGTCATTAATTTGGTATTATTGGCATTTCTGCATTGTGGTTTTCTGAAGAACTTCCTCCACCGTTGTCCTGTAATCAAACCAATGTATAGAACTATCTTTATGAAACCACGTAAATTGTCGCTTAGCAAATCGACGAGTGTTCTTCTTAATTTCCTCTATCGCAAAGCCAAACGAGGTCTTCCCTTCAAAAAAAGCAAATAACTCCTTGTAGCCTACTGTCTGCAAGGCATTGAGTTCCTTGTGCCGAAACATATCTTGTGCTTCTATAAGCAACCCATCTCCAAGCATTTGCTCTACTCGCTCATCAATGCGATTGTAAAGCACCTCTCGTTCTGCCGTAAGTCCTACTTGTATGCTCTCAAAGTCTCTCACCGTTTCTTTTTTGTTTAAAAAAGACGAATAAGGCTTCCCTGCTACCATACACACTTCTAAGGCGCGTATCATTCGTTGCGGATTATTTGTATCTATTTTCTCGTATTGCACAGGGTCTAAAGTTTTTAGCTTTTGTTGCAAAAAAACAATGCCTTCTGCTTTATACTGCGCATTCAGCTCTTTTCTTATCTGTTCATCGGTTTCAGGAAAATCATCTAACCCACTGAGCACTGCATTAGCATAAAGTCCACTTCCTCCTACCATTACTACCACATCGTGAGTTCTAAAAAGTGTGTTGAGCAAGCTAATAGCATCGCGCTCAAAATCACCTACCGAATAAGGCTCAAAAATAGATTTATGCTGAATGAAATGGTGCTTTGCCTGTGCCAATTCATAGGGCGAAGGAACAGCTGTGCCTATTGAAAGCTCCTTAAAAAACTGACGTGAGTCGCAAGAGATGATTTCAGTACCGAAGTGTTGTGCTAAGGCTATAGCCATTCGCGTTTTTCCAATAGCAGTAGGTCCTACCACACTCAAAAGTATTTTTTTATGCTTCATCGTGATTGCTCTTTTGGAGTATTAACTCACTACCACATTGGCTACAATATTTAGCCCCCTGCAAATGTTTATCAAAAGAACATTGTTTGCAAACTAATTTTCCAGCAACCTCATTCTCTTTGTGTTGCTTTTTGCTCCCCTCAAAAGATTGTTTCTTTTTCATATGGGTATATTCAGCAGTAACAATACCCGTAGGTACCGCAATAACGCCATAACCCAATATCATTACAAACGAAGCTATCAGCTGTCCCAATGTAGTTTGCGGAGCTATATCTCCAAAGCCTACGGTAGTCATTGTTACAATACACCAGTAAACACCGCGTGGGATACTGCTAAACCCGTTCTGGTGTCCTTCCACTACATACATTACTGACCCTAAGAGTATACAAATCACCGATATGAAATAAATGAAGATAAGAATTTTGTCTCGGCTAGTGCGCAAAGCCATTTTCAGCTCCTCCCCTTGCTTCATAAAACTCGCTAAATCCAAGATACGGAAAATACGCAATAAGCGCAGAGCCCTCACTACTGATATTGCCTTTGCACCAGGAGCGAAGAACGATATGTACATCGGCAAAATAGCAATGAGGTCTATAATGCCATACATACTAAAAATATATTTATAAGGCTTTTTATTGGTAATAATGCGCAAGATATATTCAAGTGAGAAGAAAACGGTTATCACCCACTCCATAAACACTAACAAACCGTGCAAATGGTAGTCAACACCCTTTACGGTTTCAAGCATTACCATTATCACACTGATAGTAATGAGCGACAACAGCACAAGGTCAAATAGTTTACCTAAGCGTGTATTCGTCCCATAAATAATAATATAAGCCTTTTGCTTGAATATATTATATTCTGATTTAAGTGTTGCTTTGTCCATAAATCAATATTTACTAAGCCATTCACGGAATGAATAAAAGTTTTGTGGTGATACACCGTGCCCTATCGGAAACTCTTCATAAGTGCATTTAGCCCCTATCGATTTTAAAAACTCAGGAGTTTTCCTGTCCCATTCCACAGGTATTACTTGGTCACTGGTGCCGTGCGATACGTAAAAGTGCGTAGCCGAATGGTTCTCTTTCTTATATCCGTCTTTCAAGATATCCTCATTTAAGTAACCACTCAGTGCTATTACTCTGCGTATTTTCTTAGGATAAGATATCGCAATAGCCATACTTAATATACTCCCCTGACTGAATCCTAAGAGGTTTATGTTTCTCGTATCCAAATCATATACCTTACAAGCCTCATCAATACATTTCATTATTAATTCACGCGATTCAATAGCCTGCTCATTATCGCTCCAATAGGCTTGGTCTTCATCAAAGTTAATCATATACCAGGCATAACCAAATGAGGTTAAATTATAAGGCGCACGCAATGATATAATCGTGTATTCTTTGGGTAATTCATCGGCAAAGGAGAAAAGGTCTTCCTCATTGCTCCCATAACCGTGCAACATAAATATTACAGGCGAACGTTTAGTCCTTACCTGTGGCTCGCGAATTACGTATTCTAAAGGTAGTTTTTTATGTGTTTCCATTGTTTTTTTCTTTGTTTTAAAGTAACAGTTTGTAAATAATAAAATCAAGCTCCCTATAACAAAGGTAAGACATTTCTTAAACTCCATCGTTCAATATTGCTTGTCTGTGAGCAATAATCCCCAATACTTTTCCTTTCATCGTCGCACCTATAAAAGCACTATTCTTCGAAGCTGATAATATCATCTCTTTTGTAAAAACAGTCTCTCCTTCGGGAGTAAAGATAGTAACATCAGCTTCTGTATTTTCAGCTATGGGTGCAGTAGGTATCCCGAAACGTTTGCGCGCCGAGGTAAGCAGTGTTACCGCTCTTTCAACAGTTGTATACTGACTAAGCACACCCCACACATTCTCCAGCCCAATAGTTCCAAACGAGGCAAGGTCAAACTCTTTAAATTTGAGTTCTATGTCCAACGGATTATGGTCAGAGGTAACAAAGTCTATCGCTCCTCTTTGTAAGGCGTCTCTTAGTCCCTTTACATTTTCAGTATCGCGCAAAGGGGGCAACACTTTGTAATTGGTATCAAACCCTTCTAAAACCTCGTCAGTAAACTGAATATTATGGATAGCTACGCTACAAGTCACGTCCAATCCTTTGTTTTTTGCCTCCTCAATAAGCACTACCGATTTTGCTGTGGATATAGTAGGAATATGTAACTTCCCCCCTGCGTATTCTAATATAGCCAAATCACGCGCTACACACAGTTCTTCAGCCAAAGCAGGAATGCCTTTTAGTCCTAATCGTGTGCTTTCTATGTGCTCATTCACCACACCTTTACCCATAATTTTAGCATCGTTAGGAAAAGAAATAACAATACCACCGAAAGGCTGTGTATATTGCAAGGCTATTTTCAGCAGGTTGCTGTTGTGTATAGGCTTCTTATAATCACCAAAAGCCACAGCCCCTCCATTTTGCATATCGTAAAGCTCGGCAAGAAATTCCCCCTTGCTTTCTACCGTTAGTGCCCCAATAGGGTGAGCGGTAGTAGCAAAATGCTTCGTTTTTTCTTTGATATACATTACAGCTTGCTTGTTGTCGGCTACCGGGTGAGTAAGCGGATTGACGAGCACGTGTGTAAAACCGCTTCTCTGTGCCGTAAGCATTCCATTCTCTAAGGTCTCCCGCTCTTCAAAGCCTGGTTCGCCAAAGCAAACACTGCTATCCGTCCAACCTTGTGATATATAAGTGTTTTCCAGCACCTTATCTACCCCTTCGGCAGCAATATGATTGGATATCTGCTTAATAACCCCATCTGAAATTAAAATATCTTTTACAGCACCGTGATAGGCACTCTCTTCATCAATAATCTTTGCCGACTTGAGTAATATATCCATAGAATTACGCTTTTAATTTCTCTGCAAAGGTACAACTAAAAAAACAATTAAAAACTATTTTTACAAATTATTTTTTTCAGATAACAAAATTTAGTACATTTGTCGCCTAATAAAAAAAGACAACAAGTACAAAAAGTTATTTTTATAAGTGAAGCCCTATAAGGTGTAGAAAATTTTTCTACAAAACACCTTTTACACAGTGATACCACAGGTATAGCTATCGTCCAAGATTCGTCCAAGATTCGTATAAGGTTTGTCCAAGATAGGTATACAGAATATTTTTCTAACCTTAAAAATCTGTTATCTCAACACTCACCTAATTAAAAAAAACACCCAAAAACTATGGAAAGCATATTTAAACATTGCCCAAATTGTACTTCTACAAACATCGAATTTCCCAATAACGTGCGCTTTTTGTGTCACGATTGCGGTTTTACCTATTTCCACAATATTGCCGCCGCGGTAGCAGTAGTGTTCAAGCATAAAGATAAAATACTATTTACAGTCCGCAATATGAACCCCGACAAAGGAAAACTCGACCTCCCAGGCGGTTTTATCGACCCCAACGAAACGGCTCAAGAAGCAGCTTGTCGCGAAGTAAAAGAAGAAATGGGACTCATCATCAAACCTGAGCAACTGCGCTTCATCACCACCTACCCCAATAATTATCTGTACAAAAATGTACCCTACCGCACTATGGATATCTTTTTCGAATGCGAACTCAAAGCCGAAGAAGTACATATTGTAGCCCCCGATGAAATAAAAGAGCTCCGGTGGATAGCTCTTAAAGATATTCGAGAAGAAGAAATTGGTTTTATATCAGTGCGTACAGTCATAAAACAACTTCAAAGCTAATTATTGATATACAGTTTATTAGTTTAGAAAAAAGAGAGATTTCTTAAAAAATAATTTCTTTTTTGCTTGGTGTTTTCAAAAAAACACGTACATTTGCAAAATCTAAAAGAAAGAACATAAAACAATAATTTATGGCAACAATTATCAATTACGCGATTATTATTATCTATTGTACAGCATTAGTAGGCATTTTCTTATACAGCCTCTCAATGCTTAGTTTGCTACTGAACTATCTCAAACATCGCAAACAAAACGACGAGGCTCCTAAGTTTAACTTGCTCGACCCTAAGGAGATTCCGTACGTAACCATCCAGCTACCACTTTACAACGAGAAGTATGTAGTACGTCGTTTGCTCGAAAATATCGCAAAATTGGAGTACCCTCGTACCAAACTCGAAATTCAAGTGCTCGATGACTCTACCGACGAATCAGTAGCTGAAACCGCTGAAATCATAAAAGAACTACAAGCTACAGGCTTGGATATTAAGCACATTCGTCGCACCAATCGCGAAGGCTTTAAGGCTGGTGCTCTTAAAGAAGGCTTAGCTATTGCCAAAGGTGATTTTGTTGCCATCTTTGATGCCGACTTTATGCCTCAACCCGATTGGCTCAAACGTACGGTAGTATACTTCAAAGACCCTGAAATAGGCGTAGTACAAACTCGCTGGGGGCACATCAACCGCAATTATTCTATCCTTACTAAAATACAAGCTCTCGCTCTTGATGTCCATTTCACTCTTGAACAAGTAGGGCGTAATTCTAAAGGATATTTTATCAACTTCAACGGTACAGCAGGTATTTGGCGTAAAGCGTGCATTTACGATGCAGGTAACTGGGAAGGCGACACCCTTACCGAAGACCTCGACCTTAGTTATCGCGCTCAATTAAAAAATTGGAAATTCAAATATTTGGAAGATGTAGAAACGCCTGCCGAGCTTCCAGTAGTTATTTCAGCAGCACGCTCTCAACAGTTCCGTTGGAACAAAGGAGGAGCTGAGAACTTCCGTAAAACAGTAAGCCGTGTATTAGCAGCTAAAAACATAGGTTGGAAAACCAAATTTCACGGGGTAATGCACCTCCTCAATAGCTCTATGTTTTTATGGGTATTTGTGGTATCAGTTCTTAGTATCCCTATGTTGTACATCAAAAACCAATACGGACATTTAGCGTGGATATTCCACATTACTAGTTTCTTTATCATTAGTACTGTTATCTTGTTTATTTGCTATTGGTTTACTTATAAGAACCTGCAAGGAAAGACCTTCGACGACTTTTTAAACTACATCAAACTGTTTGTAACGTTCTTCTCAGTAGCCTTAGGTTTCTCTTTCCATAACACTGTTGCAGTACTCGAAGGACACACAGGTAAACGCAGTGAGTTTGTGCGTACCCCTAAATTCAATATCAATGCACTCTCCGATAGCTGGAAGAACAACAAATACATCAATACCAAACTATCGCCTAATATGATAGTAGAATTCTTACTAATGTTGTATTTTCTCTTTGGATTATACAGTGCCGTTCGTCTTAACGACTTTGGTATGTTCCCATTCCACTGTATGCTTACCCTAGGTTTTGGATTTGTATTCTTCAAATCACTTACCTCAAAAGCTTAATTGATTAGTATATTTGTAAATTAGCAAATGAATGTATAAAATAAAGGGTTGTCTTGAATAATAGGCAACCCTTTTATCTTATCTCTTACCTAAAACAATGAACTTAGAAACTTTCAGAGACTTTTGTTTGTCCTTACCACATACTACTGAAGATATGCCTTTCGGCGAGGACATATTGGCTTTTCGCATTTGTGGAAGAATATTTGTGCTTACGAATTTAGAAAGCGTCCCTTTGAGGGTAAGTCTCAAATGCAACCCTGAGCGCGCTTTGGAGCTTCGTGAGCAATATCCTGAAAAGATTGTAGCAGGCTATCACTTAAACAAAAAACTTTGGAATACAGTTTTGGTAGAGAGCCTCCCTCCCACTCTTATTGAAGAAATGGTACAACATTCTTACGAAGAAGTACTCGCCAAAGTATCTAAAAAAGAAAAAGAACTTTTAACAAATCAATAGTATGAGACAAAAATTTACTTTGATTACTTTGGGCGTTCGCGATTTTCAAAAAGCCCTTAGTTTCTACGAAGGCTTAGGTTGGCAAAAATCAGATAAAAGTATGAACGACTATGCTCTTTTTCCTTTGGGAGGCATCGTATTGGGGCTTTACCCCTTAGAAGAACTTTCAGAAGATACTACTTTGCCTTATGAGCCAAGTTCATTTGCAGGAATGACTATCAGCTACAATGCTACCTCGGAAGCGGAAGTAGACGCTGTATTAGCCAAAGTTAAAGAATTAGGAGCAACTATAATAAAACCTGCTCAAAAAGTATTTTGGGGTGGCTATAGCGGTTACTTTAAAGATTTAGACGGTTATGTGTTTGAAGTCGCTTATAATCCTTTTTGGGAGTTCGATGAGAATAACAATCTTAAATTGTAGACAATGAAAACACGTATTACAGAACTTTTTAATATTCAATACCCTATTATTCAAGGAGGAATGATATGGGCAAGTGGTTGGCGATTGGCTTCAGCAGTGAGCAATGCAGGCGGTTTAGGACTATTGGGCGCAGGCTCTATGCACCCCGAAACCCTTGCAGAACACATACGTAAGTGTAAAGCGGCTACAGATAAACCTTTTGGGGTGAATATTCCTATTATGTACCCCGAAATGGACAAAGCTATTGAAGTAATTTTACGCGAAGGGGTAAAGATTGTATTTACTTCGGCAGGAAATCCTGCTACCTATACGTCTTTATTGCAAAAAGAAGGCATAAAAGTAGCTCACGTAGTGAGCAGTAGCAAGTTTGCCCTTAAAGCCCAAGTTGCCGGTGTAGATGCTGTGGTAGCTGAGGGCTTTGAAGCGGGCGGTCACAACGGACGTGAAGAGACTAGCACAATGGTACTCATTCCTGCTGTGCGCAAAGTGTTAGATATTCCACTCATTGCCGCAGGGGGAATTGCTACAGGTAGCGGAATGCTTGCTGCTCTTGCCTTAGGTGCCGAAGGGGTACAGATAGGCAGTAGATTTGTGGCTACTACCGAAGCTTCTGTACACCCTAATTTTAAAGAAAGAGTAGTAGCAGCCCAAGAAGGTGATACAGAACTTACGTTAAAGGAATTAGCCCCTGTACGTTTGCTTAAAAACGGCTTCTATAAGGAGGTAAAAGAGCTCTACAACACTCAGCAAGCTACTGTCGAAAACCTTAAAGCCTTAGTAGGTAATCGCCGTACCAAACAAGGAATGTTTGAAGGAGACGTAGAACAAGGCGAGTTGGAAATAGGGCAAGTAGCGAGTCTCATTACCCAGGTACAAAGCGTAAAAGAGGTTATTGATGAGATGGTGATGGAATACAGGAGAAGTATTAAGAAATTACCTCATTGATAAAATAGTATTATTAGAATATTTGTCATTATTGTTATTTACCGTACTTTTGCACCCTAAAATTATACAATAAATATATATGAAAGCAGGAATTGTAGGACTGCCCAATGTGGGGAAGTCTACTTTATTTAATTGTTTATCAAATGCTAAAGCACAGAGTGCTAACTTCCCTTTTTGTACTATAGAGCCCAACTTGGGTGTTGTAAACGTACCTGACCCCCGTTTAGAGAAACTCGAAAGCCTTGTAAAACCTGAACGTGTAATGCCTGCAACGGTAGAGATTGTAGACATAGCTGGACTGGTGAAAGGCGCCAGTAAAGGCGAAGGTTTGGGTAACCAATTTTTGGGAAATATACGTGAGTGCAATGCGATTATTCACGTATTGCGTTGTTTTGAGAATGACAACATCGTACACGTTGATGGAAGTGTAGACCCTATACGCGATAAAGAAACTATTGATATAGAATTGCAGTTAAAAGACCTTGAAACGGTTGAAAAACGCTTGGAGAAAGTAACGCGTGCAGCGAAAGCAGGCGATAAGAAAGCAGCGAAAGAAATGGACTTGCTCAATCGTGTAAAGGAGGCTTTACTCACGGGTGTTTCGGCTCGTGCCGTGCAAATAAGCGATGAAGAAAAAGAATTGATGGACAGTTTCCAACTGCTCACTACCAAGCCTGTGCTATATGTGTGCAATGTAGATGAAAAATCGGCTAAAAACGGGAACGCTTATGTGGAACAAGTGAAAGATGCCGTAAAAGGTGAAGATGCCGAAGTGATTGTATTGGCAGTAGCCACTGAAGCCGACATCACCGAATTGGAAAGTTACGAAGAACGCCAAATGTTCTTGGAGGATATAGGTTTAGAAGAACCTGGAGCCTCTAAACTCATTCGTGCAGCCTATCACCTACTGAACCTACAAACTTATTTCACCGCAGGGGTAAAAGAAGTGCGTGCGTGGACGATTCATCAAGGAGACACTGCTCCTCAAGCCGCAGGGGTAATCCACACCGATTTTGAGAAAGGATTTATTCGTGCTGAGGTAATCGCTTATAATGATTTTATTACTTATGGCAGTGAGGCTAAAGTAAAAGAAGCTGGTAAAATGCGCGTGGAAGGTAAAGAATATATCGTGAAAGACGGCGATATTATGCACTTCCGTTTTAACGTATAAAAAAGCCGGTAAGCAGATTCCCATCGCTTACCGACAAAAATAATTCTAAATTAAATAATCTTTATGGTTCAAACTTTGTGCTCGAAAAGCAATCGCTTTTAAAAGACGAGGCAAAGATATGGCAATATTCTATTAGAAACAATATAAATTAGCCAATTAGGTAATTCGCTAGTAGTGTTCATCAGTAATTTTGCTAATTGGTAAATTATTTATATCTTTGCCGAGAAGTTAGAAAATAAAAAGTTCATTATATGAGAAAAAAAATTGTAGCAGGGAACTGGAAAATGAACAACGACCTTAACAAGTCGTTAGCACTTATTTCCGACCTATTGAAAAAAGTACCTCAAACAAATGCTGAGGTAATGATTGCCCCTACCTTTGTAAACCTTATTCCAGCTGTAGAAGCAGTAAAAGGTAGCCACATCGAAGTAATTGCGCAAAATATGCACTTTGCTGAAAACGGTGCTTACACGGGAGAGATTTCGGCTGAAATGTTAAGCAGTATTGGGGTAAAAACTACTATTTTAGGACACTCTGAGCGCCGTGCTTACTTTAACGAAACTGATGAGAGTTTAGCTAAAAAAGTGAACACAGCCCTTAAACACAATATGCGTGTAGTGTTCTGTATTGGTGAAGAGTTAGCTGACCGCAAAGCTAATAAGCACTTTGATGTGGTAGGTAGCCAAATCAAAAATGGTTTGTTCCACTTGCCTGCTGAGGCTTGGCAACATATTGTATTGGCTTACGAACCTGTATGGGCTATTGGTACAGGCGAAACCGCTACTCCTGACCAAGCACAAGAAATTCACCACTTTATTCGTAAAACTATTGCTGAGAAATACGGCAAAGGGGTTGCTGATAAAGTATCTATCTTGTATGGAGGTAGTGTAAAACCGGATAATGCAAAAGAAATCTTTGCAAAAGAAGATGTAGATGGCGGACTCATAGGTGGGGCTGCCCTTAAAGCTGATGATTTTGTTACTATTATCAAAAGCATTTAAAAGTTATTATTCCTTTTATAACGACTGTCCAATGAACTTTGTTCTTGGGCAGTCTTCTTTATGTAAATTAAAATATGATACAAAACGACTTATTCTTGAGAGTACTCAGCGGTGAGGTTACTGAACGACCGCCTGTGTGGATGATGCGTCAAGCAGGACGCTATTTGCCCGAATTTAGAGCTTTACGCGATAAATACGACTTCTTTACGCGCTGTCAGACACCGGAGCTGGCTGCGGAAATCACCGTACAACCGGTAGATATAGTAGGGGTAGATGCTGCGATATTGTTTTCGGACATATTGGTAGTGCCTCAGGCTATGAATATAGAAGTAGAAATGAAAAAAGGCGTGGGACCGTGGTTGCCTAAGCCTATCCGTACAGCTAAAGATGTGGAACAAGTAATTGTGCCTAATATCGAAGAGCATTTGGGCTACGTAATGGAGGCAGTAAAGCTCACTAAGCAAATGCTAAACAATCGTGTGCCCTTAATCGGCTTTGCAGGTTCGCCTTGGACGATTTTCTGTTATGCGGTGGAAGGGTCAGGTTCACGTGATTTTTCGACGGCTAAGGAGCTTTGTTTTACGCAGCCTTCGGTAGCACACAGCTTATTGCAAAAGATTACTGACACAACGATTCTTTACCTAAAAGAAAAAGTAAAAGCAGGGGTAGATGCCGTACAGCTTTTTGATAGCTGGGGAGGAGTGTTAGCTCCTGACGACTATCGCACATTCTCGTGGCAATACCTCAACCAAATAGTAGAAGCTCTTGCTCCTTTTACCAAAGTGATTGTCTTCGCGAAAGGCTGTTGGTATGCTTTGCCTGAAATGGCAACTTCTAATGCAGCTGCTTTGGGTGTGGACTGGACGTGTGCCCCTAAAATAGCGCGCGAACTTACAAGAGGTAAAAAAGTATTACAAGGTAACTTCGACCCCTCACGACTCTTAGCACCTCCTGCCGAAATCAAACAGAAGGTGAAAAAGATGATAGATGCTTTTGGAAAAGACCATTATATCGCTAACTTAGGACACGGTATCTTACCTAATGTGCCCGTAGAAAACGCTATTGCTTTTGTAGAGGCAGTAAAATCTTATTGCTTATAAAAATCTATAGTTTTTTAATAACGTTAATAAGAGTATCTACATTTTCTGGTTTAGTAGCCCAAGAAGTGATAAGACGTATGGCAGTATGGGTTTCATCGACTTTCTTCCATATATAAAAATCGAATTGCTTTTGGAGAAGAGCTACTTGCTCATTAGTGAGAATAGGGAACACCTGATTAGTAGGAGTATGCGACAAGAAGTGTACTCCTTTTTCTATAAAAGCGTCTTGAATACGTTTAGCTTGAGCATTTGCGTGAAGAGCTAATTCATTAAATAAATTATTTTGGAAAAGCTCCAAGAACTGTATGCCGAGAAACCTTCCTTTGGCAAGTAAAGCCCCTTTTTGTTTGATATGGTACTCAAAGCCCAATTGAAGTTCAGGATTGTTTAAAACAATTGCTTCTCCCATTATTGCCCCATTTTTAGTAGCTCCTATATAGAAAGCATCGGTATAACGAGCTAAATTTTCCCAAGTAATATCATTGCCAGAAGCATTAAGAGCGTGAGCTAAACGCGCTCCATCGATATAGAGTAAGAGGTTCAGTTCTTGACACAGATGGTACAAATCTTTTAATTCTTGAAGCGTATAGATAGAGCCCAATTCGGTGGCATTGGAAATGTATACTAATCGGGGCACTACTTGATGAGGAAAATTGGTGTAACAAGTTGCTACTTCACGAATATCATCAAGTTGTATTTTGCCATCTATTGCAGGAGTTATGTGTATTTTATGTCCGGTAGCTTCGATAGCTCCCGTTTCGCTATCGCAAATATGAGAGGTTTCGCAGGTAATAACGCTTTCATAAGGACGTAACATTGCTCCTAATGCTAAGAGATTGGCTTGTGTACCTCCGCTTACGAAATATATTTTACTTTGAGGATTATTTAGTTTTTCGGCAATAAGAGCTTTTGCTTTATTAGTATAAGTATCGCAACCATATCCTTGTTGTTGTTCGAGGTTGCTTTCTAACATTCGGTTTAAAATAGAAGGGTGAGCCCCTTCGGAATAGTCGTTCTTAAATGATATTTTCATAGTTTGTTCAAAGGTAATAGAGTGCTACTATTACGAATTCAGAATGCAAAAGTAAAACTTTTTTATGTAAGAACGTTGTGAATATGAAAATTTTTATTACTTTTGCGCCCGAATTAATAACGAGGTCGTGAACCTCACTAATTAAATTTTTTATGCCAGTAAAAATTAGATTACAACGTCACGGAAAAAAAGGCAAGCCTTTCTATTGGATTGTAGCTGCTAATTCACGTGCAAAAAGAGATGGTAAATTCCTTGAAAAGTTAGGAACTTACAATCCTGTTAGCAATCCTGCTCAGATTGAAATAGATGTAGATGCAGCTGTAAAATGGTTGAAAAACGGAGCACAACCTAGTGACACAGCACGTCGTATTCTTTCTTACAAAGGGGTATTGCTTAAATACCACTTGCTTGGTGGAGTTGCCAAAGGAGCTTTGACCGAAGAACAAGCAGAGGCTAAGTTCAATGCTTGGATAGAAGAGAAAGCTAACAAAGTATCTACAAAAGAGCAAAAATTAGCTAAAGAGAAAGCAGAAGCAAAAGCAAAGGCTTTGGACGCTGAAAAAGAAACTAATGAGAAACGCAAGAACGCCGCTGTAGCCAAAGCTACCGAAGCAACAGTTGAAGCAACTGAAGAGGTTACAGAAGCTACGGAAGCCCCAGAAGCTGAAGCTCCTGCTGAAGAAAATAACGAAACTGAGGCATAACCCTATGACTTTAAAAGATTGTTTTTATATAGGAACAATTGTGTCGAAGTTTAGTTTTAAGGGCGAGGTGCTAATTAAGTTAGATTCCGACGACCCTGAAATGTATGAAGAAATGGAATCAGTATTTATTGCCTTAGGCAATAATCTGGTTCCTTTTTTTATTGAAAAGAGCACTTTACACAAGTCGGATTTATTGCGCGTGAAGTTTGAAGAGATAGAAACTGAGGCTGATGCAGAAGCTCTATTGAAACACAAAGTTTATTTACCTCTTGCGGTATTGCCTAAACTATCGGGGAATAAGTTTTATTACCACGAAGTGATAGGGTTTCAGGTGGAAGATGTGCACTACGGAGTAGTAGGAAAAATAGTTGGAATAAACGACAGTACATCTCAAGCGTTATTTGAAATTGAGAATGAGAACGGAAATGAGATACTTATTCCTATGGCTGATGAGTTTATTGAGAAGATAGATAGAGCCCACAAGAAAATTATTGTAAAAACTCCAGAAGGACTTATTGATTTGTATTTAGAAAATTAAGAACAAACATAAAATATAAAACAAGGTTATCAAAAGCTGTTTTGATAACCTTGTTTTTTTACCTTAATAAGAAAAAAATCTACGGATTATGCTTCTTCAACAAGGGAAGAAAGAAGAATGAAAAGCTACCCAATAAGAGCGTCATAGCAAATTGTGACGTCCATACAATCCAACCAAAGGCTGTACCCACAGGAGTAGCTACTCCAAACAAAAATAGTACTTCGGCAATAAAAAAAGGATAAGAACCAAAGCCTGCATTGGTGAAGGTCATTGCAAAACTACCCACCACAAAAGCTGTAAGCACATTGGGCAAACTGATATGTGCGGTTTCGGGTAGGGCAAAAAACGGAATATAGAACATCAAAAAGTACATTGCCCAAATGAAAAGAGTATGAAAAAGAAATAATGTTCTATGTTTTATTTTTACGACTGATAGGATTCCTTCCTTTATTCCGTTTAAAAAGACTTTTACCTTGATAAAAAAAGGTTTATCGGAAGCGTAAATGAAATACAAAAAAACTATAAACGAAAAACCTCCTATACCCATCAACCACATTAGTTTTTGAAAAGGGATTTTGGAAAGAAGAAAGTTGCTTATAACCTCGAATTGGAGAATGAAAGCGAGCATAGTGAATAGGAAAAGTAAAAGCAGGTCGATAATTCGTTCGGAGATGATAGTGCCTAATGATTTCTCGAAAGGGACTCCGTCGTAATTGCTTACTACTAAGGCACGAGAGACCTCGCCTGAACGCGGTATGGTTACATTCACCAAATAACCAATGAACACAGCCATTGCTCTATGTAAGAAAGCTGTGCGATAACCCAAAGGTTTTAGCAACAAATGCCAACGTATAGCCCGAGAAAGATCGCTTAAAAATCCTAAAAAAACAGCCAAAATGATATAGAAGTAATCGGCGTTTAGAAAAGTGTGTTTTATTTGGACAAACTGCTCTTCGTTAAATTGGCGATAAGCATACCAACACAAGAAAACGCCTACAAATATCGGGAGGGCTATCTTTAAGAACTTTTTCATTCGATTAGGTTGGTTGTTTCATTAGGGAAGATAATAGAAGGTTTAAAAGTTTTAGCTTCTTCAAAATCCATTAAAGCGTAGGATATGATGATGATGATATCACCTTTTTGTACTTTACGAGCAGCAGGACCATTCAGTACAATAGCACCTGATTTTCTCTTTCCTTTAATAATATAAGTTTCGAAACGTTCACCATTATTAACATCTACAATCGACACCTTTTCTCCCTCAATCATTTGAGCTGCCTCCAACAAATCTTCGTCAATGGTAATGCTTCCGATATAATCTAAATCGGCACCTGTAACCTTAACGCGGTGAATTTTAGATTTTAATACTTCTATTTGCATATTTGTATTGTTTGAAAAACGGCGCAAATGTACGTTAAAAAATTGAAACAGTTGTAAGCAAGAAAAAATTTATGCTTACCTCTGCCCTACCCTTAGCTTATACGAACCTTGGATGAATCTTGGACGATTGTTATATAAAGAGTGTTTATAAGTTTAATATTCAACATTTTAAAGAATAGTAATTTTATATAAATAAAGTTATCATACTCTTAGTTTTTAGTTAGAAAGATTTATTTTGCATAAATTACAATAGAAAAAAATAGGAAGAAAGTGCTTGTTTACTAAAAAATATTCTTATCTTTGCCACCTAATTATATTTTACAAATGATGATGAAAAGACTATTTATTTTGTCGTTAGCCGCAATAGGCTTTGTAGCTTGTAGTAAACGAGCTGATTATATAGTGCTTTCAGGAAAAGTAGAAGGCACTAATGGGATTCCTTTGGAGCTGAAGATAATAGGTGGTGAAGTAGACCAGCCATTGCATATCAAACCCGATGGTACTTTTCAAGACACGCTTCGCGTACCTTCTAATTACTATACTATTTTCAATCCTCAGGGAATAGAAATTCCGTTGTATTTGGAGCAAGGAGACGAACTTGGGGTTAATATCGACCTCACTAAGATGCCTTTAGAAATAAAGTTCTCGGGCAAAGATACGCTTGCAAATGCTTATTTGCACAAGAAAGCTGACCTTACAATGGAAATTCAGAAAAGTGGTGGTATGCAACAACTTTTAGTTAAAGCACCTGCAGAATTTAAAACAGCTGTAAATGAGTATAGCAAAAAGTATACTGACCTTTTGAAAAACACTAAGAACCTCTCTAAAGACTTCGTTAAAAAAGAGGAAAAGGCTATTAACTACGAAATGCTTTACCTAAAATCTATTTACAAAAATGCACACCAAAAACTCACTCAAGAAGAGGTAGCACTTCCTAAAGAGTTTGCTGATGAGCTCGCTAAGATAGATTATGACATCGCTGAAGATTATAATACCTACAGAGCTTACAAAGAATTAGTTACTAATAAACTATTCGATAAGTTTCAAGATAACGAAAACGACGAAAACCCTTGGGGTAAACTCATCGCACACGTAAAAGGTCTGAAATCTAAAAACATTAAAGCAGACCTTACTCGTTATTTTATCAGTGGAGTTTCAGTAGCTAACACTCCTGAAGAAAATGCTGAACTCATCAAAAGTATCAAAGAAAACGTGAAAGACACTGCCGCCTTAAAAGAGTTAGACAGACGTATAGCTGTGCTTGAAAGGCTAAAACCTGGCACGGATTTTCCTCCTTTTACAGCTGAAGATTTGAATGGTAAGCCAGTATCTTATGAAAGTCTTAAAGACAAATTGCTTTACATCGACGTTTGGGCAACTTGGTGTAAACCTTGTATAAAAGAAATACCAAGTATGAAGGCTTTGCAAGAAGCATACAAAGGCAAACCCGTTACTTTTGTAAGTATTTCAGTAGACCAAGACAAAGAGGCTTGGAAAGCTGCTGTACAACGTGAGAAGCTAAGTGGTATCCAACTATATACTAACCTAAGTATGAACCGCGATTTCATAGATAACTACGACCTAAGCGGTATCCCTCGTTTTATGTTAGTAAAGAATGGTAAAATCATTAGCATTAGTGCACCTAAACCATCAGATGCTAAGGTAAAAGAACTTATCAACGCGAATTTATAACAAATACTTTTTTCATATTGAACAACTTTGCTAAAGCCATACAGACTTTAGCAAAGTTTTTTTGCTAATTATCTCATTGACAAATCGACAAATTAACTATGGCTCAATCTCTCATTTTTGAAGAATACGACCTCTCTAATGGACTACACGTGATTCTTCACCGAGATAACTCAGCTCCTGTGGTTACCATAGGAGTAATGTATCACGTAGGCGCCAAAGACGAAGACCCTACCCGCACTGGCTTTGCCCATTTCTTTGAGCATCTCCTTTTTGAAGGCACTCAGCATATAGCACGTGGCAAATGGTTTGATATTGTATCGGCAAATGGCGGACATAACAATGCTTTCACTACGCAGGATAAAACTTATTATTATGAAGTCTTCCCGTCTAACAATTTGCAATTAGGCTTGTGGATGGAAGCTGAACGTATGTTGCACCCTATTATCAATGAGATTGGAGTAAGCACTCAAAATTCAGTGGTAAAAGAAGAGAAAAACCAACGTATAGACAATACACCTTACGGCAGAATAATGTACCGCTCGGCTATCAATCCGTACCTTTTTAAAAAACACCCTTATTCGGGAACAGTAATTGGAAAAGTGGAACATTTAGACGCTGCAAGCTTAGAGGAGTTTATCGCATTTAAGAAGAAGTTTTACAACCCTAACAACGCTGTACTGGTGGTGGCAGGCGATTTCGATACGGTACCGACCAAAGAATGGATAGAACAATACTTTGCGACCATTCCTAATACAGGTAATGCTATACAACGCAACAAAATAGAAGAAGCTCCTATCACTGAAACTATTGAGGTAACCGAATACGACCCTAATATACAAATCCCACTGAAACTATATGCCTATCGCACTCCTGCAATGACGGACAAAGATTCGTTTACTATCGACTTGCTTTCTAACATTCTCACTGACGGCAAAAGCGCTCGCCTCTACAAAAAGATGATAGACGAGCATCAAACAGCTTTGCAGGTATTGGCTTTTTCAGACGCTCAAGAAGATTATGGCGTTTATATAATGGGAGCACTCCCTATGGACGGTGTGAGTTTGGAAACTTTGGCACAAGAAATGGACGAAGAAATTACAAGACTACAAACCGAACTCATCAGCGAGCGAGAATATGAAAAGTTACAAAACCAGATAGAGGCTAACTTTGTGGCTCAAAATAGCCATATGGAAGGAATTGCCCTCTCTTTGGCAGATAACTATACTTTCTACAAAGACACTAACCTTATTAACAAGGCTATAGACCACTACCGCGCTATTACCCGAGAGGATATCAGAGAGGCTGCGCGCAAGTATTTGGACAAAAACCAACGTTTAGACCTCAATTATTTACCTTCAAATCTATAAGTAAACAAAAATGACACATATAGACCGCTCTATACAACCCACCCCAGGAGCTGCTCCTATCATTAATTTAGGGACTCCTGTTACTCATACCCTCCCGAACGGACTCACTCTCCTTATCGTGGAGAACCATAAACTTCCTCAAGTGGGAATTCGCCTTTCGTTAGACGAATGTCCGGAATTAGAAAAAGAAAAGAAAGGGATTGCTGACCTTATTTCGCTAATGGCGGGCAATGGCTCTACCTCTATCAGTAAAGACGATTTTAATGAGGAAATAGACTATCTCGCAGCGACTCTCTCTATCGCTTCTAATGGCGTTTATGCCCAAGTACTCTCTAAATACTTCCCGCGTGTGTTGGCTCTCATTGCCGATGCTGCCCTGCACCCTAACTTCACGGGAGAAGATATGGAAAAAGAAAAAGCGCGCATTATCCAAAGTATTCGTGCCAATGAAAGTAATGCCGAAGTGATTATGAAGCGCGTACAGCAAACCTTACGGTACAGTACGGCTCACCCTTACGGCGAATACATTACCGAAGCTCACATCGCTGCCCTCACCTTAGACGATGTAAGTAACTATTACTGCAAACGTTTTGTACCTAACAACGCCTATTTGGTTGTTACAGGTGATGTAAAGCCCGAAGAGGTAATTACTTTGGTAAACGAATATTTCGCTGATTGGCAACCTTTTTCAGAAGAAGCTCCTGCCTTATATATCCCTGAGAATGTAAGTGAAACACAAATCAACTTTATAGACTTACCCAGCGCGGTACAATCGGAAATAAGGGTTACGAACCTCATCGACCTAAAAATGTCGCACCCTGATTACTTTCCTCTGTTGGTAGCTAACAGTATTTTAGGTGGAGATTTTGGCAGTTATATCAATATGAATTTGCGGGAAGAACACGGCTATACTTATGGAGCTTTTTCTACTTTCAAAACGGATAAATGGACAAAAGGCAATTTTAGCATCAAGACCAAAGTAGGGAATGCCGTAACAGCACCTGCTATTAGGGAGATACTCAAAGAAGTGAAGCGCATACAAACTAGTGTAGTGAGTGAAGAAAAGTTGGCACAAGCCAAAGCACAGTACTTAGGTCAGTTTGTACTGGCCACCGAGCGTCCGCAGACGATTGCCAATTACGCTATCAATATAAAAGTGCGCAACCTACCCGAAGATTTTTACAAGAACTATATTGCGAACATCAATGCAGTAACCAAAGAAGACGTACATCGAGTTGCTAATAGCTATTTTCTATTAGAAAACTTCAGAATCATCATTGTAGGCAAAGGCAGTGAAATAGCAAGAGAGCTTGAAAATATTAGCTTTGACGGGAAAAAAATCTCTGTGAAGTATTTTGATAAGTATGGGGAAGCGATTTAGTAAAAAATGAATAGTTAAAGGTGCGAGTCGCACAGGCAGTCA
The DNA here is from genome assembly GCF_000277665.1 of Capnocytophaga sp. oral taxon 335 str. F0486. NCBI lineage: Bacteria > Pseudomonadati > Bacteroidota > Flavobacteriia > Flavobacteriales > Flavobacteriaceae > Capnocytophaga > Capnocytophaga sp. oral taxon 335. The sequence goes on along the minus strand of NZ_AKFR01000031.1, from coordinate 280,837 downwards.
TAGCACAGTGCGAGCCACACGGGCAGATAGTGCGAGCCACACGGGCAGATAGAGAAAAGACGAACAAAATATCCTCTCCCCAACCCTCTCCCAAGGAGAGGGAGTGTAGTAACGGAAAAGTGGGACGAAGGAATGACGAACAAATGACGGTGCGAGCCACACAGGCAGATAGAGAAAAGATGAACAAAAGACGAACAAAAGACGAACAATGAACGAACAAAAGACGAACAAATGACGAACAAATGACGGTGCGAGCCGCACGGGCAGATAGAGAAAAGACGAACAATGAACGAAGAAAGGGAACATCTAAACCAAATATAAGTCGAAGATAAGTGGTGAAAAACACGAAGTAATTTTGGTTATTTGAACTAAAAAATATAAGATTTATTTTGAAGATATATGAGAAAATCGTATCTTTGCCGTCAATTATGACATAATGAGTAATTCTGAAAACTAAAATTAATTATATTAAAGAATGGCACATAACATTAAAAAAGGCGTAATTCTTGGAAAAGAAGTACAAGAAGTATTTAAATACGCTAAAGAAAAAGGCTTTGCTCTTCCTGCAGCCAACGTTATCAGTTCAAACTCTATCAACGCTGCATTAGAAACTTCAGTAGCTGTAAATGCCCCAATGATTATCCAATTTTCTAACGGTGGTGCTCAGTTTATGGCTGGTAAAGGATTGAATAACGACAACCAACGCGCTTCAGTTCTCGGAGCGGTAGCAGGTGCTAAACACGTTCACCAATTGGCAGAAGCCTACGGAGCATCTATCATTTTGCACACTGACCACTGCGCTAAAAAATTACTTCCTTGGCTTGACGGTATGCTTGAAGCATCAGAAAAACACTTCAAAGAAACAGGTAAACCATTGTTCAGTTCTCATATGATTGACCTATCGGAAGAACCTATCAAAGAAAATATTGAAACTTGCAAACGTTATCTTGAACGTATGAGCAAAATGGATATGACTTTGGAAATAGAACTCGGTATGACCGGTGGTGAAGAAGACGGGGTAGACAACTCACACGTAGATAGTAGCAGGCTCTTCACACAACCAGAAGACGTAGCTTACGCTTACGAAGAACTTTCTAAAATTAGCTCACAATTCACCATTGCAGCTGCTTTTGGTAACGTTCACGGGGTGTACAAACCTGGCAATGTGAAATTGACACCAAAAATTTTAAGAAATTCACAAGACTACGTTTCAAAGAAATACAATTTGCCTCACAACGCACTTGACCTCGTATTCCACGGAGGTTCAGGCTCTACCCTCGAAGAAATCCGCGAGGCTATTTCTTATGGTGTAATCAAAATGAATATTGATACTGACTTGCAATACGCTTTCACTGAAGGTGTTCGCGACTATATGAAAGCTAAATCGGCTTACTTGCAAGGACAAATAGGTAACCCAGAAGGTCCCGAAGCGCCTAACAAGAAATACTACGACCCACGTGTATGGCTTCGTGAAGGCGAAAAGACATTTGTTACTCGTTTGAAAAAAGCGTTTGAAGACCTTAACAACGTAAATACTTTATAGTAGTATTTACCCACCTGATAACTTTGCCAAGAAGCTACAGCAACCTCTGCCAATAGACTTTTTGGCAAAGTTTTTGATATATGAACACAAATATTTTTAATTAAACATATGGGATATAATTCAAATTACGACAGCTACAACACTAACTATCAATCACCTCAAATAGTAAGCTATGCTACTAATGAGGCACAAGCTACCTTTTACCGCAAAACTTACTCACACGTAGCAATGGCACTTTTGGCATTTATAGCTGTAGAAGCTATTTTGCTAAATGTAGTACCAGAAAGCCTTATCATCTCTATGGTAAGTGGCAAATGGGTATGGCTATTGATTTTAGGAGGCTTTTGGTTAGGCTCAATCCTTGCCAGCAAATGGACGCAAGCACAAGATAAGAATACCCAATATATGGGCTTAGGGCTTTATGTGTTACTTGAAGCTGTTATCTTTATGCCAATAATCTTTTTGGCGATGTACTTTACTGATGGTACGGCTATCCTTTCGCAAGCTGGTATTATTACACTTGCTTTGTTTGGCGGACTTACAGCGGTGGTATTCCTCACCCGTGTAGACTTTTCGTTCTTGCGTAGCATATTGGTAATAGGAGGTTTTGTAGCCTTAGGACTTATTGTGGCAGGAGCTATCTTTGGTTTCGATTTAGGACTTTGGTTCTCAGTAGCAATGGTTGCTTTGGCAGCAGGTGGTATACTATATGAAACTTACAACATCAAAAATGTATATAGCACAGACCAATACGTAGGGGCAGCTTTACAGTTGTTCTCTTCTATTATGCTACTTTTCTGGTATATATTGAGAATACTTATGTCGAGAAGAGACTAATCTGTTCTCCTAAAATATTAAAATGATAAGTTCCATCATTGAGTACAATGAGATTAGTACTCTTGATGGAACTCTTGTATTATATGAGGTTATATGAAGGATTATGTTAGCTTGTCTTCTTATAATTCCAAATAGCCCAACTATTAAGCAGCACAGCGAATCCTACAAGATACAAAAACTCTATGTGTAATTGTGCAAAACTACTGCCTTTGAGCACAATTAAGCGGACAGCATTCACAAAATGGGTTACCGGAATAGCATTACTTACTTGCTGACTCCAAGCGGGCATACTGTCTACACTGGTGAGGAAACCGCTCATCAAAAGGAATATCATTATAAAGAAATAGGCGATAAACATAGCTTGCAACTGTGAATCGGCATAGGTGGAGACCAGAAGTCCGAAGCCGAGAATCGCAATGAGATACATTGTGGCAAAGGCATACAAGGTGAGTAGATTTCCTGCGGGGAAGATACCATAGACTACATACATCACCGTAAGCCCCAAGGTGAAGAGGATTAACCCTACTACCAAAAAGGGTATGAGCTTTCCTAATATAAACTGCCACTTCTTAATAGGGGTAACATTAATCTGCTCGATAGTGCCTATTTCCTTTTCTTTGACTACATTGAGTGCTGAAAGAAAACCCCCGATAATGGTGAGCAATATAGCTAAAATACCTGGAACAATGTAGCGCGTATATTGCATATAGGGGTTGTACCAATGGGTGCTCTCCACCCCGATTTTGGCTACATTGCCTATGCGCTGAGGGGCTTTTACATTTACATCGAGTTGGGTGTTGAAGTCACGTATCACCGTAAGCAAATACGCTCCTCCTAAAGACGACTTGCTCCCATTAATCGCATCGATAGAGAGACCAAGTGTCTGCTTTCCTTCGCGTACGAGGTTGCGCTCAAAACCTTCGGGGACTTCTAAAACTACATCAGCTTTGCCGTCTTCTATCAGGGCGATACCTTCCTTATAGGAGAAAGGAGCCTTTACGAGCTTAAAGTACCCTGACGCAGTAATCTTCTGTATCAGTTGGTGAGAATAGGTACTTTGGTCGTGGTCGATATACACGAGGTTGATGTTCTTCACATCGAAATTGGCAACTAAGGGCAATATAATCAGTTGGAAGATAGGTGCCACAAACATCATTGCCAAGATCGTCTTATCTCGGAATATCTGCTTAAATTCTTTTTGGAGTATAAAGCTTAATACTTTCATTTCTTCTTTATTGTAATCTAATCTTAAACTTCTTCATTGCAAGGCTTAAGAAAACTACTGCCATTGCGATGAGAATGAGCGTTTCTTTCCATACGTAAGTGAAATCCAATCCTTTGAGCATTACTTTCTTCACGATAGCGTAGTAGTAACTAGAGGGGAAGACTTTGGATATTCCCTGAAAGATAAGAGGCATATTCTCTATGGGGAACATAAAGCCGGTAAAGAATGCCGTAGGAAGCATCATTCCCATCATAGCGATGAGCATAGCCGTTTGCTGTGAAGCGGTAACGGTGGATATGAGTAGCCCCAACGACAAACAGATGATGATAAACAAGGTGCTTTCGGCGTATAGCAACAGCAGATTGCCACGTATCGGGACATCGAGCATATAGACCGATAGCAGGAGTATCACGGTGAAGTTGATGAGCGAGAGAATAAGGTAAGGCACGGCTTTGGCAATGAGTATCATTATAGGTTTGAAAGGCGATACCAAAAGGATTTCCATAGTACCCAACTCTTTTTCACGCACCACCGCTACCGAGGTGAGGGCAGTGCTCACTATCATAAAGACGAGCGCAATCACCCCAGGGACGAAGTTCATAGAGCCATTTTGCTCCTCGTTGTACAACATTCGGTTTTCAACGGTTATCTGGTAGGGTAGTTGCACAGCAGGGTTCAGCTCTTGCTGATAGCTGGCTACCATAGCCGAGAAGTAGTTTTGCACCGTTTTAGCCGTATTGGGGTCACTCCCATCGGTGATGAGTTGTAGGGGGGTACCACTAGGGGTGTAGAGGTCTTTACCGAAATCGGGAGGGAAGATGAGCGCGGCTTTTATAGTACCACGCTTGAATTGGTCTTCTACTTGATCGTAACGAAACAAAGGGTCTTTCAGCTTAAAATACGGACTTGCCTGCAAGCGGTGTGTGATTTCTTGGCTATAAGTGTTGTTTGCCTCATCTAATACAGCGATACCGATATTCTTGACCTCGCTGCTGAGGGCTTGACCGAAAAGGATAATCTGCGCTATGGGGATACCAAAGAGTATCAGTAGCGTGCGACGGTCGCGGAATACGTGATAGAATTCCTTGCGTATAAAAGCGATGAGCTGTTTCATATTAATAGGTGGGCGAATTGCCATTTAATAGGTGGGCGAATTGCCATTCGCCCCTACGGGGTTATTCATTACGTTTTGCCTTACGGGCGAGTTGGTAGAAAACCTCGTCCATTGAATCGGTGTGAAATTGGTTTTTAAGGTTGGTAGGCGTATCCATTGCTTCCACTTTGCCATCTACCATTATGCTGATGCGGTGACAATATTCGGCTTCGTCCATATAATGGGTGGTAACGAATACGGTGATGCCCTGTGCGGAGGCTTCGTATATCATATCCCAGAACTGACGGCGCGTTATCGGGTCTACGCCACCGGTGGGCTCGTCGAGAAAGACGATTTCGGGACGGTGGAAGATAGCGACCGAGAAGGCGAGCTTCTGTTTCCAGCCCAGAGGTAGCGACCCTACGAGTTTGTTGGCTTCAGCCTCCAAGCCGAGCTTGGTGATAAGGTCGGTACTGCGGGTTTTGATTTCCTTTCGACTCAAGCCATAGACGCCTCCGTAGAAGGTGATGTTTTCCTGCACGGTGAGGTTGTCATACAACGAAAACTTCTGACTCATATAGCCGATGTGTTTTTTAATCTGCTCTTGCTGGCGATAGACATCAAAGCCTGCTACCTGAGCCTCGCCTGAAGTAGGGTAGGAGAGTCCGCAGAAGATGCGTATAGCGGTGGTTTTCCCCGCACCGTTGGCACCGAGGAAACCGAAGATTTCACCTTTTTCAACGGTAAGGGAAATGTTGTTCACGGCTTTGAAATCGCCGAATTGCTTTGTTAGGTTATGACAGTGTATTGCGTACATTTTATTAAATTAGCAAATTAGCAGATGTGAAAATTAGCAAATTAGCTCCCTCTCACTTACTCGGCAACTGCCGACAATCCCGAAGGGGGACAAGCCAGAAAGGTGATAAATATTGCTTTAATTTTCTTCCATTAGGCGGATAAAACTGTCCTCGATGGTGGGGGTAATGGCTTTCCATTCGAGGTGGGGGAAGGTGTTTTTCAGCTGTTGCTCGAATATGGGAATGTTGGTATTTTCTTTGAGAGTAACGTGTAGATACTCGCCAAAGGGGTAACAGCTATCAATGTTGGGGTGCTCGCGCAGGTGCTGGAGCAGTGCGTATAGGTCGGGAGCCTTGACAGCATAGAGTGTCGTAGGGTACTGGGCGATGATTTGCTCGGGGGTGCTGGTGGAAAGCACCTTGCCTGATTGTATTAAGGCTATGCGGTCGCACAGACTGGCTTCGTCCATATAAGGGGTGGAAACGAGTATGCTGATGCCTTGCGCCTTCAGTTTCTTCAGCATCTCCCAGAACTCTTTGCGCGAAACCACATCTACCCCCGTGGTGGGTTCGTCTAACAAGAGGACTTTGGGTTTGTGAATGAGGGCGCAACATAGGGCTAACTTCTGCTTCATTCCCCCTGAGAGCTTGCCCGCGCGACGGTTACTGAACGGCTTTATCTGCTCATAAATATCTTTGATAAGGTCGTAATTCTCGGCGATAGTCGTACCAAAAACGGTAGCGAAGAAGGAGAGGTTCTCCTCGACAGTGAGATCTTGGTACAGAGAGAAGCGCCCAGGCATATAACCCACGTGCTTGCGGATTTCTTTATAATCCTTGACGATATCCCAGCCCTCTATGGTTGCTGTACCCTCATCAGGCAATAGGAGGGTGGTGAGCATACGAAAGACGGTGGTTTTGCCTGCCCCATCGGGACCTATGAGCCCGAAAAGTTCGCCTTTCTCGACCTCTAAGGAAAGGTGTTGCACGGCGTGGGTATCGCCGTAGGACTTGCTGAGATTATGTATAATGATGCTATTCATCTTTCAATGAGTCAATTTGGTTACGAGCTGCAAGCTCTATTCTTGATAGACACGATCCACAGGCTCGCGCCAGCAGGGGGGGTTAATTTCATTTTCAGTAAAATTGTTATATTTTTGCCACGAATTTAGATATTATACTTATATGCATTACCTATACCTTACTTTAGCGATTGTTTTAGAGGTCTTAGCCACCGCTCTTTTAGGTAAATCGGAAGGGTTTACCAAGTGGTTATTTGCCGTAGGCTCGCTGTTGTCTTATGGTGTTTGTTTTTATTTTTTATCCTTAGCTCTCAAGAATATTCCACTGGGGGTAGCTTACGCTATCTGGTCGGGGGTGGGGATTGTACTGACTGCTATTGTGAGTATTCTTGTTTTCAAAAACAAAATAGACTTGCCTTTTGTATTGGGTTCCCTGCTTATCATCGCTGGGGTGGTGGTGATTAACCTCTTCTCAAAGGCAAATGGACACTGATTTTTCCCCTATTTTTTCTCTTTTCTTCTTGTTATCAAAATAAATACTACACATATTACCAGTCCTACAAGAGCGGGTTTGGCTACTGACCAACCGCTTGCACCACTGCTCGCTACACTCCATAACAGTTTTAAAAACGCTGCTAACACTACGGTGTAGAGCAATAAGCGCCATTTTCTCTTCCACGCTGAGACTATCAGCAGATAGAAAAAAAGCGGTACACTTAGTGAGAAAAGTATCTTTTTTGTGTCCCACGTGCCTTTGAGATAATCCATTTCGTAGGCTAAGAAGCCGAGCACCTTAGGGTCGGTTTGTTGTGGAGTGGGGAACCAAAACATACTAGTAAATAGGCAAAAGATACTCAATGACACTCCTGCATACGATTTTCTCAAAGCAAAATACACCATAGGCACAATAAAGAGTGGACGGACATACCAGCTCAATATATTGTGATGTCGCGCAAAAGTCCACTCAAAAAAGGAGTCATTAGTGAGAAAGACTACTATAAAAACTATGGTAAGCAGGACGAAAATCGTTGCTATTACTTTGTCGTATTTCTTTAACATAGGGTTGTATTTGTTAGTAAGCTACAAAAAATGTGCTAAGAATGTGAGCTACAAGCTCTATTCTTGATAGACACGAGCCATAGGCTCGCGCCAACGGGGGGTGTAGAGCGAGGTTATTTGAATAGCACTTCTCCGTACATTCCTATCTTTAAAAAGCCGTCGTTTTTAACCTTTACTTTGATAGCATAGACGAGGTTGGCGCGTTCAGATTTTGTTTGTATCGTTTTGGGGGTGAACTCGCTCTCTTGGGATATCCAGATAATTTCGCCTTGATAGGTGCGGTATTCACCTTTTCCGGCATCGGTGCGCACGGTAACTTGCTGTCCTAATTTGATTTGGGATAGTTGGTCGCCGGTGATGTAGGCTTTGAGGGTTAGTACATCAGTATTAGCAATCTTATAGAGAGGCTTCCCGAACGTCTGCATTTCTCCTTTTAGGGCGTAGTTAGTAAGCACAGTGCCCGCAATAGGGTTGATAATTTCACCCTGATTGATTTGCTCTTGAACGGCCTGAGCATTCTTTTGCAGAGGGGCTTCTTGGCTTAATACATTGCGGTTTTGCGTGTTGATATTGGTGAGACTGACCTTGAGTTGGTTTTCGGTTACGGCTATCTGCTTGCGAAGCTGGTCGATGAGGGCAGAGAGGTCGTCCAATTGCTTTTGTGTGGCAGCTCCACCACGTACTAAGTTTTGTGTACGCGTAAGCTCACGTTCCTGTTGGGCGAGTTGTGCGCGCTGTACTTCGAGTTGACTACGAATGAGTGCTACCTGGTCGGCAGGGTTCTGGGTCTTCTCTTTGAGGGAGGCAATAGTAGCCTCGACCTGCTCTTTTTGGAGCTTGAGGACTTCGACATTTATTTGCCCCACCTTTTGACCTTCGGTAAGAGTTTTGCCTTCTTCTACATCGTAGTCGATGAGTTGCCCTGTTTGCTGGGCAGAAACGATAACTTCGTCGGCTTCAAAGTTACCAGAAGCATCGAATTGATGTTTGTTATTGCAGGCGATAAGGGCTGCAAGGGCGGTGATGAGTGTTATTTTTTTCATTTTAGTTCCTCACCCCCGTTCCCCCTCTCCCAAGGAGAGGGGGGCAAGCCGTAAAGGACTCGTTACCTATCTCTCAAAGAAGCGGGACAAGCCGTAAAGGCGATGGGGGATTTTTTTTATGGGTTATTATTATTCTGTTTTATTGTTAGCCTCACTATAACTCCCCTCCTTGGGAGGGGTTGGGGGAGGATTGTCCTGTAATTAGTTTTTGGTTCTCTTGAGCTTGTAGGAGTTGTATTTGGTGCAGGATAAGGGTTTGTTGGGCAAGATGCCAAGCATTGACTTTCTGCAAGTATTCGTGAGTGGTGATGACCCCGTTATCCAACTGGACTTCGGCTGCTTTGGCGACGGAATGGCGCAAAGTTACTGAGGTTTCATCTTGTTCTATCAGCTTTTGTAGCTTTTTGAGTTGCTCGGACTGCTGAGTGAGTTCGAGTTTTGTGTTGAGTAAGAAGGTTTGGCGATCGGTTGTGAGACTCTCGCGGTTCAGGCGCAAAATATGTCTCTTGCTCGATAAGTTGTATAGCGGACTTAGATTCCACTGCAAACGGAGCCCTGTGATGTAATAGAAATCCGCTTGGTTGCTGAGCATATTGAGTGTGGGACGCCCATAACCGCCTTGAAAAAACGCACTGAGCTTAGGTATATATTCGCTATTGAGCTGTTTTTCTTGCGCTTTGAGCAACGATTCCTGTAGCTGAAACCCTTTGAGTTCAGGACGAAAAATATCGGTACTTAGGGTTTGAGACTGGGATTGAGGCGTAGGCTGTGCAAGCTGGGAAGCGCTGGTGAGCTCTTTGCCTATGAAAGTAGACAGCATTTGCAAGTAGGTAGCTTGGGTGGCTTCGTACTCAGTGGTTTGCATTGTCACACGGAGGATTTCGGCTTTCAGCTCGTTGACATTGCTGGGGAGGGTAGTTCCGTTTTTTAGGGCTACTTCTGCTTTGCGGAGTTGTGACTCCAACGTTTCGATATTGAGGCGGTTTTGCGATAACTGGGCATCAATGAGGAGCACCCCAAAATATAAGTTGCTCACACGTTGTTTTAGGGTGTACAATTGGGTTTCGACTGCTTGCGCTTGGACGGCACTTTGAGCTTTGGCAATAGCCTTCTGACTGTGAATCGCACCACCTCCGTAGAGGAGTTGGCTCACCTCGCCTACTACCTTATATTGCTCCTTGTCGATGGTAGGTAAAGAGACGTTAGGAGGCAGTGGGAGGGCACTTGCGACGGTTTTAGAGAGGTCGGTTACTTCCGACTGGTAAGTGGCTTGCCCTAAGATAGAAACCTGCGGGAGATAGGCACGATTGGCATTGGCAAGGGTATAGTCCTCAGTTTTGGCTACCAAATTGAGTTTTTTGACGGTAGGGTAATTCTCACGAGTAAGACGGTAGCAGTCCTCCAAAAAAAGGATAGCCTGCGCTTGCGCGGTGAGAGTGAGAGCTATCAATACGGTGAGTGTTAAGATAAGGTGTTTCATAGTGGCAATCCTCACCCCCGTTCCCCCTCTCCGAAAGAGAGAGGGCAAGCCATAAAACAGAGTAAAAGACTGATGAATTAGGGCTTTTAGGGGTATTATAGTGTTAATAAATTAGTTTAACCATTTGGTTAGGGTATAGATAAAAAAAATGTTATTTAGCCTCCGTTCCCCCGAAGGGAGACAATCCGCAAAGATAATTGTTTAAGAGAAACGTATTATTATTTCCATAGCATCGCTTTAATCCATTGGGGGATAAGGGTTTTACGCTGGAGCATTAGGGCTTTGTACTGTTCTTCGGGTATGTTGATAATTGAGGTTAGGATAGGTTTTGCAATGAAAGGAAATATCACCAACCCGATGACATTTAGGATAGCTTGCATTAGGTTAGGCTCTGTGATTTCGCCACGGGCTACGGCTTCGGCATATTGACGGGTGAGCACAGAGTGAGTAAGTGCCTCTTTAATAGGGTTTTGCTCTACAAATGCTTGCGGGTTAGGACGCACCTCATTGAGTATAAAGGTAGGTAATTCGGGTTCTTTGAGGAGTAAATCGACGTAGTTAGAGACGATGAGGTCTATTTTCTCATCGAGAGAGGTATTTTCGTCGTTCAGCATAAGGTTTACTCCTTTAAAGAATTGCGCCATTGTTTCCATCATTACCATTTCAAAGAGTTTTTCTTTACTACGAAAATAATAGTTCAGCATTGCGTGGTTGATACCCGCTTCTTCGGCAATGTCGCGAGTGCGTGTGCCTGCAAAACCTTTCTGATGAAAGACTTTGCGGGCAGCGGCTTTGATGCGTTCTTCGGTGCTTATATCTTTTGTCTTCTTCATCGTTACTTCTGATTTTCGGGGGCAAAGGTACAACGAGTTTTCGAATTAACCAAATGGTTAGAACAAAAATTTAAATTACATAGTACGTAGGTAGTAGTAACAATCTAAAAGTCATATATTTACATATATAAATAAAAACCTATGAGTAGGTGAAAAATTAGAAAATTAGCAAATTAGGGAATTAGCAAATGGGAAGTGTAGTTAATGGTTAATGGTTAATGGTTAATGGTTAATGGTTAATGGTTAATGGTTAATGGTTAATGATTAATGGTTAATGATTAATGGTTAATGATTAATGGTTAATGATTAATGGTTAATGATTAATGGTTAATGATTAATGGTTAATGATTAATGGTTAATGGTTAATAGTGAAATTGGGAGAGGGGTATACAAAGCTTATAGAATAATTAAAGAATGAGTGGCTTTTCAGTGGGTCTACAGTGGCTCTACAGTGGCTCTACAATGAAGACTAACCAAAGATTAATTGAATACTAACTGAATAGCAATTGAACTTAGAATGTCACTAATATCAATCAAGGGTTCAATTAATTGATGTGAAAAGAATGTAGCTTACGCTACAGAAATCTTACAAATTTTTACAAATAAAACAAATAGTCAGTAAGCTACCTGAAAGTCTTGCAAAGACTTCACGGATTGCACAGATTTAGCACAGATAATTCTTTTGTAAAACATCATTATTCTGCGGATTGCTCAGCTAAAGCTGAGGGAGAAATTAGCAGATTAGCAAATTTGTGAATTTGCTAATTAGTTCGTACCTTTGCGCCCTGAAAATGTTAATTATTAACTGTCAATCGTTAGTTAAAAATATATGACTTCGCAAGAAATAAGAGAACAATTCCTAAAATTCTTTGAAAGCAAAGGGCACACTATTGTCCCCTCGGCTCCTATGGTGGTTAAAAACGACCCTACCCTGATGTTTACCAACGCTGGTATGAACCAATTTAAAGAGTTCTTCCTTGGTAATGCTAAACCTAAATACAAACGCGTAGCCGATACTCAAAAGTGTTTGCGCGTATCGGGGAAGCACAACGATTTGGAAGAGGTAGGTCGCGACACGTATCACCACACGATGTTTGAGATGCTTGGCAACTGGTCGTTTGGCGATTACTTCAAAAAAGAAGCCATTAGCTGGGCGTGGGAATTGCTCACCGAAATATACAAAATTCCCAAAGAAAACCTCTATGTAACCGTTTTTGAAGGCAGTGAAGAAGACGGTGTGCCTTTTGACCAAGAAGCCTATGATATATGGAAAGAACGGATTGCTGAAAACCATATACTTCTCGGAAATAAAAAAGATAACTTTTGGGAAATGGGTGACCAAGGTCCTTGTGGTCCTTGTACCGAAATTCACGTGGACATTCGTTCGGAAGAAGAGAAAGCCAAAGTGCCAGGTCGCGACCTTGTGAATAACGACCACCCTCAGGTAATTGAGATTTGGAACAATGTGTTTATGGAGTTCAACCGCAAAGCCGACGGTAGTCTCGAAAAACTACCTTCTCGCAACGTGGATACAGGTATGGGTTTTGAACGCCTCTGTATGGTATTGCAGAAGAAACAATCAAATTACGATACCGATGTGTTTACCCCACTGATTCACAAAGTGGAAGAGATTACCCAAAGTAGATATACCTCAGGCGACCGTGTAACTGCTGAACAAGAACAAGTAAACATTGCCATTCGTGTGATTTCAGACCATATTAGGGCTGTGGCTTTTGCTATTACCGACGGTCAGTTGCCCTCTAACAATGGTGCTGGTTATGTGATACGCCGTATTTTGCGCCGTGCTATTCGCTATGGTTTTACTTTCTTAAACCAAAAAGAACCGTTTATCTACAAATTAGTAGAGACACTCTCTAACCAAATGGGAGGTACTTTCCCCGAATTGGAGAAACAACAATTCCTGATTATGAGCGTCATAAAAGAAGAAGAAGCCTCTTTCTTGCGCACGCTTGAACAAGGTTTGCTAATGCTAGATGTGATGATACAAAACAGTCCTGGCAAGCAACTATCGGGCGGTAAAGCCTTTGAATTATACGACACTTACGGCTTCCCCAAAGATTTGACAGCGCTCATTCTTTCGGAGAAAGGGCTCACTATGGACGAAGCCAGTTTTGAAGAACAATTACAAAAACAAAAAGAGCGTTCACGTGCAGCAGCTCAAATAAAAGCTGACGACTGGGTAATACTTCGCGACGACGATGAAGAGGAGTTTATAGGCTATGATACCTTAGAGGCTGTGGTGCGATTGGTGAAATACCGCAGAGTGGAAAGTCAGAAAGACGGTACTCATTTTCAGCTGGTATTCAACACTACTCCTTTTTATCCGGAAGGAGGTGGACAAGTGGGCGATAAAGGTACTCTACAAAGTGCTAACGGTGAGCTTATCTATATTTTAGATACCAAAAAAGAAAATAACCTTATCATTCACATTTCAGAACACCTACCTACTAATTTAAACGACCCTTTCAAAGCAGAAGTACATTCAATATCACGTGAAATGGCAGAAGCTAACCACAGTGCTACCCACCTATTACACCAAGCCTTACGCGAAGTGTTGGGTACACACGTTGAACAGAAGGGCTCACGTGTAGCTCCTGAAACTTTGCGCTTCGACTTCTCTCACTTTGCTAAACTTACTGAGGAAGAGCTCAAAAAGGTAGAGCAATTGGTAAACAAACGTATTTTTGAGAAAATTCCTTTGCAAGAGCATCGTAATATTCCTATGCAACAAGCCGTGGAATCAGGTGCTATGGCACTCTTTGGTGAAAAGTACGGCGACCGTGTGCGTATGATTCAGTTTGGTGATAGCAAAGAGCTTTGTGGGGGAACTCACGTAAAGAACACAGGCGATATTTGGTATTTCAAAATCATCTCAGAAGGTGCAGTAGCAGCAGGGATTCGCCGTATTGAAGCGATTACCCGTGGAGGAGCTATGAAGTATTTTACAGAACAAGAACAGCTAGTAGAACAAATAAAAGAAACGCTGAAAAACGCCCAAGACCCTGTAAAAGCGATTAGGCACTTGCAAGAAGAAAATGCAGCTTTACACAAAGAGCTTGAACAGTTGAGAAAAGAACAAGCTAAACAACTTAAAACAAGCATCAAAGCTGAATTTACAGAAGTAAATGGTGTTCAGTGTCTCGTAAAACGGGTAGATGCAGAAGTGGCAACTCTCAAAGACCTTGCTTTCGAGTTGGGTAATGAGGTAAAAAATGCTTTTGTATTCTTTGGATCAGCTCACGAAGAAGGCAAAGCACTCTTGTTATGCTATATCAATAAAGAATTGGCACAAGCCAAAGGATTAGATGCTGGTAAGATAGTACGAGAACTGGGCAAATACATTCACGGAGGAGGTGGCGGACAGCCATTTTTTGCAACCGCAGGAGGTAAAAACCCCAGTGGTATTACCGAAGCACTTTCTAAGGTAAAAGATTATTTATAATGAACTTTTTAGCTCATATCTACCTTTCAGGAGAAGGCGATGAACTGCTCACTATTGGCAACTTTATCGCCGATACCGTACGAGGCAAAGAATACTTACAATACCCCGAAGCAATGCAACGGGGTATTTTATTACATCGCAGAATAGATACTTTCACAGATGCACACGCCATTTTCCGGAAAAGTAAACACCGATTGGTGCCTACTTACAACCATTACGCAGGGGTGCTGGTAGATATTTTTTACGATTATTGTCTTGCTAAACATTGGAAAGAATATTCTGATAAATCCTTAGAACAATATGTTCAGCACTTTTACGATGCCTTAGAACGCCATCAGCACTTGCTCAACGATAAAGCTCAAACTTTGAGCAAATACATCATTGCCGAACGTTGGTTAGAAAGCTATCAAACCTTTGAAGGTATCTCTTCCATATTATACCGAATGGATAGGCGTACAGGCTTTGTTTCGAAAATGCAATATGCCATAGAAGATTTAAAAAGAGATGAAAAATTATATGAAGAAGAATTTACTCAGTTCTTTAAAGAAATACAAATGATGTAATTACAAAAACTTTTCAGTAGAATTGATTGTTTCTTAGTAACATTTCTACTTAACACAATATTCATATAATTATCTAATAAACAAATAGATACACATTTACAGATAAAAAAACATCTTCAAAAATCATAAAATTATTTGGCTAATTCAAAGATTATTCGTAATTTTGCCATAATTTTTTAAGGGCATAGAGTATTAATTTATCATTATTGTTTCATTCTTTCCTATTAGAAATAGCCCTACTAAAATACTCTCGTTCCTAATTAGGAAATACAAATTTTATTATCAGCAAATGGCTGAAAACACTCAAAATCCAGAAGAGTTCTTACAGAACTTTGATTGGGACAAATACCAAGAAGGTATTGACAGCGTACAAGAAGACCAATTGAAAAACTTCGAAGAATTGGTTAAAAACAATTTCGTTGACACTCAAGACAATGAAGTAGTAGAAGGAGTAGTAACTCGCATCACTGACAGAGAAGCGATTATCGACATTAACGCTAAATCAGAAGGCGTTATCTCTCTCAACGAGTTTCGCTACAACCCGAACCTGAAAGTAGGTGACAAAGTAGAAGTGCTTATCGATATCCGTGAGGATAAAAACGGTCAGTTAGTACTTTCACACCGCAAAGCACGTACGCTTAAAGCTTGGGATAGAATTAACTTGGCACACGAAAACGGCGAAATCGTAAACGGTTTTGTAAAAAGCCGTACCAAAGGCGGTATGATAGTAGATGTATTTGGCATCGAAGCATTCTTACCTGGTTCTCAAATCGATGTGAAACCTATCCGCGATTACGAACAATTCGTAAACAAAACAATGGAATTCAAGATTGTGAAAGTAAATCACGAGTTCAAAAACGTAGTGGTTTCTCACAAAGCGCTCATCGAAGCAGATATCGAAGAACAGAAGAAAGAAATCATCGGTCAACTCGAAAAAGGACAAGTACTCGAAGGAGTTGTGAAAAATATCACTTCTTACGGTGTATTTGTAGACCTTGGTGGCGTAGACGGATTGATTCACATCACCGACCTTTCTTGGGCTCGTATCAATCACCCAAGCGAAGTGGTATCGGTAGACCAAAAACTCAATGTGGTAATCCTCGATTTCGACGACAACAAATCACGTATCCAATTAGGTTTAAAACAGCTTAGCAAACACCCTTGGGACGCTCTTGCTGACGACCTTAAAGTAGGCGATAAAGTAAAAGGTAAAGTAGTGGTAATTGCCGACTACGGTGCTTTCGTAGAAATCGCTGATGGTGTAGAAGGTCTTATCCACGTTTCTGAAATGTCTTGGAGTACTCACTTGCGTTCTGCTCAAGATTTCGTAAAACTCGGCGACGAAGTAGAAGCTGTTATCTTGACTCTCGACCGCAACGAGCGCAAAATGTCTTTGGGTATTAAACAACTTACCCCAGACCCTTGGATTAACATTACTGAGAAATATCCAGTAGGTTCTAAACATACAGGTACTGTTCGCAATTTCACTAATTTCGGTGTATTCGTAGAACTCGAAGAAGGTATCGATGGTCTTATCCACATCACCGACCTTTCTTGGACTAAGAAAATTAAACACCCATCAGAATTTGTAAACTCTGGTGATAAGATTGAAGTAGTAGTACTTGAATTAGATCCCGAAGGACACAAATTGTCATTAGGGCACAAGCAAACCACTCCTAACCCTTGGGACAAATACGAAACTGAATTTGCGGTAGGTACAGTTCACAAAGGTACTATTTCTAAAATGGTAGACAAAGGTGCTACTGTTCCTTTCAACGACGATATCTTAGCGTTTGTTCCTTCACGTCACTTAGAAAAAGAAGACGGAAAGAAATTGGGCAAAGGAGACACTGCTGATTTCAAAGTAATTGAGTTCAACAAAGAATTTAAACGTGTAGTAGCTTCTCACACTGCTATCTTCAAAGAAGAAGAAGAGAAAATAGCTAAAGAAGCTGCTGTAAATACCAACTCATCTACAGTCGAAAAATCAACACTTGGTGACCTTGAAGCGTTACAAGAGTTGAAAGACAAGATGGAAAAAGAGAAGTAATTTAGTTTTTTTCATAATTTTTTGTTTTAATGAGGAAAAGTCGTTGCTGGGAAGTGACGACTTTTTTTATTATTTATGATATATCTATTATTCATAAAAGAAAGCCTCAGTATTTTTATATACTGAGGCTTTCTTTTATTAAATATTAAAGATTACTTAAACTCCTTTTCGTGGCGTTTGCGTTCATTCTCATCTAAGTAGATTTTGCGTAAACGCATATTTTTAGGAGTTACTTCTACATACTCATCTTTTTGAATATACTCTAAGGCTTCTTCTAAGGAAAACTTAATAGGCGGTGCTAATTTTACTTTTTCATCAGAGCCCGCAGCACGTACGTTAGTAAGTTTTTTAGTCTTCGTTACATTTACTACTATATCTCCACTACGAGAGTTTTCACCAATTACTTGTCCTGTATAAATATCTTCACCAGGGAAGATGAAGAACTTACCTCGGTCTTGCAATTTGTCGAGAGAATAAGGAATAGCAGTTCCTTGTTCCATAGAAATAAGCGAACCATTAATACGTCCTGCTATTTCACCTTTGAAAGGCTGAAACTCCAAGAAACGGTGGTGAATAATAGCTTCACCAGCAGTAGCTGTAAGCAATTGGTTACGCAAACCAATGATACCGCGAGAAGGAATGATAAACTTAATAATCATACGTTCACCTTTGGGCTCCATACTTAGCATTTCGCCTTTGCGAAGGGTAACTAAATCTACTGCTTTACCACTTACATTCTCAGGCAAATCAATAGTAAGTTCTTCTATAGGTTCGCATTTCACTCCGTCAATCTCTTTAATGATAACCTGTGGCTGACCAATTTGCAATTCATAACCTTCACGACGCATTGTTTCAATGAGCACTGAGAGGTGCAATACCCCACGACCATAAACGATAAACTTATCGGCACTATCAGTAGGTTCTACGCGTAAAGCAAGGTTTTTTTCTAATTCACGCTCTAAACGTTCTTTGATATGGCGAGAGGTTACAAACTTCCCGTCTTTACCAAAGAAAGGAGAATCATTAATAGTAAATAGCATACTCATAGTAGGTTCATCGATAGCGATAGTAGGGAGCGCTTCAGGGTTTTCGTAATCGGCGATAGTATCACCAATTTCAAAGCCTTCTAAGCCTGCAATCGCACAAATGTCGCCTGCTTGTACTTCTTCTACTTTCTTACGACCTAAACCATCAAAAATGTGTAATTCTTTAATTTTAGATTTTATGATAGTTCCATCGCGTTTCATCAGTGAAATATTCATACCCGATTTTAGTGTGCCACGGTGTAAGCGACCAATAGCAATACGTCCTGTAAAGGTAGAATAATCTAATGAAGTGATGAGCATTTGTAAGCTACCCTCTTCAATTTGAGGAGCCGGAATATGCTCTACCACCATATCAAGTAGAGGAGCAATACTATCAGTTTTCTTATGCCAATCTTCTGACATCCAGTTTTGTTTAGCTGAACCATATACGGTAGGAAAATCTAACTGCCAATCTTCAGCACCGAGTTCAAACATCAGATCGAATACAGCTTCGTGTACCTCATCAGGAGTACAGTTTTCTTTATCAACTTTGTTGATTACCACAATGGGTTTCAACTTCATCTCTATAGCCTTTTGGAGTACAAAACGCGTTTGTGGCATAGGACCTTCAAAAGCATCAACAAGCAAGAGCACGCCATCGGCCATATTGAGTACACGTTCCACCTCCCCACCAAAGTCGGCGTGTCCAGGTGTATCGATAATGTTTATTTTGATGTCTTTATAAACTACTGAAACATTTTTAGAGAGGATAGTAATTCCTCGTTCGCGTTCGAGGTCGTTATTATCTAATATCAGTTCGCCTGAATCTTGATTTTCGCGGAAGAGAGCGCAGTGGTGTAAAATCTTGTCTACTAAGGTAGTTTTGCCGTGGTCTACGTGGGCAATAATTGCTATATTTCTAATAGCGGTCATAGATATAATTTGTGTTTTAAAAATTTGAGGGTGCAAAATTACGAAGTAATTAGCAATTTAGCAAATTTGTAAATTGACAATTATTGCCTTTTCTGATATTATTGGAATCATTTGGTATTTATTTACTATCTTTGCCCCCTATTCAAACCGTTATGTTTCAATCTATAAAAAAAGAAGCCTTATTGCTACTTCGCGATGTGGGGGCACTTATCATTCTCTTTGCAATGCCATTACTATTAGTGGTAACCATTACACTATTGCAGGACGGAGCTTTTAAGAATATCAGTGAGCAGAAAACAGCCGTTTTGTTAGTGGATAAGGATGGCGGTGAAATTGCCAAAAACATCAGTAAGGGTTTAGAAGGAAGTGCTTTTGAAATGGTGAAAACGCTGGACGGTAAACCTATTGGCGAAGCTATGGCGCGTGAGCAGGTACTGAAAGGCAACTACCTGCTCGCTATTGTAATTCCTGCTGAACTCTCCTCCAGCTTGCAAACTAAAGTGCAACAGAATGTAGAGACGATTATCAGCACTTTTGCAGGTGAGACTGTAACGCCTACTGAAACGGCTTATGCTACCAAAGAAATACGCCTTTATTTTGACCCTACTTTGCAAACTTCCTTTAAGGAGAGTGTGAAGAGTGGTATTGACAAATTGCTATACCAAATAGAAAATCAGTTTATTTATAAAGCCTTTGAGAACCAGTTAGAGGAAGGGGTACGTTTACCTAAAACTGAAGCATTAGTGAGTTTTAGAGAAATCAATCCTAATACGGCTACTGCTGCTATCCCCAACACTACCCAGCACAACGTACCCGCGTGGGCTCTCTTTGCTATCTTCTTCATTACCATACCGCTATCGGCAAGTATTGTAAAGGAAAAAACACAAGGCACAGGACTCCGACTCTTCACGAGTCCCCTACCCTACTGGGCATTACTCACCGCTAAAATCATTGTTTTCTTGATGATTAGCCTATTGCAATTCGCTTTGATGGTAGTAATGGGTGTGTTCGTATTTCCTTACTTAGGTTTACCAATGTTAGAAGTGAGCGGTAAACTCTTACCATTGTTATTAGTCGCGATAGCCTCAGGGCTTTCGGCGATAGGCTTGGGGGTACTCTTAGGTACTTTGGCAAAAACACAAGAACAATCAGCACCTTTGGGAGCTACCCTCACGGTGCTTTTTGCAGCCATTGGAGGTGTGTGGATACCTACCTTTGCAATGCCTCATATTATGCAATTACTTTCTAATATTTCCCCTATGAACTGGGGCTTACAAGCCTTCTACGAGGTATTACTAAGAGGGGACTCTGCGAGTAGTTTATTGCCTAAAATAGGTGCTTTATTACTCTTTTTCATCACTTGCATTCTTATCTCTATTTATTATGACAAAGCCAAAAGAAACGTATAAACCTATGAATTTATCTGAGACTCTTACCATTACTGTACGATTTAGCGAAACCGATCCGCTTGGTATTGTGTGGCACGGCAACTACATCAAATATTTTGAAGATGGACGGGAAGCGTTTGGCAGAAAATACGGTATTTCTTACCTTGATGTAGAGCGCGAAGGCTATGCAACCCCTATTGTGAAGAGCGTATGCGAACACAAGAAAATGGTGCGCTATGGCGAACGCTTGCGTATTGAAACTCACTATATTCCCACTAATGTAGCGAAACTCATCTTTCAGTATTTTATCTACAACGAAGCCAATGAGTTGGTTTGTACGGGAGAAACTGTACAAGTGTTTACTTCTCTAAAAGATAATAACTTATCGCTGTACAAACCTAAGTTTTTTGAAGAATGGGAGAAACAATTGACAATTGACAATTGATAATTATCAAAAAAAACAGCTTTTCTCTTGTTTTTGAAGGTTATTTTTCTTACTTTTGTGAAAATTTCTAAGCACAATGAGAGGAGTTATATATACAGAAGTATTTGTAAAAAAGGTCTATGAAAAATTAACCAATGAAGGGTTTGATACAGACACAAAAAGAAGTTGTATAAATTTTATGTTTTTCACCAAAACAGAGGGAGAGCATCAGTTTGAAATTGGCCTTCGCTATACGAGAAATAGGTTCACAACATACGTAAACTATCGGAATCTCTTAGTTTTAGAGCAGTTGAAAGCATTAGGTATTACCCCTTTTCACAGTGAATTAATAGGGTGTACTTTTTCTGAGATCCCAGACAAATATTCTTTTGGTAGACGTTTGACACCTGAGGAACTTAGAAAACACACTATGATACGCAATAAAGAACCTGAGGAACTTTTTAAAGAATGGGAAGAATATTATAAAACTATTATGATACCTTTTCTCAATGAATGTTATGACATCAAAAAAGTATACAATTGGGTAGTTCAAGAAAATATAGAGACTAAACCTTACCTTTATGACCAATGTCTTTTTTTCTACTTTGTAGGCAAAATGGCAAACATATCTAATGAAGAACTAAAAAAATTATTCGATACATATAGTGAAAGAGTTAAAGAAGGAGCTCCTTACAACTCTTATGAGAAATTTTTACTTCTAAAAAATAAAGTACTAAAAGAATTAAAATGAATAAATTTATTGAAAAATTAGACTTCTACATAAAGTCTTACGATGTAGAAAAAGAACTTTACAAACGTGGGAAAAAATGGCGTAAAAAGGGCTTTCTCACAAAAAAACAATTTATGCAAATTTGCTTGTGGAAATCACGCCGCGCTAAAAAAAGATATGATTCCAACGATGCAACCCTTGTAAAGAAAATCACCAAAGAAGCCTTTGCAGAAAGTGATGAAAAGAAAAAAATAGAGAAGCTTACAGAACTCAAAGGTGTAAGAATCCCAGTTGCTTCTGCAATTTTAAGCGTAACAGATAGTGATAATAACTATCCCATTATTGATGAACGCTGTATGCAAGCTTTAAAGACTCTTTACAAAATTGAATGGAAAGTTATTACTTCTAATAGCTGGCTTAATTATTTAGATTTTATAAGAAAACTTGCAAGAGAACATAACAAAACAGCTCGAGAAATAGAAAAAGGGCTTTTTGCTTTCAATCGAATGGAGTTAGATAAAGATTTAACAAATCTCTATTCTTGAAAATCTTGGGCTGTTACAGCTAAAGTAACACATAAAAATAAGATTTGCTAATAGTTTTTTTGTTTTCATATACAATTTAATTTAACGGTTTGCGTTTATCTACAAATTTCATCGGTTTGCGACTGCCCAACGGATAGAGCTGCTGCTCAATGAGGGCTATATCGCAGAACTCAATCTTAGGTACTACCCTGAGTTTAGCACGGAAGTGATGACTTATTTGCTCGCGAAGAGCTTCAGTAGGGTTTTTTGTCCCTATTTTGATGAGAATTTCATCGGTGAGGATATCATTGGTATTGATTTCTATAATGTAATTCTCTATGGCTTCAAACCCCGTAAGCAAATCCATTAGGGCTGGCGGGTAGAGGGTCGTTCCTTTGTATTTAATCATCTGCTGTTTGCGACCCAGTACAGGGCTCACTCGTGCCGTATGTCGCCCGCACTTACAAGGGGTAGTGTGCATCGCTACTATATCGCCTGTGCGAAAACGCAATAGTGGCATACCTTCCACTCCCAAAGTGGTAATCGTGAGCTCTCCACTCTCACCATCGGGTACGGGGTGACCATCGTCATCTAATACTTCGGTAATGATGAGCTCAGGGTGGTGATGCCCTCCGTGTTGGTACTCACACTCAGTGAAAGTAGTGCTCATCTCGGTAGAAGCATAAGTAGAGTAGAGTTGCAATCCCTGCCATTTTTCGGTAATCTTTTTCGCTAAGAGTGTAGGGCTAAAATCCTGATTGCGCAACGCCTCGCCTATACACACCACTCCCTTTACGGAAGAAGCGCGATAGTCGATACCATTCTTTTCGGCATATTCTATCATTTTCAGCACAAAGGAAGGAACCGCAATAAGGTATTTAGGTTCGTACAATCGGATAGAATCCCATTGCAATTCGGGTATTCCTGCCCCTACCCTAATGATGCTCGCTCCCATTCGGCGTATGCCTAAAAAATAAGCCAATCCTGCCATAAAACGGCGGTCAATAGTGGTCATCAGTTGGACTACATCGCCTTTTTGAATGCCTGCACAAGCTAATGAGATAGCTTCGTTGTACGCCAAACGGTCTAAATCCCTGTCAGTGAGACCGAAAGTAACGGGCGTTCCCATAGTGCCTGAGGTAGAAGCATAGTCTACAATAGCAGTTTTAGGTACGCAGAGAAAAGCATCATTCTCGCGTTGCAAATCGTCTTTATGGGTTGTGGGTATTTTTTGTAAATCGGCAAGGGTGCGGATATCTTCTATACGGATATGGTGCTTGCGGAAGAGATTTTGATAAAAAACCGATTTTTCATTGAGATATTGCAATAGCTCTCGCAGTTTTTCTTCTTGAAAAGCGATAATCTCGGCTTCCGATTGGGTTTCTATGGTTGGAATAAGTGCACTCATTATTTTTGTTAATAAAACTTTGCCAAAGGCTCTAATGCCCGTGTGACTCACACCTTTGGCAAAGTTGTATGTAGATTTCCTTATTTAAAAAGTCGTTTTAAGGAATTTAAGAATCCTTTTTCTACCACATCGATACCGATACCGAAGTTGCTATCAGCCATAGTGTGATAATCTTCTCGAATAGGTTCCAATTTATCTAATGGCAATTCGATATTCGTGAGCGGATTGTACTCTACAATCACCTTACCTGAGTTTTTAGTGATAAACTTTTGGGTTTTATGGGTGAAATACTCGTTTTCGATATCACACTCTTGTACGGTGTATTTTTCCTTAGTATCGATATTCTCATCGGTTTTGAGCTCTATTTCGTAACGCTCGCTATCGAAGTTATGCCAAAAGCTTGCATCGCTGTGCTGGTGTTCACGAATGCTGTTTTTCAACACACTACCATCGTAGTACATCAAGAAACGACGACCTTCATTGTCTATAAAATAAGGCTGTTCAATAGTTGCTTCGTACTTCACTACAAATTCATTTTCCACCTTATCGTCCTTCACTATTTGCAAAGTAGCATCTTTGAATATCTCGCGGAAATCTTTGCCTTTGCGGTCGTTCACATAGTTGAGCGCATAGAACAAGGAGTTGTTCCAGCTGTCCAAACGTTCGTTTTTGTTGCTCGACTTGAAGTAAGCTCGCATAGAGTTTGCACGATTGTAACGATAAGTAGTAAGCAGTTGTATTTTGCCCGTATTACCTTTGGCTTCTAAGGTGATGTGCTCATCTATACAAAAATTGTCGAAATGGGTAGGTTTGCGCACTTGTAACTCTTGGTCAGGCAATATCTCCATAAAGTGACAAAAAGAAATCACTGCGCGTTTCTCCAATTTACCAAACTCATTACGAGCAGTTGCATCTACAAAGTATTCTTTACCTTCGTAATTGATTTTCACCACTACGTGATTGAATGAAAGCAACGAAGGGAGATAGAATTGCAAGTAATAATCAGAATTGTAGTTCACCAATATCACTGAAGCCTCTACACCGAGATAGTTGAGGATAGATTTCAACAATACGCATTTCGCTTTACAATCACCTTGCTTATTTTGGTAAGTAAGTGCAGGTGCTTGTGGTTTGTGTCCATTCATCTCATCGGCGTTGTACACGTAGTAGATGTTGTTTTGCACGAACTCTATGGCATATTGCAATTTCTCATCGAGGGTAGCCATACCGTTGAGTTTCTCCACCAAATCGGGGGCAAAATCAGCAGGTTGTGCTTTGAACACTTCCTCGTAAAGCGGATAGATATAGTTAGAAAGTTCTTTCCAAGTACTATCAGTAGCGAAATCTATAAAAGGGAAGATTTCGCGGTTAGGGTCTACTGGGTTGATGTAGTTTTCTTGTACTATCTCAAATGCCTCTCCTTGCGCTAAGTATTTCACCTGACTTGGGATTACGTTACCCTGCTCGTCGCGGAAGAATACATCTTTATAAGCTACACGCTTGTTGCGATTGTTGATGAGCTT
Source organism: Capnocytophaga sp. oral taxon 335 str. F0486 (assembly GCF_000277665.1). Classification (NCBI taxonomy): domain Bacteria; kingdom Pseudomonadati; phylum Bacteroidota; class Flavobacteriia; order Flavobacteriales; family Flavobacteriaceae; genus Capnocytophaga; species Capnocytophaga sp. oral taxon 335. Next base: position 255,874 of record NZ_AKFR01000031.1, on the reverse strand, counting down.
GAAGTGGTATTTACCGTACGCCCAGTAAGTATCGGGGGTTACATATACGTATTTCATAAAGTCCCGACGCAAGAACTCTTTCTCAGTAAATACCTTTTCTTTGGTGTCTTCCAAAATAAGGATATCGTCTAAGTGAAGGTCTTTGATAGAGAAGTTCAGTTTTTTAGAACTGCTGATAATACCACGACCGCTTTGCCCTTCGTTGTCCAATACTTTTATAGTAGTATCAGCTGTTTTGTCAATCAGCTGACCGTTGCGATACACACTGATGCGGTGTATACTGAAATACTCATTTTCTTCGAGTATCATATCATACATCGAAGCACGTTCCAAGTTTTCGGGTTGGGTAAGGGTATAAGCCATCAACGTATAGTCAGAGGCACTATTATCGTCTATTTTGCTGTATTTATGTAAGAAATAGCAGTAGTCACGTCCCTCGTCGGTTTGCTCTCGAGAAAAGTCAGTCTCTACTAAAAGTTTTTCCATTTCACTATCTGAAAGGGAATTTGTCCAATCTCCCGCTTCTACAAAGCGATACAATTCTTTTTCTTCTGTTTGCACTTTTTTAGTTTAGAGTTTAAAATTAAGAGTTATAAGAGTATTTAAGTGGGCACAAAGGTACTACTTTTTTACCGTTCAGCCAAAAAAGTTTATGCCTCCTTCATTCCCAAACCGTTATCAATGGCATACGCCATATTTTCAATGATATGCTTGTGTTTGGTTACAAACGGATTGGTAGTATCCCACACGTAACCTGCGAGTACCGAACATATCTTCTTCTTCACCTCTTCATTTCCTTGCTGATGAAAGAAAAGCGTTTGTAGATTGCCGGTATACCATTCTCTTACATAAGAAGTAAACACCTCTATACCACGTTGCATATACTCGGCGTATTCCTTTTGCCAATCTACTTTTTCACCCGCAAGTTCGCGTTTTACCAATTTAGCCGCCAACATCCCCGATTCGGTAGCAAATGCCACTCCTGAGGAGAACACAGGATCTAAGAACTCGGTACTGTTGCCCGTGAGCACAAACCCTTCGCCAAAGAGTTTTTTCACCGAGCAGGAATAACTTTGTATCTTATTGGGCTTGAACAGAAAATCCGAATGTTCAAAGCGTGCTCGGTAGAAGTCAGAACGTTTGATTGCTTTGCGAAGCGCCTCTTCGGTATCTCCCGAAGCCGACAAAGCGTTGATATAGTGCGTAGGCCCTACAATGCCCACGCTAGTATTGCCGTTAGAGAACGGTATTACCCATAGCCATACTTCACGCTCCAATACATCAAATGAAATAAGCGTACCTTCTTCACCCGCAGGACGTACCTTCCCCTCTTTGATATGAGTAAAAATAGACGAGTGGTCGTCTAACTTCGAAGGCGAATTGAGGTCTAACAAGCGAGGCAACACACGCCCATAACCACTGGCATCAATTACAAATTTAGAGGTAATTTCGCTCACCTCGCCATTAGCGTCTTTCACCGTAGTGACCTGATGGTCGGGGAAGAATTGCACATCGGTAACTTCGGTTTCAAAAGTGAGATTTACCCCTTTTCGAATGACCTCTTGTGCCAAAACATTATCGAAATCTGCACGAGGCACTTGCCACGTCCAATCCCAACCTTTGCCGTACTTCTTGCCAAAATCAAACTGACATACTTGTTCCCCACGAATAAAACGGGCACCCCATTTTACTTCGTACTTTTGGGCTTCCAAGGCTGGCATAAAACCCGCTTCCTCAAAATGATCCATCACACGCGGAATAAGGCTCTCTCCTACTACCAAGCGCGGGAATTTAGTTTTCTCTACCACGCGCACCTTCACACCGTTGTTGTGCAAATAGGCTGCTGATACACAACCCGAAGGACCTGCGCCAATTACCAATACATCTGTTACTTCTTTTTTCATAGATACTCTTTTTTAAAAGTATGGGGACAAATATACTACTTTTTTTGTAAAACTACGCTTCTTCGTCGTGAATAAAGCGTTTTTTAGCCAAAAGTTCTTCTTCTGTTTCTTGGTAGGCATCATCGGGCACACAACAATCCACAGGACATACAGCAGCACATTGGGGTTCATCGTGAAAACCAATGCATTCAGTACACTTGTCCGCCACGATAAAGTAAATATCATCACTGATAGCTTTCTGGGGCTCGTCCGCATCTACTTCTAATCCGCTCGGTAATACCACACGTCCCTTTAAGGTCGTACCATCGCTATAACGCCAATCGTCAGCACCTTCATAAATAGCATTGTTAGGACATTCGGGTTCGCAAGCCCCGCAATTGATACAATCGTCAGTTATTATTATAGCCACTTGAGTTTTATGTTTTTAGTTATGAATTATCAGTTAAAAAGGGTGCAAAGATAATACTTTTATTTCTATTATTCAACAACTACCCATAATCACCTTCTACAAACTCCACTTTTCCTACTATTTTGCAAGTCTTATCCTTCATCATTTCTCCACCTTTTCTTCGTTCATTGTTCGTTCATTGTTCGTTCATTGTTCGTTCATTGTTCGTTCATTGTTCGTTCTTTGTTCGTTCTTTGTTCGTTCTTTGTTCGTCTTTTGTTCGTCTTTTGTTCGTTTATTGTTTATTTGCCTGTCGTGCTACGACCTCACACCGTCATTAACTTGGTATTATTAGCATTTTTGTGACATTATGGTATAAAAAAGACTGCCAGATATTCTCTAACAGTCCTTTTTACCTTTTATCTTTTATCTTTTACCTATTTACCTGAATCCGACCATTCCACCTTCCGCGACACATACATCACAATAGCCAAAATGGTAAATAAACCTATACTTCCCACTAATAAAGCATAACTTTCCAGCTGAATAATCACGTAAATAAAACCGTAGAGTGCTGCTAATGAAAGTCCTATAAAAGTAGGGAACTTCTTGTTTTTCAGTATAGAAACCGAATACAAACTGATAAGTCCTACCGTCATTACCGATGATATAAAGTAAGCAAGTGAGAAACTACTGTGTTCTGTAATCGATATGAGCAAAGTATAGAACAACACCAATGCCAAGCCTATCATTGAGTATTGGAAGATGTGAATCTTTATCTTGCTAATGCTTTGTATCAAGAAGAATATCAAGAAAGTGAGGAATATTACCAAATAACCGTATTTAGTAGCGCGTTCATTCTGCTGATATTGGTCTACGGGAATGATAAAATCTACATCGTAAGTGTATTGCGAAATGTTCGGCAAACTCCCAAACGATTGTTGTGCAAACGGACGGTTGATGTGCAATACCTTCCACGAAGCGTTAAACCCATTGCCGTTTATCTGTTTGGTGTAAGGCAAAAAGCTACCTGTAAAGCTAGGGTTAGCCCAGTTAGAGGTAAGGGTACTCTCGGTAGTCTTCCCTATGGGCACAATAGCTATTTTCTTACTACCGTCGTACTGCACCGTAAAACTAAACGAAGGGTTAGGCAAAAACTCCTGATAGTTGATAAAGCCTGTTTCGAGCGATGCCACCTCATTAGCCTTACTATCATTCTCATAGTAATAATCCTCGTCGTCTTTTTGCTCATAGATAGGTTCAAAAGCGTAATTCTTGCCACCTAATTGAATGCTTACCCCATTCTTAATACTCGCGAGGTTAGTGGTGCGAATGAGAATAGTAGCCTTATCCCAACTGATATCTTCGTTAGGAATTCCTTTGGCTATAAAATTAGGCGCCACATAACTACCCGTAAAGTCCATAGACGCATTAAACACCACCGATTCGTAGTTGTTGCGCTTCTTCACCTCAGTCTTTACATTCGAAGTATTTTTCAGTTCCTCGGGGAAGAAATAAGCGTACTGTGTCTCAAAAGCGTTTTTATTCTTGTCGCTGTACACTTTGTAAGGAATTTTGAGGATAGGTCCATAGAAAAAGACCTCGCGCCCCCACTTGCTATCAATCTCATTGATAACCTCCTGCTGACGTTCTTTGCGCTCTCTCACTAAGTTTTGCACTAATAAGAGCGGAATGAGCAATACCAAAGTAAGTGCCCCAATAAGCACCAAACGAAAAGTGTTTGATTGCCATACATTAGATGTTGTTGATGGTTTTTCTGGATACATAATATTTAAATTTACAATTAATAATTAACAATAAGAAAAGTACTTTGTATTTCAAAGTATGTCTATAAAAAAGAAAGGAGATAATGTTACTCCTTTACGGATTGTCCCCCTTCGGGGGTTCAGGGGCAAATCGACAAATCTGCTAATTTCCTAATTTCCCAATAATCTTCTCGAGTGCATTCAAATGTTCTTGAAAAGCCTCTTTTCCCTTTTCAGTTACCTTATAACTCGTATTCGTCTTCCTTCCCACAAACGATTTTTCAATAGTGATATACTCTTCAGCTTCCAAGGCACGGGTATGGCTTGCCAGATTGCCGTCGGTTACCCCTAAGAGTTCTTTCAGGGTATTAAAGTCGGCACTGTCATTCACCATCAACACCGACATTATCGCTAAGCGAATGCGATGGTCAAAAGCCTTATTGATATGTGCTAAAAAAGTCTTCAATTTTCTTTATCCGTCCCACCCTATATCAGTGATTTCTTTGTCGTCAAAATCTATTTCTAACGAATGGTCAGGGGTGAAAATATCCCCAGCAGATATATGAGCAGCGACTCCTGTACTCCAAACATTCATACGACCTCTATATACCTCTAAAGTATCATACCAATTATCATCAGCTTGAGGTGTATATTCAGTACAATGCTCATTATAATAGCTAAAGAGTGTCTCCTTAGCATCTGAAAGCCACTCTAAGTATTCTTTTATACTATGCAAACAACTTTCTAAAGGAGTATCTTTGTTTACAAAGAATGAAAAATACTCTCCTTCTACCTCTTTGTTAAAAATAACTACTTTTTTCTTTGAGAGTATATACTCGCATTCCGACTTAAAATCTTCTACTTTCTTGAAATCACTAATTTGAAAAGGTTGCTGTTTTTGCTTTGCTCTCAGTTTACGAATATCCTTGATACAAAAAGTGTTGTTATGTGTTTTAGCTTTGTCTGCTAAAACGGAGAACTTGCTTTTCTCCTTATAATTAGTAAGGTCGGCAATACGTGCGAAAGTCTCATAAGCCGAAAGGTGGTATTCTAATAAGGTGTACGTATCAGCGAGGATACGCTCCTCTTCTTTAGTGCGCTGGGTTTTAGCTTGCAAGTCGTACAACAAGTCGTATAATGCGATAGCTCCTTCGTGAGAGCCTCCTGCTTTGCGAAAAGCATTAGAAGCATCTATATAACGTTTTAAGATTTCGGTCATAGTATCATACTCTATTCTACTCCTTTTGTGGATTGTCCTCCTTCGGGGGTTCGGGGGCTCGTTCATATTTGAAGTGCATAATGCCACCATAGAGAATATGGCACACACCAAAGCCCAATGTCCAGAACAAGAGTCCGTAACCAGGGAAATATACCGCTAACAAGCCTAACACAATCTCGGTAATTCCCAAATAATGTACATCTCCAAAGGTGTATTTACTCACGTTCACACACGCCAATCCGTAAAAAATAAGCGTCATTGGCGCAAGCAGTCCGTAGTACCCATTTTTGATGAGCAATACACTGAGTATCCCACCCGTAAGTAGCGGAATAGCAAAGTTATACAAAGCACGTTTGGCGGTAGCATTCACAAGACTTTCTCCACTGCGCTTCGCCTTACGTGCTGAAAACAAGTAAGCCGTCACCAATGAGGCTACAAGCACCGCTAATGCAATTGCCATAATAGCTTTAAAGGTACGACTTTCTATAAGCACATAAGGATAATAGATGTAATGATGTTCCAACAACATATATACTCCTGCTGCACCTATTAGGGCATACACACCTGCCAATACCCCGGAAAGTCCGCTAAGCGAAAGAAAAAGGGTAGACTTACGCATTATCTGGCGTATCTCGTGTAGGTCGTTTAAGTATTTATTCTCTTCCATAATGAAGCACTTTGTGGCGCAAAGTAACGGATAATAATAATAACTACCAAATATTTTTATCACAAATCTTTAAAATATTTTAACTGAGTATTGTAAATGAGTATATTATATATAAATAATCAGTGTTAAAGTCGTGCGACTTTAACACTGATTATGAGAAATAAAAAATAATTTCTTATTCTAATATCCGAAGAGTTCTTCTAATGAAAGCTTTTTAAAGTCTCCTATTTTTTGGAGGTCATCTTTTGAGAGTTTCTTTTCAGAAGCTAAAATCACATAAGTATAAGGTTTTTTAGAGAGATATTTGTCGTGGAAAGCTTTGATGTCTTTCATTGTAATACCATCTACATTTTGATATACTTGCTTGCGTATATCGTCTTTAAGACCCAATTCTTGTGCGGCTAAATAGCTATAAATAATACCGTCTTGTGTAATGCGCTCGGTTTCTATTTCTTGCTTGATTTGTAGTTTAGCTAATTGGAGATTAGCAGGCAATTCAGGCATTGTATTGAGCAGTTCATTCATTGCTTCAACGGCTTCTTTAAACTTATCAGCTTGTGAACCTACATAGGCAAGCATATAGTATTTATCAGCTTTCTTTCTTGGGGAAGCGTAGAACCCATAAGTGCTATATGCCAAAGCTTTACTTTCGCGAATGGTTTGGAATACCAAAGAGCCCATACCCCCACCGAAGTAGTTATTGAACGTACTAATTACAGTGCTTTCAGCCGGATTGAAAGGAACGGTATTGCGTATCCAACGGGTTTCAGCTTGTACCATTTCATAATCGGCAAAGAGTACTTGGTTTTTAGTTTGCTCTACTTGTTTAAACTCTTTTTTAGGAGCTACCTTAGCAAACTTAGCAGGCACTTTATGCAAAGTTTTTAGTTTATTAGTAAGTTCTGAAAGGGTAGCAGGCCCATAATAAATAACTGTTTGCTCTACATTGTTTAGGTTCTTGAGTTTATCTACCAACTCTTTCCCTGTAATAGCCTCAATTTCGGCATCAGAGAAGGTGTAGTTAGATTGGTTCTTAGCCCCATACATTGCGTAATTTGTTAAGGCTTGCATAATAGCATTTCTATTAGCTTTGGCATCTATACGCGATTTAACTACACGCGCTTTCAAGGCTTTAAGCGCTTCTTCATCTACTTTAATATTGGTAATAAAGTCTTCGTAAAGTTTCACTGCTGTCTCAAAGTTTTCTTGCAAACCTTCTATATTTACAGTGGTATACTCTCCACCCGCCGAGATTCTAAAGCTTGAAGCTATTTTATAGAACTCTTTGGTAAGCTGTTCAGCTGATTTTTTATCAGTACCCAAAAACTGACTATAATTAGCAGCCATTGCTAATTTCAAATCATTAAGAGTACCTACTTTATAACGGAAAGTAAGGCGATACAATTCATTGTCTTTGTTTTGCACGTAAAGTATTTCTGCTTTGCCTAATTTTCCTTTTTGTAGGTCTTTATTATAATCTAAGAAAACAGGCTTTACAGGAGTACTTGGCATCTCGTTCACCATTTTCACAAAAGCTGATTGTTTATCGGCATTGGTCTCAACGGGAGTAATAGCCGGTTTTTCAATCTTCTCTACATTAGGGCGAGTTCCTTTCTCTTTATACACAGCTACGTAGTTATTGCCGAGGTATTTATTGGCAAAAGCTACGATATCAGCTTTGGTGAGTTTAGAAAGGTTGTTCACATACGCTACTTGGTCTTTCCAGTCGAGATTATCAGTAAAAGCTGACATTAGCATATTAGCGCGGTTGCCATAAGACTCAGTCCCTTGAATGGTTTGCTTTTTCAAGTTGTTGATGATAGAAGGAATAAGGTCATCATCAAAGTTACCTTTTTTGAGGTTTTCTATTTCCCCCAACATAAGGTCTTTTACTTGTTCTAACGACTGCCCTTGTAGAGGTCTTCCAGAGAGGTATAATACGCCATAGTCTATAAGCGTATAAGCAAAGGCACTTGCCCCAAGGAGTTTTTGTTTTTTTACAAGGTTCAAGTCAATAAGACCTGCTTTACCATTAGTAAGAATTTCTCCTACTAAATCGGCTAAGAGGGCATCTTTATCTTGGTTACCAGGCAAGCGGAATGCCATCGAAACGCTTTCGGCATCGGGTCCTACTACCTTCTTAATAATAGGTGCTGTAATAAGAGCTTCTTTCTCAAAAGTATATTGAGGCACTGCTTTGGGTTGCATATAGCTAAATGCCTTATCAATTTGAGCGATAACAGTATCGGGGTTGAAATCTCCTGCCAATATTACTGCCATATTGTTGGGCACGTAATAAGTATGGAAGTATTTGCGAATTTCTTTCAGTGAAGGATTTTTCAAATGCTCTACTGTACCGATAGTAGTTTGCAAGCCATAATTGTGCTTTTTGAATAGCTCAGAGAAGAGAGTTTCAAACACCTCGCTATTATCGCTATCCAAAGAGCGGTTTTTCTCTTCGTATACAGCTTCCAATTCAGTATGGAAGATACGCAGTACAGGGTTGCGGAAGCGTTCAGCTTGTACAGTAATGTACTTGTTGATAGCATTAGCAGGCACATCGTCAGTATATACTGTTTTTTCAAACGAAGTAAAAGCATTGGTACCTTGTGCCCCCATAGCAGTCATCATCTTGTCATACTCATTAGCGATAGCATACTTACTGGCTACTCCTGAAACCGAATCTATCAGTTTATAGATAGCTTTGCGTTTAGCAGGGTCTTTGGTGTGATTGTACTCTTCGTAGAGGGCGTCGATTTTGTCGAGTTCTACTTTTTCCTTAGCCCAATCAAGTGAACCATATTTATCAGTTCCCTTAAAGAGCAAATGCTCTAAATAATGTGCAAGCCCTGTATTAGTAGCAGGGTCGGTTTTACTACCTGCTTTCACAGCTACATAGCACTGAATGCGAGGTTCTTTATTCGTAGGACTCAAAATAACTGTAAGTCCGTTTTTCAAGGTATAAAACCTTGCATTAGTGGGGTCGTGCGTTACATATTTATAAGTGTAACCGCCTCCTTGAGCTTCTTTCCACTCATAGTTTTGAGCGGAAGCACCGAATGTTATAGCTACTGTAAAGAGCCATAAGAATAGATTCCTTTTTAACATATTTGGCGAATTAATATTTAAACTGTGCAAAAGTAGTAATTTAATGCTCAACTACAAAATACTTCTCGATATTTTTTATCTTTCTTATGCAAATGGTGCTAATACCACTTCCAAACCATCTATTTCAGGTGTAATCGGAATTTGGCAACCTAATCTGCTATTAGGTTTCACGTAAAAAGCCTCCGAAAGCATTGCTTCTTCTTCTGCTGACATCTCAGGAAGCAACACCTCTTCTGCATTCTGAATATAACACTGGCAAGAGGCGCACATTGCCATACCTCCACAGATACCTATCTCGCCATCTTGGGCAATTTCATAAGCACGCATTACCTCCATAAGGTTCATATTCATATCAGTAGGGGCTTCTATTTCGTATAGAAGCCCCTCGCGATCGGTTATTTTAAGATGTATCTCGTTCATTTATTTTGCGGGGAAGTACTCTATTCTGCGAACGCGAGCACAAACGGGCTTGTCGTTCTCAAACATTATAATCTGTGTCCAGTTACCCATTTTATCAAAAGTATAACGGTATTTATAATTGAAATCAGGAGTAGTATAAGCAGTAAGCAAGTTGTGCTCATCATACACTTTGGTCGAGGCTACCCCTTTCCGTGTTTTAATAGTCTGCGTCTCCCCAAATTTGTTAAACATATAATTCGTCTCTATGTAAAAGTTAGGATCGTCATTAGCCGTACAAATGGTCTGTATGAGTTGCCCTGCTTTGTTGTATTTGTGCTGGCATACGGTCTCTTGTCCTGCTTGGTTAATATACGTCGCTTTGGTTAAATTCTTATCCTTGTCGTATTGGTTCTCTGTTTTTAAAAACACATTCTTGTTGAGCACTTTTTCCTCTGTCTCGCTCACTTTGTTCATATTGTTGTATTTATACGACTTCTCTTTGGTGTACTCCGGACGTATTTTCTGTTCCAATACAAGGTTCTTCTGCTCATATCGTTGAATATCTTTCTCCAATGCCGATACACTAGCTACCTTATTCTTCTCAATGCAGTTACCTAAATCGTCGTATTTATACGTGATAGTGATAAGCCATTCATTGGTCACCCCATCATTCTCATCAATCTTTACCAACTGATTCTTCTCATTGTAAAAATACTGTCGGTTCACTGTCAGTTCTCCGTCTCCCAAGGTAAACACCGACTGACTTTTATTGATTTTTCCCTTCTTGTCATAAAAGAAGCGCATTCCTCCAAAAGGTCGATTTTCAGCATTATAGGTTTTAATTTCAAGATTGCGCCCTCCGTTGTCAAACAGATAAGATATATTAGTTTTAGAATACTTCTTTTCGTCTTTTTCCACCTTCCATTCTTCGGAATAAGGAAAAACGTTATAAGTGTTCCCATCAAAGGTTTTAGTACCTTTCGGACTCGCTTCCAGAAGAAATGAATAATCCTCTACTTTCTTTACTTTTCCTTTCAGTTGTAGGGATTTACTACCCAAAGTATCTATTTGGGCGTGTAGCGAAACACTACCTGCCAATAAGACACTTGCTAATAGTACATTTATGTTCTTCATTTTATATTTAGTTATTAGTATTTTAGAAGTAATTATTCCGAATAGTATTCTTGAACAATTTCCTTTACGATATCCATATCCACTGTATCATATTCACTTTTGTCATAAATAACAGCAAAAAGAATATTTCTTGTTTCATCTTTCTCATTTACATTCACGAGAACTTCGTGGGTGATAACACGCCCTCCTCCTCTTTTTCCCTTATTTTTAGAAGTTATTTCAAGACGTATCTTCTTATATCCTTCTCCTAAATCTGTTCCTAAAAGAGGATTTGTCTCTATCTCTGCTTTAAGATTTTCTATATCTTTCTTCAGACTCTTATACTTTTTGCTCAACCTTTTAAGTTCTCTATCAAAAGTAGCAACTGATAAAAATTTACAATTCATTGAGGACTTCATCTAAATCACGCGCTTTCATTTTTCCCTCTCTTACCGCTTTCACTTCTTTCATTCCTTGCAAAAGCATCTTCTTGAATTTTTGTTCTTTAGGTGTGAGCGAACGTTTAGTTTTAGGCAACGCTTCATCATCCTTTGTTTCTGCATACTGTACAAAACTAAGTTTTTTAGCATATTCCACAAAAGCCAATGCTGAAGCACTCGTCTCATTAATAGTTAGTGTTATGGGCATATCCTTTTATTTAATCATTAGTTTTTTTTATTTCTTTTACCTTTTACCTCTTATCTCTTACCTCATCTAAATCGCTTTCACCACTGCCTTTTCAGCCTCTTTCCGAGACCCATCAAAACCGTCTATACCCACTACCGTAGTGTATTTTAACACGTATTTTTTATTAGGGTAAATGCGGTTGTACACACTTTGGCACATTAAGGTCGCTTCGTGAAAGCCACAAAGTATTAGTTTCAGTTTCCCTGGGTAAGTATTCACGTCGCCTATGGCGTATACTCCCTCTATACAAGTTTGGTAGTCTAAGGCATTGTTCACCTTCACAGCATTTCTTTCAATCTCCACGCCCCACGTAGCAATAGGTCCTAATTTAGGAGTAAGTCCAAACAAAGGTATAAAAGCATCAGCTACAAGAGTTTCTCTTTCGCCCCCTTCCTGCTCCAATACTACCGATTCCAAATGCTTTTCTCCACCTAGTCCCACTACCTCATAAGGCGTTTTTAAGTTGATTTTCCCCGCCTCTTTGAGGGCTCTCACTTTCTCAACCGAATCCAATGCCCCTCGGAACTCATTACGGCGGTGCACTAAGGTAACCGAAGCCGTTGCTACTTTCTCGGCTAAGTAAATACTCCAATCGAGTGCAGAGTCGCCCCCTCCGGCTATCACCACGTGTTTGCCTGCGTAACTCTCAGGGTGTTTCACAAAGTAAGCCACTCCCCTATCTTCGTATTGTTCAAGGTTCGGCAGTTCAGGCTTGCGAGGTTCAAAAGTTCCTAATCCTCCTGCAATAGCTACAGCTTTCCCTTTTATTTGGGTGCCTTTATCAGTAGTAACCACAAAAGTATCATCATCATTTTTAGTAAGAGTCATCGCTGTTTCACCAAGCGTAAATTCAGGCTGAAACTGCTTGATTTGCTCCATTAAATTATCCACTAATTCCGAAGCCCCTACACTCGGGTATCCTGGTATATCAAAAATAGGCTTCTTGGGGTACAACTCAGTAAGCTGACCGCCCACCTGAGGCAGCGTGTCTATCAAATGACATTTTAACCTAAGCAATCCTGCCTCAAACACAGCAAACAATCCCGTAGGTCCCGCCCCTATAATGATGATATCCGTTTCTTTCATTCATTGTTATTTTGGGTGCAAAATTACTAAAAAAAACTGAAAAGCAAAAAGCAAAACAGCAAAATAAGTATATTTCCCGTATTTCTATTCACCAAAATACCTATTGATTACCAGCATCTTCTTAATACGCTTTTTGCATACTATCCCATAAGGTTCATCTTTTGTCTCTCTGTCCGTACATTGTTTGTCTTTTCATTATATACCTGTCGTGCTACGACTGCCTGTGCAGCTCGCACCTACCTGTGTGCTCACACTGTCTTACCTTTGTTTTTGCATCGCTACACTCCCTTTTCACAGTGTGGACTTTCCCAAAATTTGAAACTTTGGCAAAGCTGAAAGCTCCCAATAGTCTCTTTCTTACCTCCATTATATCCTTAATTTAAATTTGTTATTTGTTCGTTCATTGTTCGTCTTTTCTTCGTCTTTTGTTCGTTGTAGACCCACTGTAGACCCACTGTAGACCCACTCATCGTTCGTTTATCCTATAAGCTTCTTATAAGCTTTATATAATCCTCTGCCAATTTCTCCATTAACCACTAACCACTAACCATTAATCATTAACTATTAACCTTGCTTCCAAAGTGAATAACAAAGATTTTTAAACTTCTATCTTTTTGGTCAATGAATATTATTTTATTACTTTTGCACCCGTTAAGTTCAATATTGAAACAGAAACCGTTTTTTATGAAACGCACATTCTTAGATTACTTTTTTATCACCCTCAAAGGGCTCGCTATGGGTGCTGCCGATGTAGTACCAGGAGTCTCAGGGGGAACTATTGCCTTCATTTCGGGCATCTATGAGGAGTTAGTCGATTCTATCAGCAAAGTAAACTTACAAGCCTTCAAACTCCTTTTTACAAAAGGGTTAGTTGCTTTCTGGAAACACATCAATGGGAACTTTTTTGTAGCTCTCTTTGCAGGGATAGGTATCAGTATCCTTTCGCTTGCCAAAGGTATGAAATGGTTGTTAGAAAATCACCCCATAATGGTATGGTCTTTCTTCTTCGGACTAATGATTGCAAGTATCTTTTTCCTAACAAAAGAAATAAAACGTTGGAATCTCGCCGCTGTCTTAACTATGATAGTTGGAGGGATTATTGCTTATATTATCACCGTCGTTCCTCCTTTGGTAAATGGCAGTAACCAAAGTATTATCTTTATCTTTTTCTGTGGTGCCTTAGCCATTTGCGCTATGATACTCCCAGGTATATCAGGAGCTTTTGTATTGGTACTTCTGGGGGCTTATCACACTGTTTTAGATGCGCTTAGTTCTTGGAATTTTAAAGTGATTGGCGTTTTTGCTATTGGGGCTATCACAGGTATTCTTAGCTTTTCAAAAGCCTTAAAATGGTTATTTGCTAAATTCCGAAACCTTACCTTTGCAGGACTCACAGGCTTTATTATTGGGTCACTAAACAAAGTATGGCCTTGGAAAGAAACTCTCGAAACAGACCCTACTAATGGCAGTGTGATATGGGAAAAAAGCATATCGCCTTGTGCTTTCAAAACAATCACCAATACCAATCCGCAAATCCTAACCGCTATCTTATTGGCTATTATAGGTTTCTGTGTGATTTACTCTATTGAAAAGTTAGGCGCAAAACGCACTCAAAATTAATATGAAACCATTAGAACGAGGACATAAAAAACTACTCAATGCGTGGGCTTTTTACGATTGGGCTAACTCTGTCTATTCTCTCACTATTGTCTCTACTATCTTCCCTATTTTCTACGGATTGTTATTTCGTATTGCAAAGCTCACCCATATTGAGCTCTTTGGAATGGTGATTAAAAGCACTTCTGTGATTGCTTTTGTAACCGCTTTAGCTTTTGCAGTAGTGGTAGTACTCTCCCCTATCCTCAGTGGTATCGCCGATTACTTAGGGAATAAAAAGAGCTTTATGCGCTTTTTCTGCTATTTAGGAGCTATTTCTTGTGTAGGGTTATATTGGTTTTCCTTAGAACATATTTACTTCGGACTCTTGTGTTATTTTTGTGGCGTAGTAGGCTTTTGGGGGAGTATCGTATTCTATAATTCTTATTTACCCGATATTGCCCTCCCTGAACAGTACGACGCTGTAAGTGCCAAAGGATACAGCTTAGGGTATACAGGTAGTGTATTATTGCTTATTTTTAACCTCATAATGGTAATGAAACCACAATGGGTAGGCTTTACTACTGCTGATGCTGAAACTACTCTCACCACTATGCGCATCTCGTTTATTACAGTAGGAATATGGTGGATAGGTTTTAGTAGTATCCCTTTCTATTATCTCCCCTCTTATAAAAAAGGCAGAGGGGAGTTCAGCAAAAGCATTCTTTTCAACGGTTTTAAAGAACTGCGCAAAGTATGGCAATCTCTCTCAGCTTCTCCTCGTTTGAAGTGGTATCTTATTGCTTTCTTTGTGTACAGTATGGGTGTACAAACCGTTATGCTGATAGCCACTTATTTTGGAGAGCAAGAAATACAATGGGCAAACTCCGAAGAAAGCACTATGGGGCTCATTATAAGTGTACTCATTATTCAATTAGTAGCTATTTTAGGAGCACACCTTACGGTTTTAACAGTGCGCAAATGGGGTAATATTGCAGTGCTCATTGGGCTTAATGTTATATGGGTAGGCATCTGTTTGCTTTCATATTGCGTATATAAACCTACTGAGTTTTATGCAATAGCTATTTTAGTAGGGCTTGTAATGGGGGGCATACAAACGCTATCACGTTCCACTTATTCTGCTTATTTACCCGAAACTAAAGATACTACCTCTTTTTTCAGTTTTTACGATGTAACTGAGAAATTGGGTATTGTAATAGGAATGGGGGTTTATGGTATGATAGACCAATTTACCAATAATATGCGCAATGCTACTATTTCACTAATAGTTTTCTTTGTTTTAGGAATGTTACTGCTTTTTAAAGTGCGAAAAGTAAGTCGTGTAGCTAATGAATGATTATGAAGATATTTTCTGAATTTAGGTTTTTCCTTGAGAAATACGGCTTTGCAGTATCATCGCGTTTAGCCGAGAAGTTGGGAATGCGTGCCAAAGACGTTCGTATTGTTTTTATTTACGGTACCTTTGCCACCTTAGGAGCTTGGTTTGGTGTATATTTGCTTTTAGCATCACTTTTAAGAATTAAAGATTTGTTCTTTGCTAAACGCACCTCTGTATTTGATTTGTAATTATTTTTTTCTTTAAATTTGCACGTTTCAAAAATACTTTGTATATTTGTGCGTTTATTAGAGTATAACTACTAATAACTTCAATCGTAAGTAAAACTAAAATTTATTATATTATGGCAAAAACAGGAAACATATTATTAGGATTGGCAACAGGTGTTGCTATTGGAGTGGGCTTAGGTATTCTCTTTGCCCCTGATAAGGGTAAAGTCACCCGCGAAAAGATTAAAGATAGCGTGAGTGACAAGGCTGAAAAGCTAAAAGAACAACTTGACCGTTTAACTGAGAATGTAAAAGAAAAATCAGCGGAACTAAAAGGTTCTTTAGAGGAAAAAGTAGACACCTTACTTTCCAAATCAAGCTATAAAGCCGAAGACGTGATTACTTTCTTAGAAAAGAAATTAGCCGCCTTAAAAGCAGCTAACGCTAAATTGCAGAAATAAGCACATATGTCTATCCACTCTATCAAAGAAACTTTTGAGGAAGTTCCTACAAAAGCAAGTACCGCTCTCAATTCGCAGATAGCTTACTATAAATTATTCCTTTTTAGGTTTATAGGTAAATCGTCTTACGGACTTATAACCTTTTTTATAGTAGCCTTTACGAGTTTGTTGGTATTGTTCTTTTTGTCTTTCGCCGGAGCGTATGCTATTGGTGAAGCACTTGGTAGCAATGCCTTAGGTTTTGTTATTGTAGGAGCTTTCTATGTGTTGATTGCCGTAATAATATTGGCTTTCCGCAAAAAACTTATTGAGAAGCCTCTATTAGAAAAACTCTCTGAAATCTATTTTAAAGCTGAACCCGATGACGAAGAATAAAATCTATAGCTCTTTCGAAGAAATTGATAACGACCTTAAAATACTGCGCTTAGAAAAGGAAATAGACCGACTATCTCTTACCAATCAAGTATCGGCAGTGGCAGAGAGTTTAACACCTAAAAACTTACTCGCTCATACGTGGCTTTCTTTTTTGTATAACGAAAGAAGATGGCTAAACTTAGCTATTGAATACGCTATGTTTTTCCTTTTCAGAAGAAAACGCAAATAACCCACTTATAACTTACAATGAGACATAGCCTTGTAAAGAACCTCGATTGGACTTCAGTAATACTATACTTACTATTGGTAATGTGTGGTTGGATAGCTATCTTTTCCACTACTTACAGCGACTTAAATGTTACTTCTATCTTCGACCTCAATCAGTTTTACGGAAAGCAGTTGCTTTTTATTGGGCTTAGTTTCTTGCTTATTATCTTTATCTTAGCCATAGATAGCAGGTTTTATATCAACTTTTCAGTAATATTCTACATCATTTCTATTATACTATTAGCCGGACTGTTTATTTTTGGTAAAGAGACAAATGGAGCTAAAGCTTGGTATGCCTTTGGATCAGTTACGGTACAACCCAGTGAGTTTGCTAAAGTAGCTACAGCTCTTGCCTTTTCGCGTTATGTGAGCGATATCCACACCGATATTCGCCGTACTCCTGACCTCTTACGGGCTATTGCAATTATTTGTATTCCTGCCGTACTCATCTTATTACAACCCGACGTAGGGAGCTTATTGGTGTTCTTTTCATTAGCTTTTGTACTTTTCCGCGAAGGTATGCCCTCTGCCCTACTCTTCTATCTATTTTTCTCAGGAGTAGTATTTGTTTCCTCACTAAAGTTTGGAACAACTTTCACTCTGTTTGCTTGTGCAGCTTGTATTGGATTTTACGGCTTTTGGCATAAGAGAAAAACAAAACGCATTCCGTTTCAAAATATATTTATCTTATCGGTTATATGCTTGCTTACGGCGTTTGTTACGCACCCAGTATACGATAACGTACTCAAACAACACCACCGCAATCGTTTGAACTTATGGCTACGTCTTGAAACTGACCCTCAGAAGATAGCTGCAATGAAGCGCGACTTTGCCTATAATACTAATATGGCTGAATCGGCGATAACCTCAGGAGGTACTTTTGGGAAAGGTTTCTTGGAAGGTACTCGTACCAAAGGTAGCTTTATCCCTGAACAACATACCGACTATATCTTCACGACCGTAGGTGAAGAATGGGGCTTTATGGGTACTGCCTTAGTGGTCATACTCTTCTCATTTTTACTATTGCGACTTATAGTACTTGCCGAGCGACAGAAATCTAAGTTTAACAGGGTGTATGGGTATTGTGTGGTATCAATACTGTTTGTGCATTTCTGTATCAATGTCGGTATGGTGATTAGCTTAATTCCTACCATTGGGATTCCGTTGCCTTTCTTCAGTTACGGAGGTTCTGGGCTTTGGGCGTTTACTATTCTGCTGTTTATCTTCTTACGATTAGATGCTAACAGACTGAACGATTGGATTCGATAATAATGACGAATGACAAATTACGAATGACAACAAATTCATATAAAGAAAAACTTTCAGAGGCAACACAGCAATACCTAAAACTTACTAAACAATACAACCAAATTAGCTTCCTCCGATTAGCTGAAATGCTACTTATCATTTGGTCAGTATACAAACTTATAAAAGCTCCATCAGTAGTAATGGGGCTATTTTGTATGCTTACTATTGTGGTTTTCCTTCTCTTGATAGTAAAACACAAGAAAATAAGTACGTTGCGCAGTATTGCCCAAACAAAAATACGCCTCAATGAGCAAGAAATTGCATTTTTAGAACAACATACTTTCTTCACCGATAACGGCAAAGATTTTCAAGAAGAAAACCACCCTTATGCTTACGATTTGGATATTTTAGGTGAACATTCACTTTATCATTATCTTAACCGTACGCATACTTTCTTAGGCAAAAAACTTTTAGCCAAGCGACTTCTCTCTCCTTCTTCTGAGGACATTATCAACACACAAGAACAGATAAAAGCACTTACTCTCGACTTAAGCTGGCGACAAACCTTTACTGCTTATGCTCAACAAATAGATGACAGCAAAGATTTTTACATTAAACTACGCACTTGGGCAAGCAGTACTGCAAAACTATTGAGCAAAACAATGCAATATACTCTCATTGTTCTACCTATATTCCTTATCATAAGTCTTTTGATAGGATATGGGAACGACAATGAACTACTAAAAAGCGTTGGAAAGCTCTTAATCACTGTAAACTTACTACTGTTTTTCTCTTTTATTGGTAAAATGACGAAAGAAAAACTCGGTTTTGAGCGTACTTATACGATGTTATATGCTTTTAAGGAGTGTATTGCGCAAGTAGAAGCGCGTTTCCCTGAGAAAAACAAACAAGCAAGCGCTAAAATAGCTCAACTTTCCCGATTGTTAGACGATTTGGATAACGTGAGTAATATATTAGTCTCTATACCCCTAAACCTTTTCTCTTTTTATCACGTACATCGTTATCAGCAACTTTTGCAATGGAAGGCGCAATATGCAAGCTGTATTGAAGAATGGTTAGAGTCGGTGGGGGAAACGGAAGTGTTGTGCAGTTTTGCTAATTTTAGTTATAACAACCCTGAATTTGTTTATCCTACCCTCAATAATGATTATAAAATAGCTTTTGAAGCCGTAGGACACCCGCTTATCCCTTCTGAACATCGGATTACCAATGATATTACGTTGGACAAGCACGCTTTTGTATTGCTTACAGGCTCTAATATGTCGGGTAAGAGTACTTTCTTGCGCACTTTGGGGGTTAATATGTTGCTTACCCTTGTTGGGTTACCTGTTTGTGCGCGCAAAGCCAATGTACACCCTTTGCGTTTGCTCGTCTCTATGCGTCTTGCTGATTCGCTTAACGACGGCAAATCGTATTTCTTTGCTGAAATCAATCGTATACAGCAGATAATGGAGACCTTAGAGGACGAACGTTGCTTTGTACTCTTGGACGAAGTACTACGGGGTACTAATTCAGAAGACAAACAGTACGGCACTATTAAGATTATCGAACGATTGCTTTCCTTACAAGCTTTGGGTGTGCTGGCTACTCACGATATAGAAGTGTGTAAACTTACTGAACAATATCCTCATCAACTTCAAAATAAATGCTTTGAGTCTGACATCACCAATGGAGAACTCACTTTCGACTATAAGTTAAGAGAAGGTGTTTGCCAAAACAAAAATGCTACTTTCTTGATGAAGAAATTGGGAATCATTAGGTAATACCGAATTAATGCCAATAATACCAAAAATGCCAGAATACCAAATAAAGATTAGCAAATTAGCAGATTTGAGAATTAGCAAATAGGAAGTGTTGTTAATGGTGAATGGTGAAATTGGGAGAGGATTATAGGAAGCTTATAGGATAAACGAACAAAGAGTGGGTCTACAGTGGCTCTACAGTGGCTCTACAGTGGGTCTACAACGAACAAAAGACGAACAAAGAACGAACAAAAGACGAAGGAAGAACGAACAAAAGACAAACAATGAACGAAGGAAGAGTGTAGCTAAGTTAGTACTAAGTAGAAGAATACTTGAACGTGTAAGGCAAGTTTCTTCTTTTTTTTATGCCTTTAAACTAACATTTTAGGCTTTAAATATTGTTAGTTGGTAATTATTCACTACCTTTGCACCAAATTAAATAGAAATGGCAAATACCAAATATATATTTGTAACTGGGGGCGTAACTTCTTCTTTGGGGAAGGGCATCATTGCGGCTTCGCTTGCCAAGCTCTTGCAGGCTCGTGGCTATAGGGTGACGATACAAAAATTTGACCCTTACATCAATGTAGACCCTGGTACGCTCAACCCTTATGAACACGGCGAATGTTTCGTGACCGAAGACGGTGCTGAGACTGACCTCGACTTGGGACATTATGAACGCTTCCTAAACGTACACACTTCACAGGCTAATAATGTAACCACAGGACGCGTTTACCAAAGCGTTATCGAGAAAGAACGCCGTGGCGAGTTCTTGGGCAAAACGGTGCAAGTAATACCACACATTACCAACGAAATTAAGGAACGCATTCAGATACTTGGCAAAACAGGCGAATACGACATTGTGATTACCGAAATAGGTGGTACGGTGGGCGACATTGAATCGTTGCCTTATATAGAATCAGTAAGACAGCTTTTGTGGGACTTGGGAGAGCACAATGGCATCGTGATACATCTTACCTTAGTACCTTACCTTGCTGCGGCGGGTGAACTGAAAACTAAACCTACGCAACACAGCGTGAAAACCCTGATGGAAAGCGGTATTCAAGCCGATATACTGGTTTGCCGTACCGAACACGAACTTTCGGACGAGCTTCGATACAAGCTGGCGCTTTTCTGCAATGTGAAGCGAGAGGCAGTAATCCAGTCTATTGATGTGCCTACTATTTACGATGTACCCAATATGATGCTTTTAGAAGGGTTGGACAAAGTGGCACTCAAGAAGTTGAACCTCCCTTGTAAAAACGAACCCGACCTCACCCAATGGAACACTTTTTTGCAACGCTACAAGAACCCCAAACACCGCATAAAAGTAGGGTTAGTAGGCAAATACGTAGAGTTACAAGATGCGTATAAGTCGATTTTAGAAGCCTTTATACACGCCGGAGCGGCGAACGAAGTGCGCGTGGATGTGGAGAGTATTCATTCAGAACACCTCAATGAAGAAAATATAGAAGCCAAATTAGGTCATTTGGATGCTGTGCTCGTAGCCCCAGGTTTTGGCGGGCGCGGTATTGAAGGCAAGATAAAAGCTATTGAATACGTGCGTGAACACCGCATTCCGTTTTTGGGAATTTGCCTTGGAATGCAAATGGCAGTCATTGAATTTGCCCGACACATAGCTGGACTTAAAGGGGCTAATTCTACCGAAATGAATGAGCAAACACCTTATCCGGTAATCAGCTTGATGGAAAGTCAGAAGGAAATTACTCACAAAGGAGGCACTATGCGCCTGGGGGCTTGGGCTTGTGAGCTTAGCAAAGGCAGTAAGATATACGAAGCCTATGGCAAGAAAGAGATTTCGGAACGACACCGCCACCGCTATGAATTTAACAACGACTATAAAGAACAGCTCGAAAAGGCAGGCTTGCAGTGCACTGGTATCAACCCCGATACGGGTTTGGTGGAAGTGATAGAATTGCCAAATCACCCTTGGTTTGTGGGCGTACAGTATCACCCCGAATATAAGAGCACCGTTGCCAATCCGCATCCGCTATTTGTAGCTTTTGTGAGGGCAGCCTTAAACAATAAACTAAAAAAGAACTAAAACACGGATAAAAACACTTATATGGAAGAAAAAAAATTCGATTTAAAGAGTATTATAGGTTTTACCTTGATTTTTATACTTTTGATGTGGTTTATGAATAACAATAAACCAAGTGAAGAAGAATTAGCTAAACGCAAAGCTCAACAAGAACAACAAGCAAACCAAGCTACTAACACCCAAAAAGACACCCATACCGCTACCTTTCAAGGTATCCCTACTGATTCGGTAGCCTTAGAAAAGTACAAAGCCAACTTAGGTGCTTTTGCCTATTCGGCTACTCTACCGTCGGCAAAAGACGGGGTAACTGTATTGGAAAACAAAGACATCAAGCTCACTATCAGCAACCGAGGCGGACAACCCAAGGAGGTTTTGCTCAAAGAATTTAAAACTTATGATTCTTTACCTGTTTACTTAATTAAAGATTGGAATGCTACTTTTAACCTCAGTTTTACTACTGCTCAGAACCAAACCCTAAGTTCTAAAGACTTGTACTTTGAGCCCACGCTAAGCGAAAACAACGGCAACAAAGTGCTTTCGATGAAGCTCAAAACTTCAGAAAACGCTTATTTAGAATATGTGTACACCCTACCAAAAGAGGGTTATATGTTGGACGTGGCAGTGCGCTCACAAGGTTTATCGGGTGTTGTGAATACTTCTAAGCCTATGAATATCGACTGGAAGTTACAGGCACGCCGTATGGAGAAGAGCGTCACCTATGAAAACCGTTATACGCAAGCGACGGTGCAGTACGACGGCGACCGCATTAACCGCTTAAGTCAAGGAGGTAATGACGAGCAAAAAGAAGAGAAAGTGAACTGGGTGGCTTACAAACAGCACTTGTTTACATCGGTGCTCATTTCTGACAACCCGTTTGCCAAAGGCGATTTTGTTTCTCACAATATCGCTATGAGCGAAGGAAAAGATGTAAAATATACCAAGAACTTCCTTACTTCTTTGCCTATACAAGCGAAAAGCGGAGAGCTAAGCGAGTCGTTGCACTTCTATTTTGGACCTAGCGATTACAACGTGCTCAAACAGTACAATGACAAGTATGAACTTACTGAGCTCATTCCGTTAGGCTGGGGTATTTTTGGTTGGCTCAACAAATGGTTGTTCATTCCGCTTTACAACTTCCTCACTGATTATTTCTCGGTAGGATTGGTGATTATCTTGATGACTATTATCGTGCGTTTATTATTGTCGCCTATCGTTTACAAATCGTACGTATCGCAGGCTAAGATGAAGGTATTGCGCCCTGAGATTGAGGAAATCAACAAGAAATATGAAGAACCTATGAAACGCCAACAAGAAACTATGGCACTCTACAACAAAGCAGGTGTGAACCCGCTCAGCGGTTGTATTCCTGCTCTGTTACAGTTGCCTGTGTTCTTAGCACTCTTTAACTTCTTCCCTACCGAATTTGGGTTGAGACAAAAGAGTTTTTTATGGGCTCACGACCTATCGTCATACGATGCTATTTTTGAACTTCCTTTCTCTATACCGTTCTACGGAAGTCACGTGAGTCTGTTTCCATTGTTGGCTTCTGTGGCTATTTTCATCTACTCAATGATGACAATGGCACAGACTGCACAACCTCAGCAACCTGGGATGCCTAATATGAAGTTCCTCATCTACTTATCACCAGTGATGATGTTGTTCTTCTTTAACAACTACGCCAGCGGACTGAGTTTGTACTACTTTATATCTAACCTATTGACCATAGGCATTATGTTGGCTATCAAGTATTGGATTATAGACGAGCAGAAGATTCACGCACAGATACAAGAAAACAAGAAAAAACCTAAGAAGGAAAGTAAATTCCAAGCCAAGATGCGTGAGATGATGGAGCAAGCCGAAGCCCAACGCAAGGCACAACAGAAGAGATAACCGAAGGATTAAAAAATAATTATAAGGTACTCCGAGCCCTTAACATAAGGGAGATGGAGTACTTTATAAGTTGTGGAGAATATCCCAAAAGTCTTTAACAGAGTAGGAAAGAAGATTAATAATTAAAAAACGATGAGAAAAGTTATTCTTATAGCAGTAGCAGTGCTAGTAGCACTGACTGTTAGCAATTGTGGGAAAGGAGGCGATGACGCTCCTAAGGAGCTAAAAACTAAGATTTACGAGAATTTTGAAATTACTGAAGATGGCTCAACATTAGTGAAATGGCTTACTGATGAAGAAACTACCATTGATATGGCAGCAGACGAGATGCTGAGCAAAGTAACTGCTATCTCAGATTATGCTTTTGCAGAACACCGAGAAATAACCTCAGTGACTTTGCCCAAAGGCTTAAAGAAAATGGGGAAATGTGCTTTTAAGAGCTGTTCAAAATTAACTTCGATTGTTATTCCTGAGGGGATAACAAGCATAGAAGAGGGTTCTTTTGCGTGGTGTGGAGGCTTAACTTCGGTTACCATCCCGGGCAGTGTTACAAGCGTAGGATATGCGGCTTTTTCCCAATGTACCAATTTAGCCAAAATTACTATTCCTGACAAAGGTTTAGTAACCATAGGAGAGCGCGCTTTTTCGTGCCCTGCCTTAAAATCGTTTACTATCCCTACTACTGTAACAAGTATAGAGAAAGACGCTTTTTTTGATTGTCAAAAGCTTACTTCCTTAGTTATTCCTACTACTGTAAGAAGCATAGGAGAGGGTGCTTTTAGAAACTGTAAGGCTATAACCTCTATAGTAATTCCTAAGGGAATAACAAAAATTGAAGATTCTACTTTTATGAATTGTGAAGCTTTGACCTCGGTTACTATCCCTAATACCGTAACAAGCATAGGTAATGGCGCCTTCAGTTCTTGTATGTCTTTACCTTCTATTGCCATTCCTAATACTGTAACAAATATAGGAAAAAGTGCTTTTAGTTCGTGTTCTGCATTGAAGACATTCACCTTCCCCGATAATAATAGCATTACTAGCATTGAGAATGATACTTTTTTAGGAGCAGGTTTAACTTCTATTACTATTCCTAATACTGTAAAAAGTATAGGAGATGGTGCTTTAGCTGGATGCTCAGCATTAAAGTCGGTTACTTTAAAAGGAGGTACACCTCCCTCCATAAACATCGACAGTTGGGCTGGTACTTTTATCGATACTGAGCTTAATGCTATTTATGTGCCTGCTAATAGTGTAGAGACTTATAAAAAGGCTGATGGTTGGAATAAATTTGCCGATAAAATACAAGCTATTAAATAAGTTATTTGATAGATAACCTATTTTTTCTTGCTTTTTAGCAATACAATTTGTATCTTTGGCACATTATATAAAAAAGTATACAATGACACAGATATTAAACCACACTGATATTGAACACAAGATAAGACGGATTGCTTATCAGATTTACGAAACACACCTCAATGAAGAGGAGATTGTGCTAGCAGGCATTAATGGCAATGGCTATGTGTTTGCTGAGAAACTTGCGGTAGCACTTGCAAGTATAGCCCCTCTGAAAGTAGTTTTATGCCAAATTATAATGGATAAGAAGAACCCATTGGCAGGCACTGCTACTTCTATTCCTGCGGAACAATACACCAATAAAGCAGTGATAGTGGTAGACGATGTGCTCAATTCAGGACGTACGCTCATCTATGGGGTAAAACACTTCTTGGAAGTCCCTTTAAAGCGACTTACTACCGCTGTATTAGTTAATCGCAATCACAAGGACTATCCTGTAAAAGCCGATTTTAAAGGCATATCACTATCTACTTCACTGCAAGAACACGTTTCGGTAACATTCGACACAAGTAACTATAGTGTTGATTTATCAAATTAATAAGCTAATCTGTTCATTTGCTAATTAACTAATTTGTTATGTATACCACTCTTATCATTCTTTTTATATCGGCTTTGTTTTTTATGAGCGGGAAGGTACGCTCCGATTTGGTAGCTATGTGTGCCTTAGTGCTCTTGGTGCTCTTTGGCATATTAACCCCTGAGCAAGCTTTATCGGGCTTTTCGGACAAGGTAGTAGTGATGATGATAGGGCTCTTTGTGGTAGGAGGTGCTATCTTCCAAACGGGATTAGCAAAGATGATGAGCAGTAAAATCTTACGCTTGGCAGGCGATAGCGAGGTAAAACTCCTTATCTTGGTAATGCTCGTTACCGCTTTTATCGGGGCTTTTGTAAGCAATACAGGTACGGTAGCCTTGATGATGCCCATAGTGGTGAGTATGGCAATGAGTGGTAACATCAACAGTAGTCGCCTGCTGATGCCTATGGCTTTTGCCAGTAGTATGGGCGGTATGATGACGCTCATCGGTACGCCTCCTAACTTGGTAATCGATGGAGAGTTAGTGAAAAACGGCTACGATAAACTCACTTTCTTTTCCTTTACTCCAGTGGGATTGGTGTGTTTGGCAATAGGACTCTTAGTTTTAATTCCCACCAGTAAGTTTTTTCTTTCTAAAAAAGGTGATTCTAAGCAAGAAGGGAACCGAAATGGCAAATCACTTACCGATTTGGTACGTGAATATCAACTCTCTAACAACTTATATCGCGTATTAGTAGAAGAAAACACTTTATTTATAGGTAAAACGCTCAAAGAAATCAACCTTTCGCAACGTTATCACATTTCGGTATTAGAAATCAGGCGCAAACCTACTTCTAACAATCCTTTTTTCAAAACAGGCAACCAAGAGGTAGTAAATGCTGATACCGTAATTTATGAAGGAGATATTCTTTATTTGCGCGGTAGCTTTGAGTCGATTGAACAAATGAACGCCGAAAATCACTTAAACTTTCTCGATACACACCACCCCGAACAACGCTTGCCTAACGAGTTACACTTCCACGATATAGGCATAGCCGAAGTACTGATAATGCCCGCTTCGAAATTGGTAAACACCCGCATCAGTGATAGCAAACTGCGCGAACACTTTGGGCTCAATATCTTAGGTATTCAGCGCAAGGATAACTATATTTTGCAAAACTTGAAAGACGAAAAGATGCACGCTGGTGACATACTATTGGTGCAAGGAACTTGGGAGCACATTGCTAAAATGGACGCTGAACGCAGTCAGTTGGTAGTATTAGGACAACCTCTCGCCGAAGCATCTAAGGTAACCCTCACCCACAAAGCTCCTATCGCTGCGCTGATAATGGTAGGGATGGTAGTAGCAATGATGTTCGATTTTATCCCTATAGCACCCGTTACTGCTGTGCTTATCGCTTCTTTGTTGATGGTTATTTCAGGAGCTTTGCGTAATATCGAAGCTGCTTACAAGACGATTAACTGGGAGAGTATTGTACTTATTGCAGGTATGCTACCTATGGCATTAGCCTTGGAAAAGACAGGAGTATCAGCCTTAGTATCGAATGCATTAGTAGGGAGTTTAGGCGATAAGAGTCCATATATACTCTTGGCAGGCGTGTATTTTACCACTTCGCTTATGACGATGTTCATCAGCAATACCGCTACAGCCGTACTCTTGGCACCCATTGCTATTAAAACCGCTTTATCGTTAGGCTTACAACCCCACGCTTTTATGTTTGCAGTAGCCGTAGGTGCAAGTATGTGTTTTGCTTCTCCTTTCTCCACTCCGCCCAATGCATTAGTAATGTCGGCTGGGCGTTACACTTTTATGGATTACGTGAAAGTAGGCTTACCTCTACAAATCATTATGGGTATTATAATGGTATTCGTGTTGCCATTATTATTCCCATTTCAATAAAAAGTTGTATCTTTGCCGAAATTTTTAAAAGTAAAGAATGAAAAAAAGAATTTCAGATTTTTTGTTAGACGTTTCTAAATACGTATTTGCGGGCTTATTAATCGCTCCACTATTTAACTCAACTTTCGCGTGCAACGATGCTTATTGGTGCGCTTTTACTGTAGCTATTTTAGCTCTTATAGTAGGGCTTTTCCTCTCTAAACAGAAAAAAGGAGCGGTGAATAAAAACAACAATAACAACCGCAACAAAAACTATCGCAAGAACAATAATAGCAGAAATAATACAACTTCTAACAGAGCATAACTATTTCTTCCTCTCAAAACTATGAAAGTCTATTTCGATAATGCGGCTACTACCCCCGTCTATCCAGAGGTAATACAGAAGATGACGGAAGTACTGAGGGATACTTATGGCAACCCCTCTTCTACACACGCTTTTGGGCGTAAAGCCAAGTCGCTTATTGAATATAGTCGCAAGCAAATAGCTAAACAACTGAATGCTTCACCCTCTGAAATTATTTTTACTTCAGGGGGCACTGAAGCTAATAACCTTATCTTGCGCAGTTGTGTGCACGATTTAGGTGTACAAGTTGTCATTTCTTCCCCAATAGAGCATCACGCTGTATTGCATACCTTAGAGGCATTAGCCAAAGAATATCCTATAAAAATAGTTTACGTAAATCTTACTAACAAAGGGGTCGTAGACCTCTCTCATTTAGAGTACTTGCTCCAGCAATATACTGAAAAAAAAGTATTGGTGAGCCTAATGCACGTAAACAACGAAATAGGGAACATTTTACCTTTAAAAGAAGTAACTGTGCTCTGTAAACAATACAATGCTTATTTCCATTCAGATACCGTACAGTCTGTGGGGCATTACCCTATCGATTTAGAGGAAATCCCTGCCGACTTTATCACGGCTTCAGCTCATAAGTTTCACGGACCTAAAGGAATAGGATTTGCTTTTATTAGAAAAGGCATTGCGCTACACAGCAGTATCACAGGGGGCGAACAAGAAAAAGGCTTGCGTGCAGGTACCGAAGCTGTTCATAATATAGTAGGAATGGAAGTTGCTTTTAGTCTATCATACACTAATTTAGATAGAAACACTGAAAAGCTCAAAGACCTGAAGCGTTATTTTATCAAACAACTCAAACATCATTTCCCAGAGGCGATATTTAACGGAATGTCGGATACTTTAGACGAAAGCAGTTACACCATTGTGAACATAGGTTTTCCCTTATTGAAAAACCAAAATAGCACCCTGCTTTTTCAGTTAGACTTAAAAGGCATTGCTTGTTCCAAAGGGAGTGCTTGCCAGAGTGGAAGCGTGCAAACCTCTCACGTACTATCGGCTTTTTTACCTGAGGAAGCTCTACAATATCCCTCGCTCAGATGCTCTTTTTCCATCTTTAACACAGTAAAAGACGTCGATTTTCTTATCGAAAGCCTTAAAGAAATCTCCCATAATAATCACTGATAATAAACTACTTACATTTCTATTACACATTAAGCAGAAAAATATTTACAGAAAAATAGTAGGTAATTCAAAATATTGTTGTAATTTAGTAGCGTTTTTAAACAATAGTTGCATTTAAATCTTAGATATGTCAGAGGAAAAAAACACATTAGCCATAGAGGATAACCGCGAGGACAACCGTTTAGAAGATGCGTCATTAGTAAACTATGAGGCAATGTCTCTTAGTGAATTAACCAAAGAACTAAAAGAACTACTCCAAACTGAGAAAACCCAAGCTATCAAAAAGCAAGTGGACGCTATTCGTTATGAGTTCGACAAAAAATACGACGCTCTTGTAGAAGAGAAAAAAGAAGAGTTCATAGCCGACGGAGGAGAATTGTATAATTTTTCTTACGAAATTCCTGTTTATAGAGAATTCTACACCGCTTTCAACGATTATCGCGAAAAGCGTAATCAATACTATAAAGAGATTGAGAAAACCCATAAAGAAAACCTTGCTAAACGCCGAGAAATCATCGAAGAACTCAAAAGCCTTCTCAATGCCGAAGAACATTTGGGTACTACCTTCAAGCAGTTCCAACAATTGCAAGAGCGTTGGCGCAGAGCAGGAGCCGTCTCTAATGCCGATTATGAGGATTTGTGGAATACTTATCACCACCACGTAGAGAACTTCTATGACTTTATCCACCTCAGCAAAGACTTACGTGACATCGACTTTAAGCGCAATTTAGAAGAAAAACTAAAAATTATTGAGCGTGCCGAAGCACTTGCCCAAGACGACGTAGATGCTCTCATTGCCTCTCGTGAGCTACAAGTGTTACACCGTGTTTGGAAAGAGGAAATAGGTCCTGTAGATAAAGAACACCGCGAAAGCATATGGCAACGTTTTAGTGAACTTACTAAGAAAATACACGACAAACGCCAATATTACCTCAAAAACTTAGATAAGATATACGAAGAAAATGCAGTGAAGAAGCAAGGCATCATTGAGCGGATTAAGAAACTCGGTGAGAAAGAGCCTACTACTCACAGCGCTTGGAAACAGCTTTCTAAGCAAGTAGAAGATTTACGTCAGTCGTTCCTAAATGTAGGAAAAGTACCTTTACAACAAGCTGATGAGGTATGGAAATCTTTCAATATAGCTTTACGTGCTTTTAACAAGAAGAAGAACCAATTTTACAAAACACTTAAAAAAGAGCAACAAGAGAACCTCACTAAGAAATTAGCCTTATTAGAAATAGCAAAAGCTAACCAAAATAGCACTGATTGGGAAACCACTACTGAACTGATGAAGAACATTCAGAGAGAGTGGAAAGAAATAGGAAGCGTTCCTCTTAGAAATACCGAAAAGATTTGGAAGGAATTCAAGAGAGCTTGTGATACGTATTTCAGTAGATTTGCTGAGACTATTCAGCATTCTAAAAATAAAGAGTCTGATGCGCTTGAACAAAAGAAAGCCTTTTTGGATAAGCTGAAAGAATATCAATTAGGCACCGATAGAGATAAAGAGATAACAACCTTACAAAACTTTGTGAATGAATGGAATGCTATAGGAAATACTCATCATTCTAAGAGAACCATCGACATCAAATTCCATAAGATTATTGATGCACTGTACAAGAAACTCAATTTTGATAAGCAAGAAATTGAGCTTATTAAGTATAACAACAAGTTAGAACGACTTATCAACGATGATAACGAGAACTCCCTTAACAATGAGGTGATTTTTGTAAGACGTCGTATTGATGAACTCAAATCGGAGATTCTACAGTTAGAAAACAACTTAGCTTTCTTTGGTAATATCGACGAGAAGAACCCATTAGTACGCGATGTGATTAAGAACATCAACAACCAAAAAGAAGCTCTTAAAACGTGGGAAAATAAACTTCGTGAGCTAAAGCATTTGCAAAAAACACAATTAGCTGAAGCCTCTGAAGAAAAGGAATAATTTTATTGTTTTCATATTTAGAGAAGAGGTTATGCTTGCTAAGTAACCTCTTTTCGAGTTTTATATCTGTATGAAATTAGTATTTGCCACCCATAATCAGCATAAATTAAAGGAAATACAAGCCCTTTTACCTAAAAATATCGAACTGCTAAGTTTGAGCGACATAGGTTGCAATGACGATATAGCCGAGACTGCTACTACTATTGAGGGCAACGCTTTGCTGAAAGCTCAATACATCAAAGAGCATTATCATTGCAACGTTTTTGCTGATGATACAGGCTTAGAAGTACAGGCACTAAACAATGCTCCTGGGGTATATTCGGCACGGTATGCAGGTGAGCACAAAAGCGATGCAGACAATATGTATTTGCTACTAAAGAATATGGAAGGAATCTCACACAGAGAGGCTCAGTTTAAAACGGTTATTGCTTTATGTTTAGATAGCTCTATATATACTTTTGAAGGTATCGCAAAGGGACGTATAGGCACTACCCCTGTAGGCACTAACGGTTTTGGGTATGACCCTATATTTATTCCTGAGGGTTCTGACCAAACTTTTGCCGAGCTGACCCAAGAAGAAAAGAACCGTATCAGTCACCGTGGAAAAGCCTTTGGAAAGCTATTACATTTCTTAAACCAAAATATTCAGTAAGAAAAATGAGTTTATTAGAGATTAAAAATATCAAACGAGATTTTAGATTAGGGTCTGAAATACTGCACGTACTGAAAGGCATCAACCTATCTATAGAAAAGGGAGAATACCTTGCCCTTATGGGACCATCGGGCTCTGGTAAATCTACTTTGATGAACATCTTAGGGTGCTTAGATACGCCTACCTCAGGCGAGTATATTCTGAACGGTAAAGATGTAAGCAAGATGAGCGACTCGGAATTAGCCGACATTCGCAATAAAGAGATAGGCTTCGTATTTCAAACCTTCAACCTAATGCCACGTACTACGGCTTTAGACAATGTAGCTTTGCCTATGGTATACGCAGGCGTTAAGAAAGAAAAACGACACGAGCGCGCTAAAGAAGTACTGAAATTAGTGGGATTAGAAGACCGTATGCTTCACAAACCCAATGAACTATCAGGAGGGCAACGCCAAAGAGTAGCTATAGCGAGAGCTTTGGTAAACCACCCTTCAATTATCTTAGCCGATGAGCCTACTGGGAACCTTGATTCTAAAACTTCTTATGAAATAATGAACCTTTTTGACGAAATCTACCAAAAAGGGAATACCGTTATCTTGGTAACCCACGAAGAAGACATTGCTCGGTATGCCAAACGGATTGTCCGCTTAAAAGACGGACTTATAGAAACTGATAGTGCTAAGTAAATGAATATCGGAATTATTATCCCTGCTTATAACGAAGCTGAAAGCATTGGTGTTACCTTGCAATCTCTGCTAAATCAGACCTATCTTCCCTATCAAATTATAGTAGTAGACGACGGTTCTACCGATACCACTGCTGAGGTAGTGAACCAAATTGCTACCCAATATCCCGTAGTACAATTGGTGCAACGCAGTGAGAAGGGTGAACATCTACCAGGGGCTAAAATAGTGCAGACTTTTAACTATGGGCTTCCTTACCTAAAAGAAGACGTAGAGGTGATTTGCAAATTTGATGCCGACCTCATCTTCCCTAACAACTATCTCGAAACAATGTGCCAGCAATACAGTGAAAATCCACAGTTGGGAATGTTTGGGGGCTTTTGTTATATTGAGAGAAATGGCTCTTGGGTACTTGAGAATCTCACTAATAAAGACCACCTAAGAGGTGCTGTAAAATCTTATCGGAAGGCGTGTTTTGAAGCTATAGGTGGACTTAAAATAGCTATGGGCTGGGACACCGCCGATGAGCTATTGGCGCGCTACCAGAGTTGGACAGTACAAACTGACGATACTCTTCACGTAAAACACCTACGCCCGACAGGTGCTGGCTATAAAAGCAATGCCCGTTACCTGCAAGGAAGCGTTTTCTACCGTCTGCGATACGGTTTCTTCCTCACTTTACTCGCTGCCATAAAATTAGCCATAAGAAAACGCAATAGTAAACTCTTCTTAGATTATTGCAAAGGATTTTATAAAGCTAAACAAGAAAAACAACCTTACTTACTCACTCCTGAAGAAGGTAAATGGGTAAGACAATACCGGTGGAAAGGAATTTTCAGTAAAGTAGTGAAAAGCAAAAAATGAAAAAGCAATAATATCAAAAATGCCAATAATGCCAATAATACTAAATCGATGATGATGCGAGGTCGTAGTACGACAGGCAACCAAACAACGAACAAAATATCCTCTCCCCAGCCCTCTCCCAAGGAGAGGGAGTGTAGTAACGGAAAAGTGAGACGAACAAATGACGAACAATGAACGAACAATGAACGAACAAATGACGGTGCAAATTGCGCGGGCAGATAGAAAAAAGACGAAGAAAACCTCCCCCTTACACATACCCAGCTTTCGCTGGCTTCCTCCAAAGGGGGAACTACAGCGACGTAAAGACGAACAAAAGACGAACAAAAGACGAACAATGAACGAACAAAAGACGAACAAAAGACGAACAATGAACGAACAAATGACGAACAAATGACGGTGCGAGCCGCACGGGCAAATGAACAATGAACGAAGAAAAGACAAAAGATGAACGAACCTAAGTAGAAGGTAAGTTAAAGCTAAGATAGACATAAAAACAAAGTTTTTAATAGATTTCAACATTGCCGAAGTTTTGAAATTTTAGCAAAACCCATACCGCAAAAGTAATAGCATACAAAGGATACCTCTACCCCACTCCTAATTAAATGCTCTTCAGTTATTTTTATGCATCAAATGGCATATTTGGCAAATAATTATTATCTTTGCCCCGACTAAGAAACTAAAAAAACAAGGTTCAAGAATGATAAAACACAAGTATGGCAGAACGCAAACCAGTTTGCCCACTGAAATTATTGAACTACTGAGCGACCAAGTGAGTAAAGAATTGGTATGTTCTATTCTTGACCCCTTCGAGTTCTACGACGAAAAAGATTCGCCTATGGCTCTTAAACTTATTGATGAACACATTCTTTTAGACGAGAAATAATGATTTTAGTAACTGGTGGAACAGGGCAGATTGGCAGTCGTTTACTTTTTCACCTTACCCAAAACAAGGCGCATAAAGTAAGGGCTATCTATCGCAGTACCCATTCGTTAGAAAAAATAGAACAGCTTTTTACAAAAGAATCTCCTAATGGAGCGGAACAATTCCGCTCTATTGAATGGGTAGAAGCCGATGTAAGTAACATTCCTGCGCTCGAACAAGCGTTTGCGAATGTTTCTTTTGTTTTTCATTGTGCGGGCTTCATCTCTTTTCAGCCTAAGGATTTTGCTCAGCTCATCAAAGTGAATGTGGAAGGAACTGCTAATATCGTAAACTTGTGTATTGACTTTAAGGTAAAAAAACTCTGTTATGTGAGCTCTGTAGCTACGCTTTCGGCTTTGCCTCATACGCCTATTGATGAGGAAAACGACTGGAATAGTGAGGACTATAACACCGATTACGCTATCAGTAAGAACGGTGGCGAAATGGAGGTATGGCGTGGCTCGCAAGAAGGATTGCCAGTGGTTATTGTAAATCCTTCAGTGGTGTTGGGTGCTGATTTCTCTGAACAAGGCTCTGGCTTGTGGTTTAAAAAAGTAGCTGATGGACAGAAATATTACCCCACAGGGGGTACAGGCTTTGTGGCGGTAGACGATGTAGTGCGCGCAATGATACAGCTACAGTTCTCTGAGGTTACAGGAGAACGCTTTATACTGAATACTGCTAATCTTAGTTATCAAATGGTTTTTGAGAAAATTGCGAAAGGTTTGGGAGTAAAAGCTCCAACCAAAAAGATTTCGCATAAAACATTACGTCGTTTGGCACGTTTAGACGGTTTTTTGAGTTTCTTTGGTATTAAAAAGCGAGCTCTTACCCTCCAAACTGCCAATGCTCTTGGCTTGATAAGCACTTATAATGGTGATAAAATAAAAGAGTTTATCGATTTTCAGTACAGTGATATCGATGAAGTGATTCAAGAGATTTGTCATAAAATAAAAACTACAACTCTTGGAAGCTCTCTATGATAAAAAAACTTTTTAAATACCTCTTGAAAACTCTACTCTTTGTAGTAGGTTTTGTAGTGCTCTATGGGGCACTGTGTTTGCTGTTGCCATTAATTCCCATTTCTGCAGAAAAAACAACAGACCCCAAAACTATTACCATCTACCTTCTTTCTAACGGAATGCACACTGATTTGGTGCTACCTACTGAAAATGAATATATCAATTGGGCGACCAAAGTTTCCCCTGATGATACCAAAGGAAAAATGCGAGGTGATTGGTTAGCTTTTGGTTGGGGTGACAAAGGTTTTTACCTCAATACCCCTACTTGGGCTGATTTGAAGTTCTCTACAGCGGTGAAAGCTGCTTTTTGGATGAGCGATTCAGCTATGCACACCACCTATTTAGGCGGTAGTGAAGGCTACGAAAAAGTAGCGCAACTAAGTCTTACAGCTGCACAATACAAGCGCTTGATAGGCTATATCGACCAGCAGTTCGACAAAAATGCACAGGGTAAATACATCCCTATTCCCACCAATGCCGTTTACGGCAATACCGATGCTTTCTATGAAGCCAAAGATACTTACAACTTTCTCTACACCTGCAATACTTGGGCTGACTACGGGCTTCGTGCTGCCGGACAAAAATACGCCCTCTGGACAGCCTCCGATTCAGGAATATTTAGGCATTATAAACATTAATTTTTTAAAATGGAAGTTCAAATAAAAGATAATAAAATTTTTGCACCATTAAAGGATAAATGGTTGGTATTGAAACCTGAAGAAAAAGTACGACAAGAATACATTTGCCGTTTGGTTAATTCCTATGGTTTTGATCTAAAACAAATGGAGCAAGATAGTAAAGTTCAAGGAATATATTTGAACTATAGCATTCTTATTTGGAAAAACAAAAATAGTAAAATCAATAATGAGAGTCCTTTAATAGTTATACAATGTAAAGCAGATAGTGTTATCATAAAAAAAGAAGATTATTTTAAAGGGCTCGATTTTTCGAGAGAAATAGGAGCAAAATTTTTTGTTGCAACAAATTTTAAACAAACTAAGATTTATTCAAAAATATACAGAACTGACTCTGAGAATGTAGAAGAAATTTTAGATATTCCTAATAAAGAAGAGGCTCAAAATATTCAAGAGATAGAAAAATTATTAAATAAAAATAATACTTTTCAAAGAGAAAATTTTACTAAAACATTATATAAGTGTCATTCAATTATTCGGAATAATGATAAGCTCTCACCAGAGGCAGCTTTTGATGAAATTAGTAAAATCCTATTCATAAAAACTATTTATGAGAGGGATAATTCTAAAAATCAAATTTTTTCATTAGATATATATAAAAAAGAGAAAATAGATTTTGAGAAATATAGATTTAATGAAAGAAAAGATTTCTATCAATTTTTATTTGAACAGACTAAAAAAGGTTATATAGATGATGACCTTTTTGAACCTACTGAAATCATTAGAATACGAGAGAATAGCTTTGAAGCTATTGTAAAAGAATTGGAAATATACAATCTTTCCACTACTTCCGATGATGTAAAAGGGATCGCCTTTGAAGAGTTTTTAGGAAAAACATTCAGAGGAGAATTGGGACAATTTTTTACTCCGAGAACCATAGTTAATTTTATGGTGGAAGTCTTAGACCCTCAAGAAACAGAAACTATTTGTGACCCTTGTTGTGGTTCAGGTGGTTTCTTAATAAAAGCCTTCGAGTATGTCCGTGCAAAAATAGAAGCTAAAGTCCAACAAGAAAAAGAACTCATCAAACAAGAATATTACACTGAAACCTACGAAAAACTATCAGATGTCGAAAAAGAAAAAATAGACGACAAAGTAAATAAATTCTTCTCTCAGTTAAATGAAGAACTCAATATCAACAATGACAAAAGCCGAATTAGAACATTGAGTTATGATTGTATTTTTGGAACCGATGCCAACCCTAGAATGAGCCGTACCGCCAAAATGAATATGATAATGCACGGTGATGGTCACGGAGGTGTACACCACAATGATGGGTTACTAAACGTAAACGGCATTTTTGAAAACCGATTTGATGTGATTCTTACCAATCCTCCTTTTGGAGCACGTGTAGAGAAATCACTGAAAATTACTGAAGCTGATAAATATACTGATGAAGAACGTATCAAAAAATACCAAAAACGATATGGTGATGAGTATAATAAAGCATTAAAGCAAGTGAATAACAATATAGGGAAACCTCTCGTGAGCCTCTATAAAATGGGGGCAATGAGTACCCTTACTGAAGTGCTTTTTATAGAACGATGCTTGAACCTGCTCAAACCAGGAGGTAGAATGGGGATAGTACTTCCTGAAGGTGTGCTTAACAATAGTAATTTGCAAAAAGTACGAGATTATGTAGAAAGCAAGGCAAAAATATTGCTAATCGTATCTATTCCTCAAGATGTGTTTATAGCAAGCGGCGCTACGGTAAAACCTAGTTTATTGTTTTTTAAAAAATTTACAGAAGAAGAAGCGCTACAATATGCAAGTATTAAAAGCAAAGCAACTATCACAATAGAAGCTAAATATGCTGAGGAAGTAGCAAATATCCAACAGAAATTAGCTAAAAAAGGCAAAGAAGCATTACCTGCAGAAGAGAAAAAACAACTGAGAGCCGAATTGAAAAATATTGAAGCTAAAAAAGAACGAGAAATAAAAGCTATTGTTAAAGAAGAGTTTAACTATACTATTCCTATTGCCGAAGTAGAAAAAGCAGGTATTAGTACCACAGGGGCTCGTATATATAACGAATTAGAGCCCTTGGCTGAAGAATTTAAAAAATATACTTCTGAAAATCATCTGTGGGGAAAACTTACCGAAAGCGTTCAGTACGATGTAAAAGGTGAGTTTGTATATCGCATTCAAATAGCAGATAAAGAAGTTGGTGAACCCGAAATTTTCTATCAAAAAAGCAAGTATGAAAACTTATAAGAAATTAAAATTTGTAGAATTAAGGGAGTTAGGTTTTTGGGATACTAAGAGATATTTAAACATATCTGATAAAAAATTTAAAAACAATATTACTCTCTCAGATGTGTTAATTCCTTATAAAAAGAAAATATCTAAAAGAGAGATGATAGAAAAGAAATATGCTATTATCTCTAAGATTAATTTTGGAGGAGAACTTTTTTTAAGAGATTTAAATGACATAGAAAATTATAAAGGAGATATTTATTTAGTTCCTGATAATAGTATTATTTATTCGAAAATTAATGTAAAGCACGGTTGTATTTTTTATAATGATAAAGGGAATACTCCTTTTGGTGTTAGTTCTGAATATCCTATATTTACATTTGATAATACAATAGTTTCTGGTAAATTTTTGCAGAAATTATTAAGGACTCAAGAATTTAAGAAACTTTTAGATACTAAAGCTACAGGTATTTCAAAAGCAAGAGTAAAACAAGCAGACTTTTTAGCAACAAGAGTTCCTTTACCTCCTTTATCCGAGCAAGAAACCATTGTAAAAAACTATTACGATAAAATAACTCAAGCTACCACTTATGAGCAACAAGCTGAAACCTTAGAAAAAAACATTGAAACCTATCTGTTTGAGAGTTTAGGAATAGAACAAAAAACTGAACAAAAAACAAAAAAGAAAGGATTACAATTTGTGGAGTTTGGAAACTTAGAAAAATGGGGAATAGATTTTATCTTGAGCACTGAAAATATTAAACATTTATTCACAATGTATAAGATTTCTGATTTGTGTAAAATAAGTAGTGGCGGAACACCTTCAAGAGGAAGAAAAGAATATTTTGAAGGAAGTATTCCTTGGATAAAAACAGGAGAGTTAAACGATACTATCATATATGATACTGAGGAAAAAATAACAGAAGAAGCTATTAAAAATAGTAGTGCTAAATTATACAAGAAAGACAGTTTAGTAATAGCTATGTATGGAGCAACAATTGGTAAAACAGCTAAATTAGGTATAGAAGCTACAACAAATCAAGCCTGTGCTGTTTTGTTTGATATAAATACTAATTTAATAGAAATAGATTTTCTATGGGAATATTTGCAATCTCAAACAAAAAGATTGAAAAAAATGGCTTA
The DNA here is from genome assembly GCF_000277665.1 of Capnocytophaga sp. oral taxon 335 str. F0486. Classification (NCBI taxonomy): domain Bacteria; kingdom Pseudomonadati; phylum Bacteroidota; class Flavobacteriia; order Flavobacteriales; family Flavobacteriaceae; genus Capnocytophaga; species Capnocytophaga sp. oral taxon 335. The sequence goes on along the minus strand of NZ_AKFR01000031.1, from coordinate 216,909 downwards.
TGGTTCAGCTCAACCTAATTTGAATGCAAAAATCATATCAAATTATAATATTCCCATTCCTCCTAAAGAAACTCAACAAGCTATTATAACCCAAATAGACACTTATAAAAATGAAATAAAAATCTTACGAGAACGAGCAACACTCCTAAAACAACAAGCAGAACAAGAATTTGAACAAACTATATTCAGCTAAATTATGAGAATCAAAGAAATTAAAATAGCCAATAAAGCCTTTAAAAACCTTGATATTTCATTAGAAAACAACACGTCTGGGGTAATGGCTTTTATAGGAAATAATGGCAGTGGGAAAAGTAATTTGTTAGAAGCTATAAGTGCTATTTTTAAGCATTTGTACGACAAGAAAGAAAAGGATATCCCTTTTAATTTTTCATTAACCTATACAATAGGAAGTAGTGAGGATATAGTCAAAATTACCAAAAAGGGCTCTTCTGTTACCACAGAAATAAATAGCCAATCAAAATCTGACCCTTATAACTATCTTCCTAAACAAATTGTAGCTATCTATAGTGGTGAAGAAGATAGACTATGGAAGAAATATTATTTGCCTACCTATCAAGAATACATTGCAAAAATAGGAGTTGAAACCTATAATAATATGCCAAAAATGTTGTATATCAATAAGTTTTATTGGCATATCTCTCTGTTGTGTTTGTTGTTAAATCAGTTCAATAACTCAGAGGATACTTTTTGTAGTGAAATCTTAGGAGTAGAAAATACTAACTCTATTAAGTTTTCTTTTAATAAAGCGAACTATAAAAATTATAAAGATAGTATTGTTAAGCAATTTATCAGTAAAATAGATAAAAAACAAGAGTACACCTTAGAAGAGTTGAGAACGATTATTGAACAAGAAGAATATACTCTTATAGATGTTTACAAATTCTTCTATATTGCTTTTACGCCCGCTGACCAGAAAATGCTTCAAGACATTGTTATAAAATACAACAATGAAAACTTAGAAATAGAAGATTTTAGTGAGGGAGAAAAGAAAATGATACTCATCAAAGCAGCTTTAGAATTTGCTGCACAAGAGGACAGTCTGTTTATCCTTGATGAACCTGATGCTCATATACACCTTAGTAACAAAATACAAATTAGAAATGTATTAGAAGAATATCAACAATACAGACAAATAATCATTACCACACATTCGCCTACCTTAACCGATTGCTTAGACAATGAATCTATCTATATGCTTGATAGAGGAAAACTTATCTCTGTTGAAAAGCAAAAAGTTTTAGAAAGTATCTCTGGAGAATTTTGGAACAAACTTCAGCAAAATACATTTATTTCGTCCAAAAGTCCTATTATACTATTAGTAGAAGGTAAATTAGATAAAATACATATCAACAATGCCTATAAAGCACTGAAAGAAGAGTATCCAAATTTGAATTTTGATATCTTCTGTTTAAATAGTGAAACTAAGATACAACCTTTCTTGTCAGGATTGTACGAAAGTGATTTTGAAACGGATAAGCTCTATATAGGGGTTTATGATAATGATGAAGCAGGACATAAATCATATAAAAGTTTTGAAGAGATCACTCAGAAAAGCTATAAGAAGCTTAAAGAAAACAATAAGGCACACAACACTTATTTTTCTGTAGAATTGCCCAAACCTGAAGGAATTACTTGTGATTGCACAATCGAAACAATGTATAATTATACAAAATGGGAAGAAGCATACCAACAAGCTGTACAGAATACTTCAGGAAAAACTAAAGACAAGTCAATTGATAAATATTGTAAGGATGTATTACAAGAGGCAAAAAATATTTTAGCAGAAAACTCTAATAACTTTGTAAAAGAAGATTTTAAGAATTTCAGAAAGTTATTTGATTTAATCAGAGAGATAGAACAGTATGCAAAAACTTTAAAAGGTAATACAAGCGCTAATGAGAAAAATAAAAATACAGAATCTAATACTCCTAAGTCTGTTCTACAAGCAAATGTGTTACCTCAAAATACTATAGAGGTGGTTTTAAAAACACAGAATGTAGATGCATTAGCTTGGTATAATACTCAATCTGGCGAAATTATATTAAAGAAGGGAAGTAAATTAGCTTTGGAAGCCGTTGATAGCTATAAGAAGCAAGAAAAACAAAGGCTTAAAGAGTTAAAGAAAATTGCAGAAAAAACAGAAAATAATTACATTCTTAAGGAGGATAAAAAATGTAAGTCTGTATCAGGTGCTGCTTGTTTTACATTAGGTAGAACTGCTAATGGTTGGAAAGAATGGGTAATTAAAGAGAATAATAAAATCTTAGATGTTGTACGAAATACTAAAAAGGATTGATAATGAAACTAATATTTAAAATAGTTCTTCTTCCTTTTGCAGTGATCTATGGTCTTATCGTCCGTCTGCGCCATTGGTGCTACAATATTGGTGTTTTTAAAGTACATACCTTTGCAGTGCCTACAATTTGTGTGGGGAATGTCGCTGTGGGGGGAACAGGGAAGAGCCCAATGGTGGAATACCTAATTAGGCAGCTAAAAACAACCCAGCGCGTAGGGGTACTAAGCAGAGGATATAAACGCAAGTCTAAAGGTTTTGTACTAGCTGAAGGAAATAGTACGGTATACGATTTAGGCGATGAGCCTTTTCAGTTCTGGAAGAAGTTTAAAGATGATATTATATTGGCTGTATGTGGCAGCAGGGTGGAAGGAATAGAGCAGATGCTTGCCCTGCCAAAACCTCCTGAAGTAATCATTTTAGACGATGCTTTCCAACATCGTCCCGTAAAAGCAAAAATCAATATAATACTTACAGCTTATGGATACCTATTTACTAACGATTGGTTACTGCCAATGGGGCGTTTGCGCGATGTAGTAAGTCGAGTGCAACAAGCGGATATAGTAGTAGTAACCAAATGTCCTACTACCTTATCTCAAAGTGAACGCTCCCTTATAGAAAAGCAGTTGCAAAAAAAAGCACATTGCCCTATTGTTTTTGCTACTATAGCTTATGATGAACAAGTGTTCAAAGAAGATGAAACGATTTCTTTGTCAAACTTTATCAAAAAACCTTTTACTTTGGTAACAGGTATTGCCAATCCGCAACCTCTATTAGCGTATTTAAAAGAACAAGGAGCAGATTTTCAGCATTTAGCTTTTGCGGACCATCATCATTTTACCGAGAGAGAAATACAGCAATTGCAAGGCAAGCGAATCCTCACCACTGAGAAAGACTACGTGCGCCTGCAACCTCATTTGCAAGACTTGTACTACCTGCCTATCGCAATGCAATTCCTCACCCCCACTGATGAACATACATTTGGCACGGTTTTTGAAAATCTATAAACACGAAATAATTACAAACTTTTATTCAGTATGACAAGAAAACTCATCGCTATTGTAGCTTTTGTTTTGGTAGCTACTGCTACTCTTGAAGCTCAGGAAATTAAATGGATGACTTTTGACCAAGCTATTGCTGCTCAGAAGAAAAAACCTAAAAAAATATTTATTGACGTATACACTAATTGGTGTGGACCTTGCAAAATGTTAGCGAACAACACTTTTAAGAACAAAGACTTAGTAAAGTATGTGAACGATAATTACTACGCTGTAAAGTTCAATGGTGAAGGTAACGAAGTAGCGAACTACAAAGGACAAAAGTTTGAGAACAAAGGCTATGACCCCGCATTGGCTGAACGCCGTAACGCCACACACCCACTTACCGGCTATATGCAAGTACAGGCTTACCCAACGATGGTGTTCTTAGACGAAAATAACGATTTGATAACAGGTATCACCGGGTATATGTCGCCTACTCAATTAGAGCTCTACTTGAAAATGTTTAACAACAATGATTACAAAAAAATCACTACTCAACAAGAGTTTCAAGTATATCAATCGAAGTTCAAACCTACATTTAAAAACTAATAAATACACTTTTTCATAAACACACGTCAAAAACTCTTGGCAGAATGTCAAGAGTTTTTTATTTTTTTACTACCTTTGCGGAGTAATTAGCAGATTATCCAAATTGGCAAATGGAAAGATTGAATTTATGGCAAAAATACTCATCATAGAAGACGAATCGGCAATTCGCCGTGTGCTTACCAAAATATTGGTAGAAGAAAGCAAAGAGTACGAAGTAGAAGAAGCAGCTGATGGTGTAGAAGGCGTTGAGAAACTCAAAAAAGAGGACTACGACTTAGTGCTATGCGACATCAAAATGCCTAAGATGGACGGTATGGAAGTACTCGCTGAGGTCAAGAAACTCAAACCCGAAATCCCCTTTGTGATGATATCAGGTCACGGCGACCTCGAGACAGCAGTAAACGCAATGCGCTTAGGGGCTTATGACTATATCTCAAAACCACCTGATTTAAACCGCTTGCTCAACACCGTGCGCAATGCTCTCGACAAGAAGAAATTAGTGGTAGAGAATAAACACCTCAAAAAGAAGGTGAGCAAGAGCTATGAGATGATAGGAGAAAGTGTACCTTTGCAACAAATCCGTCAGATGATAGAAAAAGTAGCACCTACGGAAGCGCGTGTGCTCATCACGGGCTCTAATGGTACAGGTAAAGAGTTGGTAGCTCACGCTATTCATTACCAAAGCGAGCGCAGTGAAGCTCCGATGGTAGAGGTAAACTGTGCCGCTATTCCTTCTGAACTGATAGAAAGTGAACTCTTCGGACATATCAAAGGGGCGTTTACTTCGGCGGTAAAAGACCGTGCAGGTAAGTTTGAAGCCGCTAACAATGGTACTATTTTCTTGGATGAAATAGGCGATATGAGTCTCTCTGCCCAAGCCAAAGTGTTGCGTGCCTTGCAGGAGAACAAGATTACCCGCGTGGGAAGTGATAAGGACATCAATGTAGATGTACGTGTAATAGCGGCGACCAATAAAGATTTAAAAAAAGAAATAGCCGAAGGTCGTTTCCGTGAGGATTTGTACCACCGTTTAGCAGTAATTCTCATCAGAGTACCGTCACTTAACGAACGCAGAGACGATATCCCACTACTTATTGATTATTTTTCAGCAAAAATAGCCGAGGAACAAGGTATTAGTCCGAAGAAATTTAGCAAAAAAGCAATAGAGCTTCTTCAAAAACAAGATTGGACGGGTAATATTCGCGAACTGCGTAATGTAGTAGAGCGACTCATTATCTTAGGAGGCAAAGAAATCTCAGAAGATGATGTAAAAGCGTTTGCGGGAAAATAGTGCGAGCCACACTGGCACTTTAAATTAGGAAAATAAGTAAGCGTTACAAAATCTTACTGATTAACTATGAACAAAGTAAAATTCCTCTCTATAACTATTCAGAAATGAAAAATGACGGTAAGGAGTTCTCTCTACCGTCATTTTCTTTATATATAACTCTTCTTATAGAATAAGCATCGCATCACCGTAAGAATAGAATTTATATTTCTGCTCTACGGCTTCTTTATAAGCACGCATAATGAGGTCGTGCCCCGCAAAAGCCGAGACCATCATTAACAAGGTAGATTTAGGAGTGTGAAAGTTGGTAATCATTGCATTGGCTATACTAAAATCATATGGAGGAAAAATAAACTTATTTGTCCAACCGTCAAATGGATTTAGGAAACCATCAGATGAAACTGAGCTTTCCAACACGCGCATTACGGTAGTTCCTACCGCACATACACGTTTTTTATTCACCTTAGCTGCATTAATGATTTTTGTTTGACTTTCAGGAATATGTATCTCTTCACTATCCATTTTGTGCTTAGAAAGGTCTTCTACCTCTACAGGATTGAAAGTTCCTAACCCCACGTGTAAAGTTACCTCAGCGAAGGTAATACCTTTTATTTCCAAACGCTTCATCAAGTGCTTAGAAAAGTGCAAACCCGCAGTAGGTGCAGCAACGGCGCCTTCGTATTTAGCATAGATAGTTTGGTAGCGTTCTTCATCTTCAGGTTCTACCGGACGAGAGATGTATTTAGGCAGAGGTGTTTGCCCTAATTCTGTAAGATGTTGGCGAAACTCTTCATAAGTACCATCGTATAGAAAACGAAGGGTGCGACCACGAGAGGTAGTATTGTCTATTACCTCGGCTACCAATTCAGCATTTTTGCCAAAATAGAGTTTATTACCTATCCGTATCTTGCGAGCAGGGTCTACAAGTACGTCCCACAAACGTTGTTCAGCACTGAGTTCACGCAGCAAAAATACTTCTATCTTTGCCTTTGTTTTTTCTTTATTCCCATACAAGCGAGCAGGAAATACTTTAGTATTATTCAGTACAAACACATCTCCATCATCAAAATAGTCGATTACATCTTTAAATAGTCGGTGTTCGATTTCTCCTGTTTTACGATGTATTACCATTAAGCGTGCTTCGTCGCGGTTCTCACTGGGATACTCAGCTAATAGCTCTTTAGGAAGTTCAAAATTAAAGTTTGAAAGTTTCATATATTTTCTATATAATAATCATCAGTTTATAAATGGTATCGTAACTTTTATGCTGAATTTAAAACAATCCATATTGTTCTCCACCATAAATATCCGTAGATATACATTCAAGAAATAGACGCTAAAGAAGGGTAAAATAGAGATATAATAACAAAGGAAGATATACCTTATTCATTTCAAATAGCTATTGTATAAAAAGAAAAAGTCGGGATGACTGGACTCGAACCAGCGACCACACGCACCCCATACGTGTACGCTACCAACTGCGCCACATCCCGATTTTTAATTTCAGAGCGCAAAACTACTACCTTTTACAGAAACTACCAAATAAATAGATTAAAATATTTTACAACAAGGGCTATTTATTTGATATACTGAAAAGTCCTATTTTTCTATCTTCCCTAATGAAACTGTAAAGATTCCAAAATCATCTATCAGCATATCCTGCTTTTGCACTCCATTAAGAGAAAATATCCCGTCTAACTCTCGCTGACTACGGCGACGCATCACCCAATCTTTCTCTTGATGACTTTTTAGTACAAAGGCTATCGTTTTGAGTTGTGGGTGCCACGGCTGTCCTGTATAAATCAAAAAACCGTTTTCTGAAATTGACACAACTCCCTTTACCGCCTCATTAGCTAATTTATTATCACCAAAAAGTTCAAAAATACCAGATATGATAGTGATATTAGGATTATAGTCTAACCTTGTGTAGTTATCGGCTTTAAAACAATTGTAGTTAGTGAATCGTATATCTTGAAAGCCTCTTTCTCTGACGGTTTGCTCCCCTTTTTCTATATTAGCTGGTAAAAACTCATTGATGACAATTTCTACCTCTGGGTGCTTTTCTTTGATGTCAAACAAATAATTACCTACTCCTCCAGCAATATCAAGTATCTTTATTTTCTTCCCTTCGGCTTGCAAAGCTTGTATCGCTTTATCTACTTGCTCCAATAAGTGTGCTTTGCGTATACGTACTCCTCGCCACCCAATGGCATTGAGATAACTTTTGTCCATCAGTTTACCTATACCCCATTTCCCTTGAGGAATATTCTTGTAAACGTAATCCATTGAAGCTCCTGAATCAAATCCATATTCCAGTCCTATCGCCATTCCGCCACTGAGGTGTCCTAACTTACTCAGTGCCCATTTCTGAAATCGGTAATAGTACTTTTCTCTATTGGGTATGAGCTCGTATTGCATTATTTCGTACTCTTTTTGAGTAAAAGTATCGGGTTTCAAAGAAGGTGATACAAGAGGTGTTTCAAAAGCTCTACTGATAAACTGTTCAAGTAATTTATATACCTCTTCTCTGCCTTGCTCAAACAAAATGCCGTGGTGGAACCCTTCTAAGGTAACAAATTCTTTTATTTCAGAAGATAAGTTTACATAGAATTGCTTCTGCTGCTTGTTAATGACCACAAAGTCTTTTTCAGCTGAAAGCAGTAGTGTGGGAATAGTAATAGCAGCAGCATCTTCGACCAATCGCTTACCTGCATTAGCTAAATCTATAAGCAGTTTGCCGTTGATAGACCGCGTGATAAACCTATCGGTATCATAGGCGCGTTGCTGTTTAGGGTCACGAGTGAGCATTTTAGACTTAACATAGCTCTTTACAACAAGATTAGGTTTCACTTTTAGTGCTAATTCTATAGCTTGCTTGGCTAAGGGAACTATTAAATTGATTTTAAAAGCAGGTGCTAAAAGTGCCATTCCAGCAATACGTGGAGCAAAATCGTGTACCCAAGCCGATACAATCACCCCTCCTATGCTGTTGGCTACTACAAAAATATCCTCTTCTTGCACGTCGTATTCTTGTTGCAAAAACTTAGCAAAAGCATCTAAATCTCGTACTGAATCCATAAAATCAGGCGATACTGAAGCTTTAGTATGCCCGTGTCCTCTCATATCAAAAGCAAAAATATTATAGGACGCAAACAGCGGGTGCGTAGCAAATTCCTGTAAACGCTCACCGTACTCGTGACCGCGATGTATTACAATAAGTGTTTTTTGTTGAGGCTTGTAATTCCATTCGTAGAAGTATAACTCTGCCCCTTGATAGCCTTTGAAAAAACCTGTATTCATCATCTTGTTATTTTATTGTGCAGGCAAAGGTACGCTTTTTAATGATAAAAACAATAAAAGTGAAGGATAATTACTTCATTAAATTAATATTTAAGAAGTATGTAATAACAAAAAAATCACTACCTCTCTTCGTAAGTAGTGATTGAAGATTGCACTCATAACTAAGACTACCTAAACAAAAATTAGATAGTCTTTCTTATTTCTTATTCAGGGTATTTGCTAACATCTTGGTATGTATTAAACACCCCTTTAATGATAATTTCTTTTTCTATATCATCTACTACATAGAATACAATGTAAGGGTATTTCTTCATAGAAACACCTCTTAAATTATCTTTGTATATTCGCTGAAAAGGGAAGTGCTTTATAAAATCCAAGATTTTTACAAACTCATTGATAAAGTTCTCAGCTACTCTATCATTAGCAACTTCTTGGTAATAGTTGATTGCACTCTCAAGCTCAGACTCAGCTCGTGGTGTATTACTAATTCTGTAAAGTAAGCCCATATTTAGATGCAAGTCTATTAACCATTACATACGAATCTTCACATTGGTCAAAAGGAGTGTTATCAGCTTCCAACTCTTCCAAGTATTTCATTAATCTTGGCGTCATTTCAATAGGCTGAGGAATATCCTCTTCTTGAATGATAGAGACATTTAAAGACTTTATAAAATCTTTTATTGAATTTAATTTATCTACATCAGAGGTAGCAAAGGTTACAGCTGTTTCCATAGTCAAAATATTTTTAAGGGTTACATAAAAGCAAAAAATCACTACCTCTCTTCGTAAGTAGTGATTGAAGATTGTACTCGGAGCGGGACTGTAAACTATTGCTTCTCTTAAAAATGTATCTCTCTTAAAATCAAATACAATTATTTGTAAATCAATTTTTTAAATTAAAAATTGGAGCTCTTTGAAAGTGTAATGAGAGGGTATAAGATGGTATATAATATAAAAAATGTTGGGAAAATGTTGGGAAAGAATATTTTTTATTCATACTTTTGCAGTGTTGTTTTAAAAATACGATTATGCCAACAGTTACATTCTTAATAAAAGGTGATAGTAATCCTACTTCTATTTATGTACGTTTGAGTACAGGAAGGGGAAAAGACTTCGTGAAAAAAACAGGATTAAACATTAATCCCAATCAATGGAGTAGTAAAAAGAAAGAACCTAAACAAACGACTCCTGACAACAAAAACCTCAGCGTTCAATTAAACAAATTAAGAGTGTTTATTGAGAACAGCCTAAACTCTGTAGATGAAAAAGGAGAGGTTATTAATTCTGATTGGTTACAGACAAAAATAGATTTGCATTTTAAACGAATAACAGATACAGAAACAAGGCAAAGTGATTTAATACAAGACCTGATTGATTATATCATAGAAAGTGCTCCTACAAGAAAAAATGGTAAGGGCAAATTAGGGCTTTCTGTTAGTCGTGTGAAAGCATATCATACTTTGAAAAATATTTTTAAAGCCTATGAGAAAAAAAAGAGAAAACACTACAAAGCAAAAGATATAGACTCTCCTTTTGAAAAAGACTTTCTTAGTTGGCTAATGAAAGAAAGGGGATATAAAGATAGTTATGCTCTTAAAATTATAGATAACCTCAAAGCAGTATGTAATGAGGCACAAACATTGGGAATAGAAACTCATCCTCAGTTGGCAAAGATAGGTAAAGGAACACCTGATAAGGAAACGCCTATATATCTTAATCTTTTTGATTTACAAAAGATTCGTACTTGCGTGATTGAAAATAAAAGCTTAGACAATGCTCGCAAATGGTTACTATTAGGATGTTTGACAGGACAAAGAGGAGGCGACTTATTAAATATTACAGAGGATAATTTTACTCATATTGAAGGTTTAGAGTATGTACAAATAAAGCAAAAAAAAACAGGTAAAATAGTAGAGATTCCTATAACAGGAATTTTAGAGGAGATAAATGAAATAAGAACTAATGGACTACCTTATAAAATATCTGTACAGAAGTTAGACAAATACATAAAAGAGGTTTGTAAATTAGCAGGAATTACAGAGCCAATTGAACATTCAAAAGTTTGTATGATAGATGCTAAAGGTAATATTATAGAACCTAATAATAAAGGAGAGTATCCTTGTAAGGGTGTAAAACGTACAGTTAAAGGGGTGTTTGAAAAATGGCAATTAGTAGGCACTCATACATGTAGACGGTCATTTGCTACAAATTTGTATGGCAAATTAGAAACCGTCTTCATTATGAAAATGACAGGACATACAAAAGAAAGTACATTTCTTGCTTACATAGGTAAAACAGAGAAGGATTATCTAACACAAATAGCGAATAAACTACAGGAATTAGAGCAAGTGAATAAACCTATGCTTGCAAATTATTGAAAAAATAACATTTAAATAGAATCTGACTTATGGAATATATAAAAGACTTAACTGCATACGAAATATGTGATTTGATTAGAGAAAGTAATTTAGGAGAACCTGATATGCTCAAAATATTAAAAGAGTATACAGAGGGTTATGATTTGGAACTATTAGAGGCTCTGTATAATGAAGTAGAAATTTATATAGGTATAGAGAAAGACAAAATGAATGGGGAAATTTCAAAAAAGGAAATAGATGATAAAATAAAAGAATATGAAAAACTTGAAAAAGAACCACCTCTCTTAGATATGAGCTCTATCTCCAAAATAGACCCTAAAGCTAAAGCAATTCCAATACTTGATTTAGAACAACTTTTCTTCCCTTTTGAATTTTTTAGTGTTTACCAATTTCAAAAAATGATTATTTCAAAAATAAAAGAAAAGAGGCAGAAAAATAATCAAGAAGAAATACAAGGAGTTATCCTCGATTTTTCAGAAGATAAATTAGAAGTAAAAACAAACTTAGTTATATTACAAAAATTGGGGATATTTGATTATTTGATAAAGGAACATCAATTAAGTATCAATAAAATAGCTTCATTGCTAAGTAGTATTTTGGGAGTTCCTACAACAACATTACAGTCCTATATAAACCCTATGTTAAGTCCCAATACTGAGAGCAAAAATGCTCCAATAGAAAAGCATATAAATAAAGCTATGCAAATATTGAGACAATTAGACATTAAAATAAAAGAAGGTAAATAACTCTTGTTAAACTTCTGTAAATAAAGGTTTTAAGTAAAAAGCTTAAAGCCTTTTTTTATTTCTTTAACCTGATTTGCACTTTTTAGGTATTACCTAAAAAATACCTAATCTTCCTTTGCACCATAAAATTTAAAAAGATATTTTATGAATGCAATTCAAATTACACAGTTTACACCTAATGAACTAAAGAGCCTATTAATGGAAGGAGTACAACAGGTTGTCAATCAGATAAGAGAGGAGTTTCAACCTAAAACCCCAACAGAGTACCTTACACGAAAACAGGTAGCAAAAATGTTAGATATTAATCTAACAACTCTGAACAATTGGACAAATAAAGGAGTACTAATTTCCTATGGTATTCAAGGGCGAGTGTATTACAAGCGAGATGAAGTAGAGAGAGCTTTTATCGAACTTAAACAAAAATAGTCCTATATAATAAGTCTAACTTTTATACAATATTTGTTATGTTAGGTTTTACTATAGATACTATTGGGATTTTTGCTAATGCTGAATCGATAGTTAACTTTAATTCCCAAAACTTAGTGCTTACTATTATAAGAAATGGTAAGTTTAAGTTTTGGGGAGAAGGTTACTATAAGAACTTTTATATAAAATATCATAGGGATTATGGTATGTATCTCTCAGGAAGTATCTCCAATTACTATAAGGGGTATACTTCTATACTTCAGTATGATGATTTGTGTAAAGCTATTGAAAAGTTAGGTAATTCATTGGCTATCAATCTTCATTCAGCAAGATTATACAGAGTAGATTTAGCTTTGAATATAGAAACTAACAATCCTGTAAGTCAATATAGTAATACTCTTTTTACAGATTTACCTCATTTTAAAAGATTTGAGCAAGATGATGGTGTACGTTTTGAAACTAAGAATAAAGTTATCGCCATCTATAATAAAACTAAAGAAATTAAAGAGAAAAGAAACTTTGTAATTAATCAGGAGATATTAAGAATAGAGCTTAGAGTTCTAAAAAACTTATCGAATGTGTTTAAAATAAAGGAGATAAAAGTAGAGCATTTGTATCAACCTTCAGTATATTTGCTTTTAGTAGATACATTTTTCAAAAACTATCAAAAAATCAAAAAGCAACATATTATTTCGGCTGAGGTAAATGCTAAATATATAACACCAACAGTATTCAAAAGTCTTCTGATGAATAAAGGCATAGAACTTCATTTCCAGACAGAAGGAGATGCTTATACAAAAATTGAGGAATGGAGCAGAGAAGGAAAATTTAAGAATCCTATGGATAAAAGCAGGTGTAAGAAAATCATTACAGATGCTTTTAAAAATCCTAAAAATACTGAAATTCATCCTTTAGTAAAAGAGATTAATAGCAAGGTTGAAAGTAATTGCAAGCATACTATAGAAGAACTGAGAAAGAAGGAGGTTAAGAATGAATAAGTCAAGTAAACATATTGTAAATCAGAGAATTAATGAGGTTGTTAATATGTTGATTTTAGGGTATAATAGAGATTTGATACTTCAAAATACTTCAAATGTTTGGAAAGTATCAGATAGACAAATAGATACCTACATCAGCAAGGCAAGAACTCTCATAGAGCAATCAGTAAAGAAGCAAGTAGCTTATGATTATGCAAAGGCAGTTAGAAGATATGAAGAGCTATACAGATTGAGCATAGAGAAGAAGGACTACAAAACCGCCTTGTCAGTAAATAAAGAATTAACTACCCTACAAGGGCTATTTAAAATAGAAGTAGAACATTCAGGTAATATAGAGTTCATTTGTAATATACCTGATTAAAATTAATCGTTATGAGAATAGACTTTTCACTTTATTATCAGCCTAAACCTAAGCAACTAATTGCTCATAAATGCAGAGCAAAGTATATGCTCTTTGGAGGGGCTTTAGGTGGTGGAAAAAGCTATTTCCTTTGTGCAGAGGCTATCAAAAATGCAATGAAATTTAAAGGTAACCGATTAGTACTTGTGAGAAAGGAACTCTCTGTTCTCCGTAGGACTACATTGGTTACTTTCTTTTCTATCTGTCCAAAGGAAATTATTAAGAGCTTTAATCAAACGAGTTTAGAAGTAACCTTCATCAATGATTCAAAGCTGTTGTTTCTTGATGCCAATATAGCCAAAGACCCAATGCTTCAAAAGATAAAAGGTTTAGAGATAGGTTGGTTTGGCATTGATGAAGCTAATGAAGTATCTGTTGAGGTGTATAATATGCTCAAAACTCGTTTGCGCTGGGTATTACCAAACAAGCAGAAACCTCGTTATGAAGGGCGATTGACCAGCAATCCTGAACCTTGTTGGCTTATTTCTACCTTCATTCAGTCTACCAATCCTGATGAGGTATATATCCAAAGTTTAACTACAGATAACTATGATGAAAACAGTGAGTATGTTATCACTTTAAAGGAAGCCTTTAAAGATAATCCTAATTTTTTAAGAAAGTATCTTTATGCTGATTGGAGTGCTTTAGATATGATTAATCAGCTTATTTCAAGTGAAGTAATCATAAGTAGTGCTGAACGAATAGAAAATGGTTTAGAAGTTACTTCTATGGGGATTGATGTGGCAAGGTATGGAGATGATAAAACCGTCTTTACAATCCTTAAAAACGGTAATATTGAGCTAATAGAGAGCTATGAACAGACTTCTATAACAGAGATAGTAACACGAACCATACAGCTTATTCACGACTACAGTATAGACCCTAATTATGTAGGAATAGATAGCGTGGGAGTGGGTGCTGGCGTAGTTGATAATTTAAAGTCAGCAGGCTATGATGTGATTGAATTACAAGGCGGTTCAAAGCCTGAAGAAAGCCAATATGAAGAAGCCTTTTTACCTTTTAATTTGCGTTCACAAATGTACTATGAATTGCGAAGAGATATGATGAACGGACAAATAGGTAACCTCACTGATGAAACTCTAAAGTTAGAATTACAGTCTATTCAGTATGAAATCTATTCAGATAAGAAAGTGAAGGTTATCAGCAAAGAAGCTATTAAAAAGCTCTTAGGTAGAAGCCCTGACTATGCAGATAGTTTAGTATATGCAAATTGGGTAAAGACTTATAGAGGAGGAATTAAATGGTATATGGCTATTAGTGGGGGTCTTTAGTTTTCTTTAATTATTAGATGAGCGAACCTTCAGCGAAGGATAAGCGAAGGATTAAAAAAATACAGCTGTTAAAAATTTTGTAATATCACAAAATAATACTACTTTTGTCCCATCATTTTAAAAGAAAAGTATATAGAACAGAAAAATTATTTTTTAACATAAAGACATATTAGCGTTTAGCTTTTATTTTGTGCTTCTTAAAATCGCCAATTTTATAGTACCCTACAAAATAATAAGTAAAAACGCTCACGCTTCGGCGTGGGCTGTACTTATTAGGGTACGGGTGTTTGGCGATACCTGAGAACAAATAAGATTAAGTTATACAGTCCCACGCTTTTTTTATTTTATATTACTAACCGCTTTTAGGGGCTGAAAAGCATTCAAAAACTATCTTTTTTAGCTTATGAAAGCATTAAAAATCTTCTTGACTTTGTTTTGTATGGGAGTCATTGTGAGCTGTTCTAAAGATGAACCTGCACCAGCTCCAGCAAAAGAACAACCTACACCTCAACAAACTAATTTTCCTACAGTTAAAAACTTCTCTGCACAAGAGGTTATTGTAGGAGATATTATTACCATTGAAGGAGAGAATTTTATTCCTTCACAAACCTACACAATTACTTTTAATGGAGTAAAAGGAACTATCAAAGAAGTAACCTCCAATCATTTAAAAGTAGAAATTCCTGAAGAAGCTACATCAGGAGAAGTTATCCTATCTTCCAATGAAACTTCTAAGAGTATAGGTCGCCTAGCTATTCTTCCTAAACCAAGTGTTTTGTATGCTTATGTAGCCTATAGTAAAATTGTAAAATTAGACCTTCAAACAGGTAAAGAATTAGAAACCATTGCTGAAATAGGTAAGGAATACTTGGGAAGAGGCATTTACTACTTAAAGAGTACTAATGAAATTATAGGCATACAATCAGGAAATTCAGGACATTATTTATTCAAACTTAATGTAACTACAAAAGAGATTATAAAACTACCTTGTAACCATTATGAGAAGCTCATAATAGCTAATAATGAACCGTATGCTTATGATTTGCGCAACCATAAAATCGTAAAATTAGACCTTCAAACAGGTAAAGAGATAGAAACTATTGCTGAGGTAGGGAATGATTATTTAAGTCATATTCGCTTCTCTAAAAGTACCAATGAGATTATAGGAGAACAATCAAAATATAACGAAAAAATGTTTAAGAATGACTACTCTTTTTTCAGACTTAATTTGACAACAAAACAGATTGTAAAAGCACCCTTTAATGGATATGAAAGACTTGTAATAGCTAATGATGAGTTGTATGCTTATGATTTGCGTAATCGTAAAATTGTAAGGTTAGACCTATCAACAGGTAAAGAATTAGAAACTATCGTAGAAACAGGACAGGACTATTTAAGCTATATACAATACTCTAAAAGCACGAACGAGATTATTGGACTACAATCAGGCACAGAAAAAAGTCTATTCAAACTCAACTTGAAAACCAAGCAAATAACAAGAACTCCTACTAAAAACTATGAGAACCTTATAATAGCAAATTATTAATCTTAAAAACAATTGATTTTATGAAAGTAGCAAAATATATTTTAGCAGTAATTACATTACTTTTAAGTGTATATGCCTTTATAGATAAAAGAATTTTATTTGGCATTATGTTGTTGATTATTGGAGCATTAATTTTACCTCCTATCTCTGATAAGTTAAAAGAGAAATTCAGCTTTTGGAAGAATAGAATAGTAAGATATGTATCTCTTATTGTTCTATTAATTATAGGAGTAATCAATTTACCTCCTGCAAGAGATACAACAATCACCAACTACATTCAAAAAGAAATTAACGATAAGGCTCTTAATGAGCTAAAGAAATTGGAAACCGTAGGTAATGATTTAGGAAGCAGTTCTGCAATGGCAAACCCTAAAGAATTTCTCAATAAAAAGGGAAAGAATACAATCGTTTTTGACCCTAAGTTTGATTTTAGTAAGGCTGCCAACTACCTAAAAGAAGATAATGAAAATGGAGCTATTAAAAACTTAGTGATAGAGTTTGACTTTGATTCCAACAATACTATCACTTCAAAAAGAACTATTATCACCTATTCAAAAAAAGGGGAAGTTACCTACCCTAACAACGAAATCCCTGCAGTAAGTACTCTTATAGACTATCAGGCTATGGAGACTTATAAAAAGATACTAGCACAAGAAAAAGAACGTTTAGCAGAGGAAAAACGATTGGCTAAACAGAAAGAAGAGCAAGAAAAACAATTAGAGAAACAAAGAAAGGAGCGAGAAGAGAGGATAGAAAAATTTAAAGATAATTGCTTTAGTGCTTGGGACGGTTACCATAGAGATTTGGTAAAATATGTAAAAGGGCTAATGAATGACCCTAAAAGTTTTGAACACGTAAATACAACATACGTAATGACTAATGATGGTTATGCAATTATCAATATGGTCTATAGAGGTAGGAATGCTTTGGGAGGTATTGTAACAGAAAGTATAAAAGCCAAAATTGACCCACTTGATTGTTCAATCATTCAAATTATAGAATAGTTTAAAATACAAATATGAAAGTAGCAAAATATATTTTAGGAATATTATTCATAATAACAGGTTTAGGTGTTATTACTCAAAAAAGCATTATAACAGGAATTGCTTTTGTAATTCTTGGGGTTGTTCTTTTACCCAAAGTTTCTGATAAACTCAAGGAAAAAGTGAGTTTTTGGCAAAACAAAATAGTTAGGTATGTTTCTTATATTGTACTATTTACAATAGCAGGAGCTACTGTCCCTAAATCTCCTGAAACTTCTTCTTCAAAAGAAGAAAACAAACCTAAAATTGTCATCAAGACAGAAGAAAATACAACAGAGCAAGAACCAGCAACTGCTCAAAAAGAAGAACCTTTAATAAAATATGAAATTCAAGAGGACTTGACTACTGTTATTCGTTATGACAAAGCTCCTTCTTACTTCGTTTTGATAGACAAAGTCAATCTGAAAAATGATAGTTTTGTAACTGAAATAGAAAGAGTTATAAATAAGATTGTTTCAGAAAAAGGAGGAAAAATTACTATTGATTTTTTTGACAATAAAAAAGCATTAGACCTTTATTACAAGAGTCATTATGTAACAAATACATTAGGAAGGAGTTTAAATACATCAGAAAATGGCTTATTAGTTCCACATCATATAGTATTATTTTCAGGAGAGGATAATGTAGATATACACTATAACACGTTGTACATCTTTCCAAATGCTTCAAAAGATACTCCTAACATAGGGAAGTATGTTAAAATAAAAGAGTTCAATCCTAATGTAAAATAATATGGGGGTTCGTTTTCGTAGAAGTCAATCATTCGGAGCTTTCAGACTCAATTTTAGTACATCAGGAGTTGGGATGAGTGTTGGAGCTGGTGGTTTCAGATTGGGACTAAGTAGCAATGGACAGCTATATAACACTGTCAATATTCCTAATACAGGGCTTACTTATCACTCTAACCTATTAAGAGGCAGAAACACACCGCAACCGTCAAACTCCTATCAACAAGGAATAAACTTATTAGGCTTTTCTATTGATGAAAACAAGTATGGTAATAGCGATGGTTGTTTGACCTTTCTCCTTTGGTTTATAGCTATTTGTTTGATTCCTTTTGTAATAGGAGTGATAATGATTTTCTTTTTAGTCAGAAGGTCTCGTTCTCCTAAGAAGGTTGTGAAAGCTCATCTTGAAACGGCTATTTCTAATTTTTATAAGGGAGATTTTGAAAAAGCTGTTGCTACATTAGATACCGCTCTCTATAAAGTACCTTTAAGTCCCTATGAATCTGATATAGTAGATTTGAAAGGAGTTTGTTTGTATTATTTAGGGCGGTATGCAGAGTCAAGCGATTGCTTTGGTAAGGCTTTGAGCTTAAATCCAAGTTCTGAAAGGCTAAAGCTCCTTTATGTAGAAACGCTTATTCTGAAGGATGATAAGAGTGATTGTCCTAAAATTATTGAGCTATACGAAGATTTGCTTTCTCGCAAATATGATGAAAGACAAGTACTATTGACAGGGAACTGTTACTACCTTTGTGAGAACTATGATAAGGCAATTTCGTACTTTCAGAAGATACCTAAAAACAGTGATTTATTCCTAAAAGCATTGCAAGGAATAGCAAATAGTTTTATAGGTAAGAATCAAATAGATTTAGCTATAGAAACCCTTAAAAAAGCACCTTTGCGCACTTCTAATCCAGATGATGATTTGATAGACATTATGTTTCTATTAGGCAATCTCTATGAAGAAAAAGGAGAGAAGGAGCAGGCAAAACAACTCTATCAAAAAGTCTATACACATAGCATAGAGTATGAGGATGTAGCACAACGGTTACAGGAGTTAGATACTTAAAAACAAAAGGCAAGCTGAAAGGCTTGCTTTTTTGTTGAATAAGAGATGTTTAAATGTCTAATAACAAATATTTTTTCCTTTTATAAGAATTATTATTTTTTTTTGTACTATCTTTGCATTAAATTCTTATAGATTCGAAGAGCTAAGTCAATAATGAGTATCACAGAATTACATAAAGATATAGGTACTTCAAAAGATAACAAACAAAGTCCTATTCATAATTGGTATAGATTTACAGCAGGTTTTTCATATAAATTAGTAGATAAAATAATAGAGGAAGAAAATTTATCTAAAGGAGATAGTATATATGAGAGTTTTGCAGGGTGTGGAACTACTCTTGTTTCTGCTCAGAAAAAAGGGATTTCAGCCTATGGTAATGAAGGACAAGAACTTTTGTTTGATGTGATACAAGCTAAACTAAATTGGGATATTAATAAGAATTTAATAGAATCAGTATTAGCTGATATAAAACAAAATATTTTCAATAAAGGGAATCACACAAAAATATATCATAAATTATTAGAGTCCTTATACACTAAAGAAAATCTTTTTGAATTATATTTTATACGAGATTATATACAAAGCTTGGATGAGAAAACAAAGTTATTTTTAAAATTAGCATTGACTCAAACACTACATAAAGTAAGTGTACATCCAATAGCCGTACCTTATATATCCAGAAGTAAATTTTTGAAAAATGAATTGTCTGGATTACAAATGTTTGAAAAAACAGTTAGAAAAATGTTAGATGATTTAGATAGTTATCAGAATATACCTAAAACTACTAATATTTTTCATCACGATTCTCGGAAAACAAATTATAATATAGATAGCAATAGCTGCTCAATATGTATAACATCTCCTCCTTATTTAAATAACTTAGATTATGGAGAAGTCTCAAAAGTCTGTTCTCATTTTTACGGGATAACCGATAATTGGAATGATATAACAGAAAAAGTCAGAAAAAACTTAGTAACAGGAGCAACAACCCACTATAAAGAGGCTGACTTTCAACTTGAAGAATGGAAAAAGAATCAGTTTTATATAGAGAATAAAAATGTTATTGATAATCTAATGCCTGATATTCTTAAAATAAAAGAGATTAGTAAAAATAAAAAAGGTAAAAAGAGTTTTGATATTTTAGCTTTACTATATTTTGAAGATATGTATAACGTCTTGTTAGAAATGAGACGAGTTTTAAAACAAAGAAGTAAAGCATATCTTGTATTGGGAGACTCTGCTCCTTATGGCATATTTATTGATACAACTAAATTATTAGGAGAAATTGCTCTAAATAGTGGCTTCAATAAATATAATATTGTAAAAATCAGAGAAAGAGGTACAAAATGGACTTCTCTAAAAAATAGGCATAGTTTGAAACTATCAGAAAACATCTTAATACTTGAATAGAAATAGCAACATATTACAATACCCTACTGTACAACTTCCTATCTTGTCTGATGAGGAAGCAGGAAAACAATTTTCTAAATGGTCTTATGTGAATATCTATTCTTTAAAGGATTTAAAAGACATTTATTTGATAAGCCGTCTGGTTAAAGAAAAAACGGTAAAAAATATAACAGAAAAAAGGAATGAACTGATGCATAAAAATGAGGTATGGGGAGAAAGAAAAATATTAGAGTATCTCAATGCTTTAGTTAAATTTGATATATTAGATTCAGATTATAATTCATATACTTCTTTTTTTACTAATGGTCAATTAAATGAAGAATTGACTGAGGAAAATGTAAAGGTGCTAAGAAACATTTTTTTTAAATATTTCAGATTTAAAGAGCTTTCTTCTTGGTTCATAAGTCCAGACCCTTCATTTCATAAAATATTTAGCTCTTTAACTGAAGAAGATTATATTCATAATTCCAATCTTTTGTTTTATTATAGCGAAAGAAATAGGTTTACCGATACATTTTTATATGATAAATATGAAAAGAAGTTTATTATTGAAAATGATGTGTTAATGCGATTTTGGGATGTTTTCTTGAAATGGGGAACAACCTTAAAAATTTTAGAGAAGTTTAATTTATCTGCATTGGAAAATGATGTGTTTGCAGATATTTCTAACAAGAGTTTATCAGTAGCGTACTTTATTAAACCTTTTAAAGAATTTGATTTGATAAAATTTCTTCAGAAAGAATTTAATACAAAATATATTTGGATGCCTGAAGTGATTTTTAGAATAGCAAGAATATATAGATACGCTATCCCCGACATCAAGGAATTTGTTATTTCAATGATAAGAGAAAAAGATGAATTGACCTATGAAAGGACTTCTGAAATTTTCCTAATAAAAGGTAAAAATACACAAAAGGCAATAGATATGGCTACCTATCTATTTCCAAAAATGAATGATAGTTATATTTCAACTTTAATATTACGACAATGAATTTAGAAGATAGAGTAAAACGTTTAATGGAGGAAAAAGATAAAAGATATAATAAATTTCTTTTAAGCTTTAATCCTTTTCCTAAATCAGGGACTGCTAATACAAATGAATCAAGTGAATTGACAAAAGTTTTGACTCCTATTGATGTTGAAGTCGAAAAGGAAATAGATAATTATGTTTATGATTCTTTGTATTCGAGCAATGAGGAAGACCATAAATTAGTATGTACTATAACAGGTGATTATGGTACAGGGAAGACACAGCTGTTGTTATACGCTAAGTACTTAATCCAATTTTTACCAAGAAAAGCTTATGTGATATACATAAACAACCCTGAGAATAAATTATCAAAATTGATAGGTTCTATTATTGAACAAATAGGACAAGAACAATTCAAAAAGTATTTATGGGATTTTATATTAACAGAGATAAAATCTGATAAAAATGAATATAGGGAAATGTTGGAAAATTTCGTTTCTGTAAGTAGGAACAAGACTGTTTTTTCAGCTTCAGAAATAAAAAAAGGACTATTTTCTCCAGATAATGAAGTAAGTCATAAAGCTCTTTTAGATTCTTTCTTAGAAAAATTATTTACTAAAGAAGAAAGAAAGGAGTTTAATTTGTTATTGAGAGGTATTATCATAAAGATTCTTTTGCGAAGCTTTGGAGAGGATGAGGTTATAACTAACTATTTTTATGATTTAATTTCGGAAGATGTTGGTATTAGTAAAACGTGGGATGTAATAACTTCTGGAGGAGCTAATTTAGATAATAAAGTTGTAAAACTTCTCAATGCTATTATTACCATAATTCAAGCTCAAGGTTTTGAAAGATTCTACATTTTGGTAGATGAATTTGAGGATATAACTTCAGGTCGTTTAACAAAAAAAGAAATAGACAATTATTCTCATAGCCTGAGAACTTTAATAGATAAAGAAAGGCGTTGGTGTTTGCTAATAGCAATGACCACTGGAGCTCTCAGACAATTAACAGCTATTTCTCCTCCTTTAGTGGATAGACTAAAAGATAGAGAAATTCATATCAAAAGATTAACTAAAGAGCAAGCTAAACAAATTATTATAAACTACTTAAACCTTGCACGTGAGGAGGAAAATGATAAAAAAGGAACTTTTTTCCCTTTTACTGAAGGGGCAATAGATTTGATTAACGATAAATCTGAAGGATTGCAAAGATTAGTTTTGAGAAAAAGCTACTATATATTAGAGAGGGCTGTAGAAGAAACATCAATATCAATAATAGATGAGAATTTTGTAAAAAAAACTTTTGAACTCTAAATAGTTATGGAAATGAATCCTCCTATAGATGACAATTTTAGAATAAAAATAGCATTAGATACTCAAATATTAGCCTATTGGATTGATAGAACGTATCCTAATCTTTCTTTATTTATTGAGGAGCTTTCTAAAAGCCCCTTTGTTGATATTGTTTGTTCTCGCTTTGCTATATATGAATTTGTTGGCATTAGAAAAGTAGAGCACTATCTTCGTTGCTTAGTTTATAAAACTACTAAAAATGGTGCAATACCTAACTTTAGTTCGGCATTAAAATATAAAAATGAATTTGATAACCCAGAAATTCGTTACTTAGAGGTCTCTTCTGAAATTAAGGAAAAGATAGAGGAAGAATTAAAACAGATAGACAATTTACTAGATGTAGATTACCACACTCTTACTTTTCCTAATAGGTTGTGGGAACCCCATCAGGATTTGGTACTATCTACACGAATGTCAAAAGAAGATAGTCTTCTATTGATGTCAAGCATATTTAATGATGAATTTAAGGAAGAAGATTACTTGGTTTTACTAACAAATGATGGACAATTTTATCGCTCTATTCAAGATGAAAGTGGTGAAATCTTTCAAAAGCATAACCTAACTAAACCTAAAGTTTATTCTTTAAAAGAAATGAACATAGAAGGAACTACAATCAATTTAGTTAGTGATAAAAAGGAAGAAGAAATTATAAAAGATTTTACTACAAAATTTATTTTAGAACGCATAAAAGAGAAAAACCAAAAATTGTATATAGGTAAAGTGAAGCCGTGTCCTAAAACATATAAAGGGAAATTATTGTGTTTTGGTTTAGAAGCAGACACTTTAGGAAACAATCTTTATCTAAGTGTCTTATCTAAAAACTTGGAATATCTGTATAATATAAAGGTAAAAGGTGGGCTAACTAATTTTCGTTATGGTAAAGGGAATGAAATAGAAGATTATCCATACAGCCCTATTGAAAATAAAAATGACAAAGGAGAAGATATTTCACGAAATATATCAGTGGAAATAAAGGAAAATGGAGATTATTTAAGTGAAGAAGATTATTCAAAAATCTCACAAACAGGAGATTTAGTTTTTATCCACCCAGACACATTCAATTAAACAAATAAAAAAAGAGGCTATCGTTTTGGATAGCCTTTTGCATTTTATTAGCGTGTTAATTTGTCTAATATAGAAGCAAGTAAGAGTGAGTATTCCCTCAATAGTAACTATCTTTATTTCTTATTGTGAGGAATGACTAATTTTGTAAGGTAAGTCCATATTTAGATGCAAGTCTATTAACCACTACATACGAATCTTCATACTCTTCAAAAGGAGTGTTACGTGTTTCTATTTCATCAAGAAAAGCCATTAATCTTGGCGTCATTTCAATAGGCTGAGGTATGTCTTCTTCTTGAATAATGGGTACATTTAAAGACTTTATAAAATCTTTTATTGAATTTAGTTTATCTATATCAGAGGTAGCAAATGTTACAGCTGTTTCCATAGTCAAATATTTTTAAGAGTTAATATAGAAGCAAAAAAATCACTACTTAAAAAAGTAATGATTTCTAAAATTTCTTACTCTACTCTTGAAGGAAAATATCCTTTAGAGAATGTACTTTTTTTAAATTGTTGGGAAAATGTTGGGAAAAATCACGCATTAAAAAATATAAGCCCTTGATAAACAAGGGCTTATGACTTAGAGCTGTACTCGGAGCGGGACTTGAACCCGCACAGGCATTACTGCCCACTGGATTTTAAGTCCAGCGTGTCTACCGATTCCACCATCCGAGCCTTCTATGATAAACATAAAAAAAGAGCGAAAAACGGGGTTCGAACCCGCGACCTCAACCTTGGCAAGGTTGCGCTCTACCAACTGAGCTATTTTCGCTTATTTCTTTTTCAATAAATTCGCAACTGGCTTTTCCTTTATTTGCGGTTGCAAAGGTACAACAATTATTCATTCCTGCAAATTTTTTGAATACTTTTTTTATAACTTTTTTATACTACTATTATAACCTACATTCTTTCAGGAACTTGTATACCCAGCATTTTAAACGACTCTGCTATAATTTCTCCTATTTTCTTGCTCAACATTACCCTGAAATCACGCTTGCTCTCCTCTTCCTCTCCCAAAATCGATACATTTTGGTAAAACGAATTAAAGTCTTTTACCAAATCATACACATAATTGGCAATAATAGCAGGACTATAACTATCAGCAGCATCTTGTACAACCGATGGAAATAGGGTGATGCTCTTTAACAAAGCCTTCTCTTTTTCGTGTAAACCATTAACTTTCTCTATCGCTGCTTCATTCTTACCTCCCATTTCAGCATACTTGCGCATAATCGACTGGATACGAGCGTAAGTGTATTGTATAAACGGACCTGTATTCCCTTGAAAATCAATAGACTCTTTAGGGTCAAACAAAATGCGCTTCTTGGGGTCTACTTTTAATATATAGTATTTTAAGGCTCCCAAACCTATGGTGTGATACAAGGCTTCTTTCTGCGTTTCGGTATAACCGTCGAGTTTGCCCAATTCCTGTGAAATCTCTTTGGCGGTTTGCTCCATTTCAGCAATAAGGTCATCGGCATCTACTACGGTGCCCTCGCGACTTTTCATCTTGCCACTGGGCAAATCTACCATACCATAGCTCAGGTGATACAAGTGTGATGCCCAATCGTAGCCCAACTTTTTGAGGATAAGAAAAAGCACTTTGAAGTGATAATCTTGCTCGTTACCTACCGTGTAAACCATTCCTTTTACATCAGGATAGTCCTTCACACGCTGAGTAGCAGTCCCCATATCTTGCGTTATATAAACCGACGTCCCATCAGCACGAAGCACCAACTTCTCATCTAAGCCATCAGCGGTAAGGTCACACCAAACCGAACCATCTTCTTTCTTGAAGAACACACCTTGCTCCAAACCGCGTTCCACAATGTCTTTCCCTAACAAATAGGTACTGCTCTCGTAGTAATACGAATCAAAATCAACGCCTAAATTCTTATAAGTAACGGCAAAACCATCGTATACCCAGCCATTCATCTGTTTCCAAAGTTTTATTACTTCGGGGTTGCCCGCTTCCCATTGGCGAAGCATCTCTTGGGCTGCTACAAATATAGGAGCTTGTTTTTCCGCTTCTTCTTTGGTCTTCCCTTGTTCTACTAATTGCTGTATTTCAGCTTTGTACGCCTTATCAAACGCCACATAGTAGTTGCCTACTAATTTATCACCCTTCAACCCTGTATTTTCAGGAGTCTCACCATTGCCAAAACGTTGCCACGCCACCATCGATTTGCAAATGTGTATCCCCCTATCGTTGATGATTTGGGTTTTATACACCTTATGTCCCGCTGCTTTTAAGATTTCAGCTACCGAATACCCTAAGAGGTTGTTGCGGATATGCCCTAAGTGCAACGGTTTATTAGTATTAGGCGATGAGTATTCCACCAGAATAGCCTCTTTGCTATTAGGCGTTGCCAAACCAAACTGAGGATTATTCTTCACTTCTTTTAAAAAGTCGATGTAGTAACTATCAGCAATTACAAGATTTAAAAAACCTTTAATCACATTGAAGTCAGTTACCAAATCACCTACTTTCTCTTTTAAGTACCCTCCTATTTGTTCTCCTATCTGCACAGGATTACCTTTGATATGACGCAATAGCGGAAACACCACAAGAGTAACATCGCCCACAAACTCTTTTTTAGTCTGTTGCAATTCAACGCTTTCTAAGCTCACACCATACAGTTCCTGTACAGCTTGTAATATATGTTGTTTAAGAGTATCGTTTAAGTTCAACATTTGCAAATTCTTTGTTTTGAGAGGGCAAAGGTACAAATAATTTAATATATAAAAACATTTTGCTTTCAGTTTTATTCCTAGCACTCTCCTTCTTATCCTCAGCTTTTCCTCACCTTATCTCCCTCCTCCTTTTAGTCTTCTATCACTATTGACCCACTGTAGACCCACTGTAGACCCACTATAGACCCACTATAGACCCACTGTAGACCCACTATAGACCCACTGTAGACCCACTGTAGACCCACTCATTGTTCGATTATCCTATAAGCTTTGTATAATCCTCTCCCAAATTAACCATTAACCATTAACCATTAACCATTAACCATTAACCATTAATCATTCGCCATTAATCATTAACCACTCGTTTAGCTCACACCTAATCTACTAATTTACCGACCATTATCCCACAACTCAAATAAAATGTTAAAATTTTTCTAATAAAAATTTGGTAGTTACAAAAAAAGAAAGTACCTTTGGCTCGCTTTTTAAGACATTTATTGGGCAATGAACTTTCCATCCGATTTAAAATACACTAAAGAACACATATGGGTGCGCATCGAAGGTGATATAGCCACAGCAGGCATTACCGATTTTGCACAACACCAATTGGGCGACATTGTGTATGTGGAAGTAGAAACCATAGGCGATACCCTTAATGAAGATGAAGTATTTGGCAGTATCGAAGCCGTAAAAACAGTATCCGATTTATTTATGCCCCTCACGGGCGAAGTAATCGCCTTTAATGAACCGCTAAACCAAAAACCTGAGAAAGTAAATACCGACCCATATGGCAAAGGGTGGATAATACAACTGAAAATAAGCGATATTACCCAGTTAGATAATCTACTCTCAGCCGAAGCGTATAAAACCCTAATAAATGCTTAAAAAACACAAATACACTTTGTTATGGGGGATATGGACGATAGCTATTATCACTCTAAGTCTTATCTCATCTAGCGAAATGCCCAAAGCACCTCGCATTCCCTATTTAGACAAAGTCGCTCATTTCAGCTTCTATTTCGGTTACACAGCGCTGTTTATATTAGCATTTAGAAGTAAATTATGGGCAGTAATCACCGCTTTGCTTTTAGGCGCAACAATGGAAATACTACAAGGCTTACTCACCACTACTCGCTCTGCCGACTATATTGATATGCTCTTCAATACATTTGGCACAGTTGTTGCTCTACTGTTTATGAGAAAGTATGAAAAGCTTTTCAGATAAAAAGTATATTTAATAACCTTTTAAAAGAAAATCATTATGCAACCTAAAAAAAATCCGAAAGCCGATTTGGCAAAAAGTAGCGGATTGTTCTTTGCCATAGGATTCGCTCTTGTATCAGCCCTTACCTTATGGGGGTTCGAAGCAAAAGTGTATGACAAAAGCGTTCAAGACAACCGTACGTCAGATGTGGATAAGGCTCTTGACGAAAATCAAGAGAACTTCACAATGGAGACTCCTCCTGAAACTCCACCACCTCCACCACCTCCAGCTCCTACAGCGGTAGAAGAAGTAAAAGTAGTGGAAAACGATACTAAAATCGAAGAACAAGTAATCGGTACTACTGAAACTACTAAAAATGAGCAAATAGCTAAAGTAGAAGAAATTAAACAAACTGTAGTAGAAGAAGCTCCTGATGTAGATGTGCCTTTTACTATTATCGAAGATAAACCTATGTTCGAAGCTTGTAAAAACGTTCCTAAAGATCAACAAATGAAATGTTTTCAAGAAAACTTGAACAAACACGTAGTAAAGAACTTTAGTTATCCACAAGCTGCTGCCGAAATGGGTATTCAAGGAAAAGTATTTGTAAACTTCCGCATCAATACCGATGGTACTATTACCGTTTTAGGAGTGCGTGGTCCCGATAAAGTTTTGGAAGAAGATGCTAAGAAACTTATTATGAAACTTCCTAGACTTATCCCTGGTAAACAACGCGGTAAACCTACACCGGTTACCTTTGCTTACCCTATCAACTACAAATTACAAAATAACTAAAAAACAAAAGCCAATAGTACTTTACTATTGGCTTTTTTATTTAACGTCAGTTCGATAATATAATACTGATTTACAGCTTTTATACTGTAATCTGTGCGAGACTTTCAGGCTACTTGTTGCCTATTTGTTTGATTTGTATAGATTTGTATAGATTTCTGTAGCGTAAGCTACACTTTTCTTACGTCGAACTCACATCATTTAATAATTCTACATTATTGTTAAGCAAAAATGATTTGCAAATATTTGTAGAGTCAAAGTCCTCAAGAACTGAATATGCGAGATAATTTACGCTTCTTAAGTAATCAGTCTTAATCTTAACTTTTAACTAATCGCTCCACAACACTTCTATCATTCGCCAATCGCTGTATTTTGTTCTGTCCGCCGAGCTTTCCTTGCGACTTCATATAAGAGGCAAAACCGTCTTCGGGGACTTCGGTTATTTTGAGCGGTTGGAGTACTTTCCCTTGTATGAGGTCGTAGTAGTACATATTCTGTTTTTGTAACGCCTCATCTATCACTTGGGCAAAGCGTTTCATATCAGTAGGTTTTTGCTCAAATTCTACAAACCACTCGTGATAAGGCAATTCACCCCCTACCGGATTTACCTGAGGAGCGACCGTAAATTCTGTGATACGCGCTCCTGTAGCCTCTAACCCCTCGCGCATTGCCTCTTCCACTTCTTTACCAATCACGTGTTCGCCAAAAGCTGAAATAAAATGCTTAATGCGCCCCGTAACTACTATGCGGTAAGGCGCAAGCGAAGTAAACTGCACCGTGTCGCCTATATTGTAGCCCCAAAGTCCGGCATTGGTAGAAATAATGAGTGCATAGTTTACCCCCAATTGTACGTCCTGCAAAGCCACTCGTTTTGGGGCATCGCTGAAGAAAGTATCGGCTTCTACGAACTCGTAGAAAATACCCGAATTAAGCAGTAAGAGCATTCCTTTCTCTGTTTGACTATCTTGATAGGCAAAGAATCCCTCGCTGGCGGGATAGAGTTCTATGCTATCCACTTTGCGCCCGATGAGGTGCTCAAATTGTTGGCGATAAGGCTCGTAGTTCACCCCTCCATAAATAAACAGATTAAAGTTAGGAAACAGTTTTCCTATCTTGATACCTGAGCGCGTGTACAACCGTTCGAAGTACATCAGCACCCACGAAGGTATCCCACTAATCAAAGTCATATTTTTAGAGAAAGTTTCGGTAACAATTGCTTCTACTTTGGTTTCCCAATCTTCTATACAATTAGTTTTGTACGAAGGCATACGATTGCGCTGCAAATAAGCAGGTACATAGTGTGCTACTATGCCCGAAAGTCGCCCTGTTTTAATGCCGTGTTTTTCGCCTAAAATAGGACTCCCTTGCAAGAAAATCATCTTTCCTTCTACAAAATCGGCTTTTTTAGTCTCGTGTATATAACATAAAATCGCATCACGTGCTGCCTGAATATGGAAGGGCATCGAGGCTTTGGTAATAGGGATATACTTCGCCCCGCTGGTAGTCCCTGAAGTCTTAGCAAAATAGAGCGGTTTGCCTTTCCATAACACATCTTTTTCGCCTTCCACTACCCTATCGATATAAGGGCGCAGGGCTTCATAATCGCGTATAGGTACGCGGGCAACAAAATCTTCATACGTTTTGATTTCCTCAAAATGATGGTCACGCCCAAAAGCCGTATTTTTAGCTTGTGTTATTAGCGACTGGAATACTTTTTGTTGTGTGTCTATTGGAGCTTTAGCCCAGCGGTCTATCTTTTTTTTAACGATAGAGGCAAATATTTTGGATATATATGATTTAATCATAATGAAGTCTGTTTGACTCCGCAAAGATACTACTTTTTTTAATTTGCAATACGATAAGTATTAATTTTATAACAAAGCCATTCCTCTCTCGGCATCGTTTTACGCTATTGAGAAGAATGGCAAAAAAAGATTCTTGGATATCCACACACTTCGTGAGCTTTTTTAAACTTCTAATTTTAAAATTCTACCCCATTATACCCATCATCATCTTTAGTTGTGATGAGGGGAGTGGATTTGAATGCTTGTGTAGGGGTTGCCATTGGCAAGGCTTCTAAGGCTAGGTTTTCATTCAATTTTGAAGAAATTTCTTGATACCCTCCTATGGGTTGTAAATAGCCTCCACTGTCATATTCCTCTAAGTTAGCAAACCTTCCCAAATGTCCTTCAAACTTCAATCGGATACTATCCAAACCTCCATTGCGGTGTTTAGCCACAATAAATTCAGCTTGTCCAGCGGTAGGTGTTCCTGATTCGTCGTCCCATTCTGTAATTTTATAGTATTCAGGACGGTAGATAAACGATACAATATCGGCATCTTGTTCAATCGCTCCTGATTCGCGTAAGTCGGATAACTGTGGACGCTTTTGCTGTCCAGGACGTGATTCCACATTACGCGAAAGCTGTGAAAGCGCTATTACGGGTATGTTCAACTCCTTAGCGAGAGCTTTTAAGTTACGAGAAATTGTAGAAATCTCTTGCTCGCGGTTACCCACTCCTTTGCTACCTCCTGCCGTCATCAACTGTAAGTAATCAATGATAATTAGCTGAATGCTGTGCTGTGTAGAGAGTCGGCGCGCTTTAGCTCGAAGGTCAAAAATTGATATAGAAGGCGTATCATCTATAAAAAGTGGAGCCTTTTCTAGGTCTTTCACCTTGGCATTTAACACATCCCATTCGCCATCACTAAGTTTTCCAGTACGCAATTTCTCTGACGACAGACCTGTTTCCGAGGAAATCAAACGCGTAATAAGCTGTACCGACGACATTTCCAACGAGAAAAACGCTACTGGTATCCCCTGCCCTACTGCTATATTTCTCGCCATAGAAAGCGTGAGGGCTGTTTTCCCCATACCTGGGCGCGCTGCCACAATAATAAGGTCACTCGCTTGCCAACCTGAGGTGAGTTGGTCGAGTTTAGTAAAGCCCGAAGGAACTCCACTAAAACCGTCTTTTTTATTAGATAGGTCTTGTATTTTCTTGCGTGCTTTTATCACCAAATCTCCTGCTGCTTCACTAGAACGTTTTAGGTTACCTTGTGTTACTTCATAGAGTTTCTGCTCAGCACTGTCCAACGAATCAAACACATCACGAGTATCGTCGTAGGCGTCTTCTATAATTTCCGAAGAAATTTCAATGAGCTTGCGCTTGATGAACTTCTGTAAAATAATACGTGCGTGAAATTCCACGTTAGCAGATGATGATACTCGTTGGGTGAGATTAATAAGGTAAAACTCTCCTCCCACCGCCTCCAAATTGCCATTTTTGCGAAGTTGTTCTGCCACCGTAAGCAGGTCGATAGCTTCCGATTCGTTGAAAAGTTCAAAGATGGCTTGATAGATAAGTTGATGTTGTTTTTTATAAAAAACTTCTGGGTTGAGTATGTCTATCACATCATCAACGCCTTTCTTGTCAATGAGCATAGCTCCCAAGATAGCTTCTTCAAGATTGAGGTCTTGTGGAGGAAGCTTCCCTCGCTCTAAACTCACTTGTGTTCGCGAGAATGGTTGTATTGCAGGAACAATTTCTGGTACGGATATATTTTCTGTTTCGTTCATACGGCAAAGATACGAAATAGTTTAATTTCGGGAAGATGATTTTACCCACAAACACTGTTAATAGTCTGTTGATAACTTCTAAAAAGTTTTCTTTACTCTTCTATTTAGCAACCGTTTACTATCTTCATTTTATAAAAAAGGCGCTTAAATAGCACCTTTATAAGTTGTTGATATTATCATTTTCTTACTTCTCACTGAACACTCCCATCGCGAGGTACTTGTTCATTCGTTTTTCAACCAATTTATCGGTGGGAAGCTTCTTCAAATCCTTATAAGTGTCCAATATCACTTTGCGAACAGTAGCAAACATCATTTCGCGATCGCGATGTGCCCCCCCGAGTGGTTCTTTAATAATCTCATCTATCAGTTTTAACTTCTTCATATCAGGAGCGGTAAGCTTTAGTGCTTCAGCAGCTTCTTTTTTGTACTCCCAGCTACGCCATAATATAGAGGAACAAGACTCTGGCGATATTACCGAATACCAAGTATTTTCAAGCATATACACTTTATCTCCTACACCGATACCTAGCGCTCCTCCCGAAGCTCCTTCGCCTATGATAAACACTATTACAGGCACTTTCAAACGTGACATCTCCAATATATTGCGAGCAATAGCTTCTCCTTGTCCGCGTTCTTCAGCTTCAATACCAGGGAAAGCTCCTGGCGTGTCTACAAAACTCACTATAGGAATGTTAAACTTTTCAGCTTGTTTCATCAATCGCAAGGCTTTGCGATACCCTTCGGGGTTTGCCATACCAAAATTGCGATATTGTCGCATCTTAGTATTTACTCCTTTTTGCTGACCAATAAACAAAAAACTCTGGTCATCTATCTTTCCAAAACCTCCTATCATCGCCTTATCGTCTTTCACTGTACGGTCGCCGTGAAGTTCCAAAAAAGTGTTTCCTGCAAGTGAGTTGATATAGTCAAGAGTATAAGGTCTCTCTAAGTGACGAGAAATTTGCACTCGTTGCCACGCCGTAAGATTACCATAAACTTCCTTCTTTACTTGGTTGAGTTTCTTTTCTATCTTCTTGCAAGCATCAGTCATATCCACATCACTTTCATTACCGATGACCTGACACTTTTCCATCTGTTCTTCAAGCTCTTTAATAGGTTGTTCAAAATCTAAATATTCCATAAACTAAGCGTTATTTGATTTTTTAGAATGCAAAGATATAAAATAATTTTGAATTACGAACTAATATTTTTTGTTTATAAACTTAACTCCCTTTTTTTGTCCGGCAATTCTTCCAAGCAATTAAATGATTATCAACGTTTGTTCAATATAACTCCAACCCATTTGCTAATTTTATCTCCCGTCTCTTCTATCCCATCCATCTTACCTCGTCCCTCTCGTCCTCATTTGCCAATTTCCAAATCTGCTAATTCTCTAATTTCCCAATCCGCCTATCCACTTTCCGTCATAACCCTATTGCCTATGCCCTAAGACCCCACACCTCCCCATTTTACTAATTTTCTAATTTGCTAATTCTCTAATTTTTCTTCCCTTTTTCCGTCACCACATTCCCCCTCTCCTTGGGAGAGGGACGGGGTGAGGATTCCTCTTTCTTTCGTCTCGAAACCCCGTTTTTAACATTTTTAGCACTGTTGTATTATATTATTAACCAACTAGTTACACACCCTTTCTATACCAATCGTCCAAGATTCGTATAAGCTTCCTATAAGCTCTCTATAGGCTACCCCCACCCTTCTCACAGCCTTTTTACACCAATTTTTCTCTCAACCCTCTTCCGATTTCCTTCATTTTCTTC
This sequence comes from Capnocytophaga sp. oral taxon 335 str. F0486, assembly GCF_000277665.1. Classification (NCBI taxonomy): domain Bacteria; kingdom Pseudomonadati; phylum Bacteroidota; class Flavobacteriia; order Flavobacteriales; family Flavobacteriaceae; genus Capnocytophaga; species Capnocytophaga sp. oral taxon 335. Next base: position 182,947 of record NZ_AKFR01000031.1, on the reverse strand, counting down.
CGATACCTCCTTAGTATCTCTGTTTCCTCTCCAACCCTTCCCGAAAACTCAGAGTTTTCGGAGTTTTTTCGACAATTCTCAAATGTCTGACTCGTCCGGTCTGTCCTACAAGTTCGACCTGCCAAATAACTATTTTCATCTCTTTCATTTACTAATTTGCTAATTTCTAAATTTACTAATCTACCAATTTTTGTTTAATTTCTAAGGCATAACCTCACCTCTTTAAATCGAAGTTACGTTGTCTTAAAAAATATTTTCCTTTTTTCTTTCCTATTAAAAAAAACTTCCGTACTTTTACCGAAATTTTTTAAACCAATACATTTTCGTTGCATAACGTAAGTATCATATATAAAGTTACTAAAAATATAAAATTTAAAATTATGACAAAATTTAGAACAGAATCCGACCTTATCGGCGACTTGCAAGTGCCCGCCGATGCTTACTATGGCGTACAAACACAACGCGCCATCGAAAACTTCCGCATTACAGGAACTAAAATGGGTGATTACCCTGAGTTTGTAAAAGCTATTGGTTATGTAAAACTCGCCGCAGCTCAAACAAACCACGCTTTGGGATTACTCCCCGACGAACTGCTCAAACCTATTTCTGAGGCTTGCAAAGAAGTAATCGAAGGGAAGTTTAACCATCAGTTCCTCGTAGATATGATTCAAGGAGGGGCTGGTACTTCGGTGAATATGAACGCTAATGAAGTAATAGCCAATCGCGCCTTGGAAATTATGGGGTATCCTCGCGGTGATTACCAACACTGCTCTCCTAACGACCACGTGAATCAATCACAATCTACAAACGACGCTTACCCTACTACTGTAAAGTTAGCTGTTATCAAGATGAATGAAACGCTCATCAAGCGCCTATCATTGCTCATTGAGGCTTTTCGTAAGAAAGGTAAAGAGTTCGCCGATGTAATAAAAATGGGGCGTACCCAGTTGCAAGATGCCGTACCTATGACGCTTGGTCAAGAATTCGAAGCTTTTGCAGCCAACCTCGAAGAAGAAATCGCCCGCTTGCAAAGCAACGCCAAGCTCTTCTTGGAAATCAATATGGGAGGTACCGCCATTGGTACAGGACTCAACGCTCCTAAGGGATATGCGAAACTATGTGCCGAAAACTTAGCTAAACTCACAGGCGAAGCCTTCGTTACTGCTTCTAACTTGGTAGAAGCTACTCCTGATACCGGTTCATATGTAATTTATTCCTCTGCGTTAAAACGTATGGCTGTAAAACTCTCTAAGATTTGTAACGACTTGCGTTTGCTCTCTTCAGGACCTCGTGCAGGACTCAACGAAATCAACCTACCTAAAATGCAACCTGGTTCGTCTATTATGCCCGGCAAAGTAAACCCTGTTATCCCCGAAGTAGTGAACCAAGTGTGCTTCAAAGTGATTGGTAATGACCTTACCGTTACCTTCGCCGCTGAGGCAGGTCAGTTGCAACTCAACGTAATGGAACCCGTGCTCTGCCAGTGCATTATCGAGTCTATCGTATTCTTAGAACGCGCTATCGACACCTTGCGCACCAAGTGTATCGAAGGTATTACCGCCAATCGCGAAGTATGCCTCAATATGGTAAAACACAGTATCGGTATCGTTACAGCGCTCAACCCACATATAGGGTATAAGAACAGCACCAAGATAGCCAAAGAAGCCCTTGAAACAGGTAAGTCAGTGTACAATTTAGTATTAGAACACGGCTTGCTTTCTAAGGATAAGCTCGATGAGATTTTAGACCCCAAAAATATGTTGGGCGTTTAATAATTTATAAATTTAGAGATTTCAATATTCAACAAGAAAAGGCGTAACCTTTTTTAATATCAACTTCCAGTTACGCCTTTTCTTCAAAAAACCAACAAAAATGTTAAGAGATAATACTACCCGTGCTAAGAATGCCATAATAATGTTGTGGATATCCTTTGCTTTTTTATTCATATTTCTGATTTCAGATATTTTTGAACTATATGTTATTAGAGAGTTCCTTGTAGGTGAAATAGACGACGAATTGTTTGCAAGAGCTGAACTGAGTGATGTTTTCTCAGGTATAGTAGGTATTTTGTGGCTTGTGATATTCATTATAATGAGTATTCTTTTTTTGATGTGGTTCAGGCGCGCTTATTACAACTTGCACCAACTGAAAAATAACCTCTCATATACCGATGGTTGGGCAGTAGGGAGTTGGTTCATTCCTTTTGCTAACTGGGTACTCCCATATCGCATAATGAAAGAAATATACGATAGTACTCGCAATCTTTTCATACAAAGGGGAGACATACAACCCAAACTACCTACTAATTTTGTAACCATTTGGTGGACGTTTTCAATTATTTCTTCTGTAGTAAATTACTTTGTTTTTAGAGCCTCTATGCTTGATGACCCTACTATCGAGATGTCATATACAACCTCAATTATAAATGTGATTGGTACCCTTTTGTTAATCATTTCCCTTTTTTTATGCATCAAAGTCGTAAAAGATTACGCCAAGGTAGAGCCCTTATTATCCAATCTTCAAAAAGACGAAACTAATACTAATAATTTATGAAACACTATTTTAGAACAGTAAGTACCCTACTAAGTTTACTACTCTCTCCTTATTTATTAGCCCAACACAAACCTTTGGGAGGTTTTGCTTATGGCACTCTCTCAGCCCCTACGGGTAAAGAATGGGAGTCAGTAGAGGAACTCTCGCTTAACAAAGAGTACCCTCGTGCTTATTTCTTCTCGTTTAAAGACGAAAAGACGGCTACCCAAGTATTGCCTGAACATTCTCCCTATTGGAAATCTCTCAATGGACAATGGCTATTTCACTGGTGCAAAACCCCCGAAGAGCGTCCCAAAGATTTCTATAAACCCGATTTCGACGCTTCTGCTTGGGAGACGATTCCTGTGCCTTCTAACTGGAATATTCAAGGTATCCAAAAAAACGGTACGCTCAAATATGGAGTGCCTATCTATGTAAACCAACCCGTGATTTTCTATCACGAGCGCAAGGTAGACGATTGGCGTAAAGGGGTTATGCGCACTCCTCCTAAAACGTGGACAACCTATGAGTACCGCAATGAGGTAGGTTCTTATATCCGCGATTTTGAAGTACCTACCAATTGGGACGGTCGTGAAATCTTCATCGATTTCGATGGAGTAGACTCTTTCTTCTACCTTTGGATTAATGGGCAGTATGTAGGCTTTTCTAAAAACTCACGCAATGTAGCTTCTTTTGATATTACCAAATATCTACACAAAGGCAAGAATAAAGTAGCCGTAGAAGTATACCGCAATTCCGATGGTTCTTTTCTCGAATCACAAGATATGTTCCGCCTACCTGGTATATTCAGAACAGTAGCCTTGCGCAGTACTCCTAAGGTGCAAATCTTTAACCTCAACATTCTTACAGATACCCAAAACCTCACCGATTGGCAGTTAAAAGTCAATGCCGAAGTGCGCAACCTCAGCCCAAAAGCAGTAAAAGATTATCAAGTGCGCTATAACGTATACGAAGTCTCATTGTATAAAGACGACGTTACCTCCACTGCTACCAAAGGAAGCATTCCTCTAAAAACAGTAGCCCCTAACGCTATCGATAAAGTGAGTGGCACAATAGCCGTAAAGAATCCTAAACTATGGTCGGCTGAGGAGCCTCATCGTTATGTGCTCGTAGCTCAACTTTTGGATAAAAAAGGTAAGGTGGTAGAAACAGTATCGTCTTACTTTGGTTTTGGAAAAGTAGAAATCAAAGATACTAAGGCTGAAGACGATGCTTTCGGAAAGGCAGGAAGGTATTATTATCTTAATAGTAAAACTATCAAATTTAAAGGCGTAAACCGCCACGAAAGTCACCCTGCACAAGGGCACGTACTCACACATCAACAAATGGAAGAAGAGGTGATGATGATGAAGCGAGCCAATATCAACCACGTGCGCAACTCTCACTATCCACCCGACCCTTATTGGTTTTACCTCTGCGATAAGTATGGTATTTATTTAGAAAACGAAGCTAATATAGAGTCTCACGAGTATTACTACGGCAAAGAATCACTTTCTCACCCTAAAGAATGGGAAAAGGCTCACACAGCCCGCGTAACCGAAATGGTAGAGGCTACCTATAATTCGCCTGCCATTGTGATATGGTCACTTGGTAATGAAGCAGGTCCTGGTCAGAACTTTGTAACGGCTTATAATCACCTCAAAACACTCGATACTTCTCGCCCTGTACAATACGAGCGCAATAACGACATCGTAGATATGGGCTCTAATCAATACCCTTCCGTAGCGTGGGTACAGGGTGCTGCTACAGGTAAGTACGACATCAAATATCCGTTTCACATCTCCGAATACGCGCATTCTATGGGTAATGCGGTAGGAAATCTCGCCGACTATTGGGAGGCTATCGAAAGCTCCAACTTTATCTGCGGAGGTGCTATCTGGGATTGGGTAGACCAAGCGATGTACAACTATACCAAAGACGGCATTCGCTACCAAGCCTATGGAGGTGATTTTGGCGATTTCCCTAACGATGGTCAGTTTGTGATGAACGGTATTATCTTTGCCGATAGAACAGTAAAACCACAGTACTACGAAGTGCAGAAAGTGTATCAGAATATAGGCGTGAAAAAACTCAATAGTTTTACTTTTGAAATCTTCAATAAAGGCTATTTTACCGATCTTTCAAACTATGAGGGTATATGGAAACTCTATAAGAACGGTGTGCTTGTAGAAGAGCGTCCTTTTGAAGTGCCTTCTGTGATGCCACAGCAAAAATCAAGTGTGACCATTACCCCTGTAACCTTAGATAGCAATGAAGAATATTACAGTATTGTAGAATTTCGCCTTAAAGCAGATACTCCTTGGGCTAAAAAAGGATTTGTGCAAGCTCGCGAACAATTCTTAATGCAACCTGCTACCCAAAAACCTTCTCTTTCCTCTGTAGCCAAAGGAGAAAAACTCACTCTTAGCAAAGACAAAAAGACCATTACCGGAAAAGACTTTTCAGTAACTTTTGATTTCGATAAAGGTACGATAGGCACACTCCGCTATGGTGAGCATACTATTATTGCCAACAGCGACCTAAGTCTCAACGCTTTCCGCGCCTTCACCAATAACGACAACTGGATATACGAACAATGGTTTGAAAAAGGATTGCATAACCTGCATCATAAAGCCATTGCTTCCTCAATGAAACCTAATAAAGAAGGTGGTTATACATTCTATTTCACGGTGGAATCACAAGCGCCTAATGCAGCTAAAATAATAGGGGGTGCCAGCTCAGGAAGGAATAAGATAGAGGAACTTACCCACCAGAAGTTTGGTGCAAACGACTTTAAGTTCACTACCAACCAAATTTTCACCGTCTATCCCGACGGCTCTATCGAACTACAAGCTAGCGTGGTGTCTAACGATGCCTCTTTGGTATTGCCACAATTGGGCTATTTACTCAAACTGCCTAAGCAATACGAGAACTTCACCTATTATGGTCGCGGTAAACAAGATAATTATTCCGACCGCAAATCGGGGGCTTTTGTAGGTCTCTACAGCGGTAAAGTAGCCGATGAATTTGTGCCTTTCCCTAAACCACAAGATATGGGGCAACACCAAGAAACCCGCTGGGCAGCTCTTACCAATGCTCAGGGTGCCGGCGCAGTATTTGTAGGGGCTGAACCGCTATCGGTAGCAACTTTGCCTTATAAAGCTATCGATATGACTCTGGCAGGACACCCCTACCAATTACCAGAATCTGACGGCGTGTATTTGCAACTGAACATAGGCAACACAGGTTTGGGCGGACATAGTTGCGGTCCTCGTCCGTTGTTGCGTGACCGTTTGTTAGCAACCCCTCATAATTTCGGTTTCATCATTCGTCCAGCCAAAGAAGATTTGCAAACCATAACCAATGTAAGTGCAAGCGGTGAGCAACCTCTTTCTATCACTCGTAACAAGGTAGGGAAAGTATCTATCAGTACAGCCAATGCCCTTGCAACTATCTATTACAGCATCAATAATAGCAAAGCACAGAAATACACCCTTCCTTTCTATTTGCCTAACGGAGGTACTGTAAAAGCGTGGTTTGCAGGTGATGAAACTCAAAAGTACACCCTTACTTTCGGTAAAGCCGAAAGCACGGCAATGGAAGTAATTTTCGCCAGCAGTGAAGAAGCAGGCGTAGGTGACGCCAAACATTTAGTAGATGGCGACCCCAATACCATTTGGCACTCCGCCTATTCAGTTACTGTAGCCAAACACCCACATTGGGTAGATTTCGATATGGGCAAGGTTGTTAATGTAAAAGGCTTTAGCTTTACCCAGCGCACTGATAGCTGGAGCGGAAAGGTAAAAGATTTCCAAATACAACTGAGCAACGACGGTAAGAACTGGGGCGACCCCGTGAAAGTAGGAGCTTTTAAAGATGTGAGTAGCGCCCAACAAGTGTTGCTCGACAAAGTTGTAAAAGCACGCTATGTGCGTTTCACCGCTCTAAGTGATTTCTATGGTGAAGATTTCGCCACAGGTGCCGAGTTTATGGTGATATTAGAATAGAAATTTAATTTGTTGTCATTGTAAGTTAAATTAAATTTAATTGAGGGGAGGCTGGCTCTTAAAGAGCCAGCCTCTTCTGTTATTCGTTATTCACCATTCGTCAATTCTTCCTTTTTCTTTCGCCTCGAAACCCTGTTTTTGTCTTCTTTTGCGTTGTTGTATTATAGTATGAATCAACTACTTATACACCCTTTCTATACCAATCTTCCAAGATTCGTATAAGCTTCCTATAAGCTCTCTATAAGCTAACCCCACCCTCCTTATAGCCTTTTTTCATCAAAAACCCTCTCTCTCCTCTTCCGAACTCCTCCGTTTCCTTCCGCTCTCTCTAACCTATTCGATTTGTCCGACAAGTCTCACCTATCAATAAACAATTTTTATCACTACTCATTTACTAATTTTCTAATTCTCTCATTTTCTCATTTCTGATATTATTATTAATTTCTTATTTTTCCTTATATATTTTACATCGTAATAAAAAATAATTAAAAAGTTGCAAAAATATTTGTTTTATATTCCTTTTATTAATATATTTGCACCATTAAATAACCAATAGAAAGTTTTGGAAGTATGAAAAGAAAAATCTTCTTATTACTCATAGCTCTATGGAGTACTACCTCTCTGCTATGGGCACAAAACAAACAAATTTCCGGTACTGTTACCGATGAGAAAGGTACTCCTCTTCCCGGAGTGAGTGTGCAAATCAAATCAACTACCCGTGGGGTAGCTACTGATTTTGATGGTAAATATAGCATTGAAGCCTCTCCAGGCAACGTGCTATTGTTCAGTTCTATGGGCTATGCCTCCCAAGAAAAAACCGTTGGCAAGGGGGGGGCTAATAGCTTGATTATCAATGTAAAACTAAAAGAAGACACCCAAGAATTAGGTGAAGTAGTAGTAGTGGGCTATGGTACCCAAAAGAAAGAAAACCTTACGGGAGCTGTAGCAGCAGTTTCGGCTGAAACACTTACCAAACGCCCAGTAGCTAATACCGCTACAATGCTGCAAGGGCAAGTACCTGGGTTACGCATTGTGCAAGGTTCAGGGCAACCTGGTGCCGAGTCGGCTTCAATACGTGTGCGTGGACAAGGTACTTATAGCTCCGCTGGCTCCGACCCCTTGGTACTTATCGATGGAGTTCCTGGTTCTTTGGCAAACATCAATCCTAATGACATCGAAAACATTTCAGTGCTCAAAGATGCAGCTTCAGCTTCTATCTACGGGGCAAGAGCTGCTAATGGGGTAATTTTAGTCACTACTAAATTAGGCAATGACGGGCATTTCAAAATCTCTTATCAAAACAACTTTGCTATTCATACCCCTACACGTATGCTCAAATTGGTTACCAATTCAGCTGAATATATGCGCTTGTTCAACGAAGCTAAAACCAATTCGGGTATTACTGATGGGCATTACACTCCCGAAATGATAGCTGCCTATGAGAATGCTACCGATCGCATTCAATATCCAAACTTCGATTGGATAGACTATATGTTCAACCCTGCTTTTGTGCAAAACCACAATCTTACGCTCAGTGGGGGTGCTAAAGGAACTCTCTACAATATTGCTCTAGGTTATGTAGACCAGCCAGGGGTGCTACGAGGCTTTAAGTATGACCGACTTAACTTCCGTAGCAATATAAAATCCGAAATTAAACCGTGGGCTACTGTAGGTGTAAACGTAGCTTTGGATAGAGGTAAAACTGAACGTCCTCGCCAAGGTCACGTAGATACTTTCCTTTCTACTATAGCACAGGCTCCTACTTATAGACCTTTTACTCCTGATGGCAAATATGTTTCTAAGGCTTACGACTTCGAACAAGCCAACAAGAATATGCCTGCCATTATCGATAGTGGAGCACTTCGCAACACTACCGAATACAACTTATCGGGTCAGTTGTGGGACGATATTACTTTGACAAAAGGCTTGAATTGGTATTCCAAATTAGCCGTTACCTATTCCGATGAATCCTATAAAGACTGGCGCCCTGTGGTACCTGTTTACAATTATCACACAGGGGCTGTAACAGGCGACCTCGATGTAGGAGGTAAAGGTTTAATTTCTAACAACGCTAAAAACTTTTATACCAACTTCTTTACCTATCTAAAATACACTAAAACTTTTGCAGAAAAACATACCATAGGCTTACAAGCAGGGTATAGCCAAGAGTACAATAATTATCAGACCTTACAAGGTCATAGACGTGACTATATAGCTAATAACTTACACGAACTTGATGCGGGTACTACCGCCATTCAAACCAATAATGGTAATACGATAGAATGGGCTTTACAATCTTTTTTCGGAAGATTTAATTACAATTATAAAGAACGTTATTTGCTTGAAGCTAATGTACGCTATGATGGTACTTCACGTATTGCTAAAGCTAACCGTTGGGGTTGGTTCCCTTCTTTCTCAGCAGGCTGGCGCATTTCTGAAGAAAGCTCTATCAAAGACACTCCTGCTATGCAATGGCTTACCAATTTAAAAATACGCGGTTCTTACGGTCTATTGGGCAACCAAAATATAGGCAACTACCCTTATCAATCATTGCTCAACTACACAGGAGCTTATCCGTTTGATAACTCTACCCTTTCTCCAGGAGTAGCACAAACAAGTTATGCAAATAACGATATCAAATGGGAGTCTACTTCCGTTACCGATATAGGAGTTGATATCACTCTATTTAAGCGTATTTCTATTGTGTATGACTGGTATAAAAAGCACACTTTTGATATACTCCGTAGCGCACAAGTAACAGGAGCATTAGGATTAAATGCTCCTACTATTAATAGTGGCGAAATGGATAATTATGGACACGAACTGTCAGTGCAATATAATCATTCTATCAATAAAGGTCGTTTAGAAGGGTTGAGCTATGGAGCTGGTTTCTATGTTGATATTTCACGTAACAAGTTAGTAAATTTTGGAGCGCGTGAAATTGACGGTTATAACCTTCGCGAAGATGGTTTGCCTTATAACTCCTTCTATATGCTCGAGATGATAGGCATTTTCCAAAACCAAGCCGAAATTGATAACTCTCCCAAGCAATTCAACGACCCCGTACGTCCTGGTGATTTTAAATACCGCGATGTAAATGGCGATGGCAAAATTGATAACGATGACCGTACTGTAGTAGATGGTCGTTTCCCTAAATACGAATATTCATTCAATGCACATTTAGAGTATAAAGGTATCGATTTCTCTATCCTCTTTCAAGGGGTAGAAGGTCGCAAAATCTATACTACGGGGTGGGGCTTAGACCCATTTCGTCAAGGTACAGCTCCTACTTTAGACTATGTGAACAACCGTTGGCGTGGCGAAGGTACTTCTAACAGCTATCCACGTATGTACTTTAATCAAGTAGGCGACGAACATAACCGCCGCTTTAACACTTGGTATTTGCAAGATGCCTCTTACTTACGCTTGAAAAATATCACCGTTGGGTTCTCTTTCCCCGAAGATATCATTTCTAAAGTAGGTCTAACCAAACTCAGAGTGTATTTCGCAGGTGATAATCTATGGACTCTTACTGACTATAAAGGATTAGACCCCGAACGTGCTGGCGACGGACTCTTTGTCCAATACCCACAAAATAAAATCATTTCAATGGGGTTAAATGTAGAATTTTAATTTTGAAAAGATATGAAAAAAATACTGACACTTTTCGTTACAGTGTTGTTATTAACGGCTTGTAACAAAGATTTCTTAGATCTTAATCCAAACGATAGACCTTCTTCTGGTACGTTTTGGAAAACTGAAAGTGACTATAAAATGGCACTCACCGCTTGTTATGGTGCTATGCAACACCCTCACTTTGCGCAAGGTCTTCCTACGTGGGATAACCTTACCGATAATGCTTATGGGCAACATAATGAAGGCCAATACGGTATGACCATTGGGCTATCGCAAGGTAATGTTTATGCCAATTCCGAAGGTTTTGTTAGCAATGTATACACTTATGGTCTCAAAGCTGTAATGCGTGCAAATATCTTCTTGAGAAACTTAGAAGTTTTCTCTGGTATCGATGCCAATACTAAAAAGAGAAATGAAGCCGAAGCTCGTATGATACGCGCTTTCTTCTATTCTTATCTCTACCGCTGTTATGGCGATGTACCTGTTATAAACGAGGTATTAGATTTAAATACCCAGTTCAAAGCCAAAAGTCCTGCTACTGAGGTGTATAACTTCATAATGCAAGACCTCGATTTTGCTATTGCTAACTTGCCTTCTCAACCTTATAGCGTTGAAAAAGGACGTTGGACGAGCAACGCTGCTAAAGCCTTCAAAGCGCGATTGATTTTGTATACCGCCTATGACGACAGTGGTAATGCCATTGCTGCCAAAATGCAAGAAGCAAAAACAGTGTTAGCCTCTATTTCAGGTTATTCATTGGCACCTGATTTCTCCGATAACTTTTTCGATTTAAAACAAGAAAGTTGCCCTGAGATAATGATGTCAGTCAAATACCTTGCTCCTAATAACTATACTTATGCCGATTTGTGGTATGGCGACTGGATAGTAGTTTCGCCTTTGGCTAACTTTATGAATGAGTTTGAAAATGCCGATGGCTCTACCGCTACCGCTGTAGCACAAACTAACGGTAAAGTAGATATTACAGCCTTTACCAATGCCTCAATAGCAACTCGCGACCCACGTATGGCAAAGACGATCTTCGTAGATAAGTTTTTGCACCGTGGCGTTTACGTAACTCCCAGCAATGCACGTGCTACCAATATAGGCTTAGCAAAATTCTTGTCTCCTAACTTAGATGCCCCTTATCAATACTCTACCCAAAGCCAACAAGACTGGGTGCTAATGCGTTATGCCGATGTACTCCTAATGAAAGCAGAAGTAGAAAACGAACTTTCAGGAGCCTCTGCCGAAGTGTATAACTATATAAACCAAGTACGCACAAGAGCAGGAATGCCTAATCTACCAGCAGGTCTTTCTAAAGAGAATATGAGAACCCGCATTCGCCACGAACGCCGGGTGGAATTGGCTTTTGAAGGCGAGCGCTATTTCGATCTCAAACGTTGGAAAATCGCCCCTCAAGTGCTCAACAATGTTACTGACGGTATCGTAGCACGTAAGTTTGAATCCAAACACTATCTATGGCCTCTACCTCAATCAGAAATTGATAAAAACAGAGGTATTTTAGTTCAAAATCCTAATTATTAACTTGTAGGGGCGAATTGCATTCGCCCCTACAAAACAAACCTTTTTTAAACAGCCTCTTAACTTATTATCTATTGAAAACAATGAAAACTCTTTCCATTGCCCTATGCACTGCATTGCTATGCTTGGCATCGTGCAAAACAGCCGTTACTACCCCTGCTACACCCGCTCAAATGGAAGTAAGTAGCCATAAACATATTGTCCTTAACAAGGATACCTATCATTTTTATCTCAACCAAACTACCAATAAAGAACTCTACATCTCCAACCACGACCAAACCAATCCCAAAAAAGTAGGACTTTATCTCGAAAACTTAAACAATGTAGTGATTGACGGCAGTAACAGCGAATGGCTCTTTCACGGCACTATCTTGCCTATCGTAGTGAAAAACTGTGCCAATATCACTCTTAAAAACTTTTCGATAGACTTTGCAACCCCTCATTTGCGTCAGTTGCACATTACCGAAGTAGATACAAAAAATAACACTGTAAAAGCCCAACTCTACCCCGAAGGAAACTATAAAATCAAGGACGGGAAACTCTTCTTCACTGGCGAAGATTATGAAGAAAATCCCTTTGGAGGTATGATATTCAGAGCTGACAAACGTTTGGCTTATAAGCGAGCTGACGTAAATTTTAACCCTACTAAAATTACCGAAATAGCCCCTAATGAGTTCCGCATCGAAGACATAGGTGCTAAACCTTATTTGGAAAAAGGAGAGCGTTTTGTATTGCGCACCTACACACGTCCTACACCTGCCATTTTCGTTACTGAAAGCAAAAACGTGAAGTTAGAAAATATAACTGTGCATAACACCCAAGGTATGGGACTCTTAGCGCAACTCACCGAAAATATAACCCTCAACCGCTTTCGCGTAGCTTTAAAAGAAGGCACCGAACGCTATTTCACTACCCAAGCCGATGCAACTCACTTTTCAGCTTGCAAAGGGCTCATACGCTCTGAAAACGGAGTCTATGAAGGTATGGCTGATGATGCTATTAACGTACACGGCACTTACCTAAAAGTAATAGCTCGTGAAGACAATCACACTATCAAAGCGCAGTATATGCACCCCCAATCGTGGGGATTCCTCTGGGGCAATGTAGGTGATAAAGTGCAGTTCATTGCCTCCAAGACAATGGACGTTATCGGCGATAAAACCTATCGCATTCAAGCCATTAAAGCCGTTGATAAACCTACCGAAGTAGGCGCTAAAATATTTAAAATCACTTTCGATGAAATACTACCTGCCGAAGTAAATCCCGATACACCTTGTGGGGTAGAAAACCTTACTTGGACACCTGAGGTGATTTTCAAAAACAATATAGTGCGTAACAATCGGGCTCGTGGGGCACTGTTTAGCACTCCTAAAAAGGTCGTCTGTGCCAATAACACCTTCGACCATACTCACGGCACTGCTATCTTACTCTGTGGCGATTGTAATGGCTGGTATGAAACAGGTGCTTGCCACAATGTTATCATCAAAAACAACCACTTCATCAATGCACTTACCGCTAATTATCAATTTACGAACGCTATCATTTCCATCTATCCCGAAATCCCTAACTTAGAAGCACAACAAAAGTATTTCCATTCTAATATTACTATTGAAAACAATGTGTTTGAAACTTTTGATGAGCCTATTCTCTATGCCAAATCAGTAGAGAATCTTATTTACCGCAATAATAAAATTATCAAAAATCAAGAGTTCAAACCTTTTCATTGGAATAAAGAACGTTTTAAGTTAGAACGCACTAAGAATGTAAAGATTGATTAATGCACCCTAACAGAATATTACCAAAGCCTTTTTTGTGTCGCTACAGTTCCCCCTCTTTAAGGGGAGAGAGGGAGGCTTTTATACTTTTATAATCATTCATTTTCTTATATTATGTCTAAACTATTTTACATCTTACTATTTTTAGCCTTACCACTTTCCGCACAAATCAATGTGGTACCACAGCCTAATGAGATAACTTATCATAAGGGTACTTGTCCGATAAGTACCAAAATTAGCTATATACAGGATAAGTCCATTAATAATCCCGAAGGCTATCAGCTTATCATCAAACCTAACCAAATTATCATCAAGTTTGCTACCGAAGCAGGAAAGTTCTATGCCGAACAAACCTTCAACCAACTTGTTTTCGGGGCAGAGGTAACACACAAAAAATCTTTGCCTTGTCTTACCATTACCGATGCGCCTCGTTTTGCTTATCGTGCCTTAATGATTGACCCCGCTCGGCATTACTGGAAGATAGACGATATTAAAAAATACATTGATGTAATGGCTCATTACAAGTTCAATTACTTACATTTGCATCTCACCGACGACCAAGGGTGGCGTATAGAAATCAAGAAATATCCTAAACTCACCGAAATAGGGAGCAAACGTTCCGATTTCGAAGGTTCTAAACGCAATAACGAAGGCTTTTATACCCAAGAGCAAATAAAAGATCTCGTACTATACGCTCTTCAGCGCAATGTACAGTTAGTGCCTGAGTTCGATGTACCAGGTCATAGCGATGCTGCCATAGCCGCTTATCCTTTCCTCAGTTGCAACGATACCCTCATTGGCGTACGCACTACCGCGGGTGTTTCTAAGAATTTGTTGTGTGTAGGCAAAGAAGAAGTCTTTACTTTCATCGATGATGTCATTGCAGAATTATCAGCTATTTTCCCCTGCCCTTATTTTCATATTGGGGGTGATGAAGCACCTATGGACAAGTGGCTTGAGCACTCCCCTACCCTCAAACTCAAACAAAGCCTTCACACTACCAATAACCAACAACTGATGAGTGAGTTTTTCAAAAGGGTAAATCAATCATTAGAGAAAAACCACAAGCGTCCTCTTATCTGGTTAGAGTTAGAAGTCCCCTCCTATCCCAAAAATAGTGTGATGTATCTATGGCGAATGCGTACTACTCCGCAAGTATTGGAGCGCGCTAAAAAAGATAATTTCAAACTGATTTGTTCCCCCGGCGAATACGCCTACTTCGATTATCCACAAGCCAAAAACGATTTGCCTAATGTAGATTGGATGCCTACCCTCACCCTACAACGCGTATATGAATTTAATCCCGCCTTTTCGCTCACAGCCGAAGAAGAAAAGCAATATATTTTAGGAGTTGAAGCTACTTTGTGGGGCGAAAGTGTGAAAGATGTATTCCGCGCTTTCTATATGACCTATCCTCGTGCTTTAGCCTTATCCGAAGCAGGATGGACAGAGATGCCTAAGCGTGATTGGCAACAATTCACCCAAAAGTTAGACCTCCAATTGCAATATTTGCTACACAAAGGCATTAATTATCGCCCCCCAGTAGAATTGCATCAGTAACCATCTATTAGTAAATGTCAGTTCGATATATATAATACTGATATACAGCTGTATTTACATTGTAATTTGTGAAATCCAGCAACGCAGTTGCCAATCCGTGCCTATCACATTTGTCAATTATCAATTGTCAATTGGGCTATCCGTGCAATCCGTGTAATCTGTGCGAGACTTTCAGGCAACTTGTTGCCTTTTTATTTGATTTGTAAAGATTTGTAGTTTTTTTTATAGCGTAAGCTACACTTTTCTTACCTCAATATATAATATTATTTTTAAATTGCCTGTCGCACTACGACGACCTAGCTCCTCTGACCTTCTCCTAAAACTCCTACGAACCTCCTGCCAGTGTACCTCTCACTTTTCCGTCATTATATTCCCCTCTGAAGGTAGCCAGGCACAGCTGAGTATGTGCCTTGGAAGAGCGGAGTAGGTGTAAGGGAGGAGGTTTCCTCCGCTTTTCCGTCACTACACTCCCCCTCTCCTTGGGAGAGGGACGGGGTGAGGATTCCTTTTCTTTCGTCTCGAAACCCTGTTTTTAACATTTTTAGCACTGTTGTATTATATTATGAATCAACTATTTATATACCCTTTCTATACCAATCGTCCAAGATTCGTATAAGCTTCCTATAAGCTCTCTATAAGCTAACCCCACCCTCCTTACACCCTTTTTTCATCAAAAACCCTCTCTCCCCTCTTCCGAACTTCTCCGTTTCCTTCCGCTCTCTCTAACCTATCCGATTTGTCCCACAAGTCTGTCTGACCTGTCAAAAAACGATTTTTATCACTACTCATTTCCTCATTTCCTCATTCTCTCATTTTCTCATTCTCTCATTTTCTCATTCTCTCATTTTCTCATTCTCTCATTTTCTCATTCTCTCATTTTCTACCCGTCCGTATGGCTCACACACCTATTTTATTTCAATTTCTGTACCGTCAGGTACATTTTTTTAAAGAAATTTTTGTGCGTTTCCTCTATTCTGTCTCATAAAAAGTAAGTAAATAGAAAATAGTTTTATATCTTTGCATATTCAAAAATAAATTATCATTAAAAGTATATTATGGAAGATAAAACAATTTTCACCGAAACTTATAAAGTGCGTAGCACACAAGTAAACCTTAACAATCAACTCGGGTTATATGGCGTATTAGGTATGTTGCAAGATATCGCTGCCGAACACGCTTCACTTTTAGGGTTCGGTTATGAAGAGTTAGTAAAAAAAGGATTCTTTTGGGCACTCATACAGCAAAAACTAAAAATGCACTATTGGCCTCAATGGAATGAACGTATCACCGTCAAAACGTGGTCTCTCCCTGTAAAAGGAGTGTATGCTTTTCGCGAATTCGAACTTTTTTGCAACGACCAAAAAATAGGTGAATGTGCTAGTACTTGGATTACCTTAGATATTCAAACACGTCGCCCCATTGAGCTTACTGACCGCCAAGAAATCTTCTCTCCTCGTACCGAAGGCGGACTCTCTTTCCATACCGACCGTATCAATCTCCCCGAAAGTATGTATCAGGTCAATGATTTTAAAGTGCGTGTAAGCGATTTAGATGTCAATTCACACGTAAATAATGTAAAATACACTCAGTGGGCACTCGATATGATGACAGAGCGCAATCATCGCGAGTTTGTTATTAAAGAATATGATATCAATTTCTTATCCGAAACTTTTATGGGAGACGAAATGCAAGGATTTAAAAGCAAAGGTAAATACATCGACGATGCCCATAACTTGGTAGAAACTTATCTGTATGCACAAAAAATAGGTGCTCCTAAACCTGCGTTCATATCTCGCTGGATTGCTGAACGAATTTAAACTATTTATTACTTTTAATAAAAAACCCCTGCGAAGTTTCCTTCGCAGGGGGTTTTATTTATTATAGATATTACTTACTATCTATACAATGTGAAGTGACCCATATATTCTCGTGCATCTTCACCGTCTTCGTGAGTCTTCAAGATGTACCAGTAGTCACCCGCTGGTAATTCTTTACCGTCATAACGTCCGTCCCATTTTTGTCCTGAACGCAACGTTGTGATATAACGTCCGTAGCGGTCGTAGATATCTACAGTCAAGTTTGGATAACTGCGGAATCTATCAGGATCCCAACCATCGTTGCTACCATCATCATTCGGTGTAAAGAAGTTAGGTGGTACTGACTTCATAAACTCTTTCTCGATGCGCAAGTCGGCTTCACAACCATTTGCATCTTGTACAGTAGCGGTTACCACTTTGTATACTCTTCCGTTTACTATACGGCTGGTTGGGTCAGTAGGTTTAAGAGTATACTCATTGCTTCCATTTTCGTAACTTCCGTTAAAGTAGTAAGTGTATGGAGGATTACCTCCTCTTGCTTCTACTTTTATAAGGTTCAATTCACGTGGGTCGCTCTTGTCTTTCAATTCCAATCCTGGGTAACGTTCTATATCAAAACGTTGTGCAATAGTTTCCTGACAAGTAGATGCTACACCTGCTCCACGATAGAATACAGTTATATATTGGTTCGTTCCTGGTTCAATAGGTGCTGTCTTAGCTCTATTACCGTCAAACGATTCAAATGGTCTCGCATCACGCGCATCAGTACTATTGATAGCATAGCTTGTATTGCTTCGTGTGAGTGCACCGTCCAAATTGTTGAACGTTAGCATCAAGTAGCCTGTAGTCCAAGTAGTAGAAACAGTAGAACAGTTAAAGCCTTTTTCAAAAGTAGCATTGATGCTTGGTGCAGCAGCTACTGTTATTTCTAAGGTTTGTGAACAAATACCAGAGTCTCCATATTCTAATTGGTATCTACCTGGTGCTATTCCTGTTCTAGATACTACTGTACCTGTTGCTACACTGCTTGAAGTTCCTATCACATTACCTGATGGGTCTTTCAACGTATAGTTGTATGGTGCACGTCCACCTGTGAATCGGAAGCTGAGAGCTCCGTCATTAGTGCCGTAGCAAGTTTCTGTTACGGTGCTTGCGTGAGCTATCAACTGTTCAGGTTCTATAATGGTAAAGGTACGTTCTACTTCACAGCCTATCACATTGTCTTTCACCTTCACAATATACTGTCCTTTTGGCAAGTTAGTGAACTTATTAGTTCCATCAAAAGTTCCTGCCTCTGGTGAGATAGTAAATGTATAGCTTCCTGTACCACCTGTGGTCGCATAAGTAATCGTACCATCATTCACACCATAACAACTCATATCAGTCTTAGTAGACGATACTGTAAGGTTTGTATAAGCTTCTACATCTACCGTTATAGTACGTGTACAACCGTTATTATGTGCTATGGTAACAGTGTGAGTACCTGGTGTTACTATAAAGCGTCCTGAAGCTTGTGGTGCTCCTCCATCTATGCTATATGATACATATCCTGCATACTCTGGATTAGAAGAAGCTACAATAGTATTCACTACGGTATTATTACCACAACTGTACTCTACGGTAGCAGTAGCTTGTAAGTCTACTCCTTCCTTGATTGTTACCGATACTTCGGTAGTACAGCTTCGAGCGTCTTTCACGTAGATAGTGTAAGTACCAGAAGCTAATCCCGTATAGAGGGTCTTGCCTACTGTCCAAGTTACATTATCTATTGAAGTACTGTAAGAAGCAGTTCCTCCCTTGATAGTGATAGATACTGTACCATCATTACCACCTTTACATACCTCATCAGTTATCTTGTCTATTGAAGCCTCTAATAAAGTAGGTTCTTTGATTTCAAAGGTAGTATCAGTATAGCAACCATTTTCATCTTGAGCTCTTACAATGTAGTTACCTCTTGCTAATTTAGTGAAGTAACCACTATCTACAAATCGGTCTAATCGTGGACTAATAGCGTAGAGGATTCTTCCTGTACCTCCCGTTACTGTTACCGAAATAGTACCATCGGCTTCACCATTACAGCTAATATCAGTACTTGCAGTAGCTACTGAAAGCGGTCCTGCTTCTCCAATATTTATAACTGTACTGGTTTGTACACAGTCTACACTAATTACTTCCACTTGGTAAGTACCAGAAGACAAACCTCCAAATGCCCAATCAGTAGCATTTTCTTGGGTAGCAGTAGCAGTTTGTGCTACTCCTCCTTTATACAATTTGTATTGGTAGTTACCCAAAGCGCCAGTGGCTGAGAAAGTAATCTTAGCTGTACTATCTCCATTACATTTTACATATGCTTCAGAAGTATCTACGTGTAATTGTAATGGTTGTAATGCTTCTATCGTTATCTTGTTAGACAACTTCGATTGACAACCGTGGCTATCTATCACATAGAACTCGTACTCTCCTACTCCTGCTTGAGTGCTATTTCCTGTAAGTGTTGTAGTAGTTGTACCGTTGGCTACCATATAGTAAGTATAACCTGGAGTACCACCTGTTACAGTAATTGAAATAGTAGCTTGTTGCAAGCAAGTAAGCGGTTTAGTAATTGAGGCAGTTACCTTCATTTCACGAGGTTCATCGATGGTTACTGGAATAGTAACATCACAACCCCAACCATCTATAATCTTCACGTTATATGAACCTGCATATAGGTTAGTGAAAGTAGTGCTAGTTTGTGCACCTCCTATTTGTGCACCTCCCACATTCCACAATTCGTAAGCGTAATTACCACTTCCTCCTGTTGGGCTCACCACTGTTATTACCCCTGTTCTATCGTTGAAGCAATTCAAAACAGTAGTTGCTGATATGCTTGCCGAAATAGGTGCTGGTGGCGCCATTACTACATTAGTAGTAGTTGAACAACCTCCGCGGTCAGTTACTTCTACCGTATAGGTATTGGCAGTCAATCCTTCAAATAAGGTAGTGGTGGTATAGGTACCATAAGTAGCGTGAGGAGCTCCTCCCACTAACAAGCGGTATTGATAATCACCCCAACCTCCTGTTACATCTATACTGAAGGCACCTTTATTATCATTAGGTTCACAAGTGATGCGATTTGTAATAGTAGGACTCACTGTCAAAGCTTGTGTAGGATCCGATACCATCACCGAAGTAGTGGTTACTGTACAGTATGGTGATTGTGTTTCCACTACTCTTATCACATATGTTCCTGCCGATAAACCTGCAATTACCTCTCTTCTCTCAGTAGCCGCATTTGCTTGTACAGTTCCTGTTATTCCTGTTGGAGCTAAGGTAGTCGCATTAAGCACTTGATAGTTATAAATACCTTGATAACCTTTTACAGTAAGGGTAATCTCACCATCATTGCCTCCTACGCACGATACTGGTTTGGTTTGTGCAGCAGTTACTTCTATATCGCTGAAATCTATAACCGTATGCGATGCAGTAGCATAACAACCTGTTTCAAGGTCTATTACTTTCATTTCATAGTAACCAGGTGTATTGAAGCCTATATTAGCTGTGTTCACTCCTGTGGTAAGCGTTTGTGTACTTGGGATAGCCACTCCAGCTCCTGTAGAGGTTACTTCTATACGATATCCTTTGTTATTACCTCCATTAATAGTTAAGGTAATACTTTCGGTAGCGTTACAGCTTATTTGGCTTGTTCGGTTCACATCAATACTAGTAATGCGTTTTAATGGCGGTATTACTAATGGGTTCGCACTGTTATCAGCTTGACAACCGTTCGCATCGCGTATATACACTATTACTGTTTGAGTGTGAGTACCATTGCTAGTTACACTGTATACTCCTGTATGGTTCACCCAACCTGAGGTAGTAGTAGAGGTACCGTCAAACACTTCAAAGTTGAAAGTATAAGTACCTGTTCCACCGCGACCTGTTGCTTGAATGATAGCTTGTTGTGCATTATTATCAGTATCACATTTGAAGTGTGTAGTAACCGTTGTACTGCTTACTACCAATTCATCTGGTTTACCAATAGTGATTACCTGAGTTGCAGTACAATTGCGTGATGAGGTAAGCGTTACTGTATATACACCTGCTGGCATTGCATCAAATTCAATATCTTTAGG
The DNA here is from genome assembly GCF_000277665.1 of Capnocytophaga sp. oral taxon 335 str. F0486. Classification (NCBI taxonomy): domain Bacteria; kingdom Pseudomonadati; phylum Bacteroidota; class Flavobacteriia; order Flavobacteriales; family Flavobacteriaceae; genus Capnocytophaga; species Capnocytophaga sp. oral taxon 335. The sequence continues at coordinate 161,966 of NZ_AKFR01000031.1, read as the reverse complement.
TGTTACGTTCACCGTTTCACTGCGGAGAGTTCCTCCTGCTCCTGCAATATTAATTTGGTAATCAGTTTGTATTTGTGTACCTGGTATGGTAATCACAAGTCGTCCGTTGCTTGCACCGTGACAAGTTACCGCCGTAGTGGTATAAGTAAAGTTCACAGGCATAGCGTCAGTTACATCTATATCAGCACCTGTTACGGTAGCACAACCTGTAGTAAGGTCAGCAATTGATACTTTATAAACACCTGCACCTACATTTGTAAATATACCTGTATTATTTACTTGTGGAGTACCACCAGCATTATTAGTTAAAGTATAACGCAAGTTTGTTGAACCTCCTTGGTGAGTTACTGATAAAGTAGCTCCTGTTGCAGGATTACAAGTAATTTGCTTGATAAATACTACTCCTATACTTGCACTATCAATTGGGTCATACAAGGTCACCGATTGGGTAAGGGTAGCGGTACAACCCCAAGTATCACTGATAGCTACTTGGTAAGTGCCAGCTCCTAAGCCTGTAAATACAGTACTTGTTTGTGTAGCTCCTTGTAATACACCATCTCTAATAAGTTGGAAAGTATAATTACGTCCTTCACCACCTGTTACATTCTGTACAGTTATTTCTCCTGAGTTAGGTGTACAGTTTTGTGCTGTAATAGATAGAGTACCTGTAATGTTATTAGGATTAGCAAGTACCACTGTCGAGCTAAGCGTTACCATACAACCTCCTCTATCGCGTATAGCTACGTGATAAGTGCCCGCTGTTAAGCCTGTAAACACATTAGTGTCTGACCATACAGCACTTGTTGGAGTAGGTGGTGTAGTACTTACATAGTACTGATATCCACCCCAACCGCCTATAGCATTGGTAATCTCTATCTCACCATTATCATAATTTGGTGCACTTAAACAAGTGATAGACTGAACACTAATACTTGCTGTAAGAGCAACGTCAGCTTCTGATATATTAAAGGTATAAGTTTGTACGCAACCTGTACCACTACTTATTACTGTCATTGTATAAGTAGCTGATTTCAAACCTGTAATTGTAAAGGTAGGATTAGCTCCTGATACAGCTGGTACTGTAGGTGGTGTTACTCCTCCTGAAGCTATTAAGTTCACAGTATAGTTATGTGTGCTTACTGTATTACTCAATGTGAAGGTAGCTATACCATCGTTATTGCCTTTACAAGTAACGTTCTTAATTTGTGGATTCACAATGCGGAACGTATTTGGATCTGGTGCTACATACAACGCTTTCACTACACAATCTGTACCTGCGTGACCTATCCAGAACGTATAAGTTTGCTTAGGATTTACAGAGAACACATTATTTGTTGTCCAAGGTGCTCCTGCACTTGGTGGTACAGTAGGCTGATTAACTCCCATATAGTAACGCAATTCACTTTGTGTAAGTGGAGGCATACCTGGTGCAGCTACTATATCCACTTTCACTTGTATTGGAGCGTTACAAGTTGGTGTACCTTGTACGGTTACACTCACTTGTTCTGGGTCTAATGCTTCAAAAGGTTTAATCATTTGGGTAGTAGTAGTAGCACAGCCATTCATATCGGTAGCCGTAATGGTTACTACTCCACCGCGAATGTCTCCCACCGTGAAAGTATTGCCTGTACTAGTGATAGTACCTGCAGGGCTTGTATATACAAATTCTACTGTATATGGTGGGGTACCTCCACTGATAGCTCCATTAGGTACACTAATAGTAGCTTGCTGTGCTGTACCACTCGCTGTACAAGCAAACTGTTGTGTCACAATTTGTGTACTGCTAATAGTTACTGATTTAGGTTCTGCAACTGTTACTGTATAAACTGCTTGACAGCCATTAGCGTCTACTGTAATTGTGTACACGCCTGCTTTCAAATTACTGTAAGTTCTTGTAGCAGCTGTCCAAAGAGGTGTAGAACCAGCAGGACCTACAATAGGTACATTCGTATAGTTAAATGTTCCTATAGTAGCGTTCTTCTCAGTGATGTAAATCTCACCATCATTACCTCCACTACAAGTTACTGATTTCACTGCAGTTTCTATTTGTGGTAACTCTGCTGGCAACACGGTTATAGTCTTAGTAAAGGTGTTGCAACCTGCTGAGGCATTAACATCAGTTACTGTTACGGTATAAACACCTGCTGTAGTGATATTATTTACTTTAGTCTCATATTTACCACTCACTTGTGGGATAGCTGTAGAAGGTACTGTATAACCTGCAGGACCTGTAATAGCATAAGTATAGTTACCGGTTCCTCTGTCTACTTTTATAGTAATTTCAGCATTTCCTGTCGCACCACAACCTAGGGCTTTAGTAAGTGATGCTTCTGCTTCTAAGTTGGCAGTAACGGTATAGGTAAGTGTTGCTATACAGCCTGTCGCCTTATCGCGGATTTGCAAGTCGTAAGCACCTGCTACCAAGTTGCCAAAAGTAGGACTTGATTGGTAATCCAAACCACCATCTATTGAGTATTCATAACCGTTGAGTTCTGTTCCTATAGCCGAAGTACCAGAGCCTGCTGGTGCTTTCGCTTGTGGCTCAATAGTCAAACTGATAGAACCATTCACACAACCCATTAGTTTAACTTTATTAATCTTAGGTGCTGGCTGTACTGTAAGGGTATGAGTACCGAGATCTGCACTACAACCAAATTGGTCTTCCATTGTTAACTTCACAGCGAACGAATATGGTAAAGCTGGGTTAACAGGCATTGGTGGAGTTGCTATATTATCCTTAATAATCTGTACTCTTGAGTTTCCTGTTGCTATTGGCACCGTAAAGCTTACACCTGGAGTTACAGGAGTTACTTTATATGTATAAGTACCTCCACCTCCTGATGGATTCAACACCTCTAATACACCGTTCTTATCACAAGTAATTTGCGTACTTGCTGATACGGTAGCAGTAAGAGTACCTAACTCTCTAATATGAGCATCACGACTACCCCATACGCAAGTACCTTCTGTTACTACCACATAGTAAGTCTTGTTAGGTGCTAAGCTATGAGGTCCTGCTGGGGTAACGTTCGTAGCATCATTACCTGGTGCTGGCATTACAGCAGTACCACTCACAATTGGATTACCTAAACCTGCTCCTGGTGTTTTTTCATATAACACCCAAGTAAGTGGTGTACCCGCTGGAGAACCTCCTGTGTATTGTGACTCACGGTGGATTCTAAAGGTAGCTTGTCCTTGACCTCCGTGGCAAGCAGGTTGTGGCGAAACAATCACTGTCATTGCCGGTGTAGCTACATTAGCATAAATATCACCAGTAAATTCAGTTTCACAATTATTTGCATCTATCACTCCAAAAGTATAAGTCCTACCTACTATCAAGTTAGTAAATACATAGGTACCTGATGGAGTAGGTGCTGACCAAGCTCCTCCATTTACATTATATCGGAAAGGAGGATTACCTGTACTCACAGTTACTGTAGCAGTAAAGTAAGTCTTACCTGCTGTAATACAACCTAAGCGGAAATCTCCTATATCAGTAGTTACACTCACTGTTCCTAACGGACGTGGCACTACATAATCTATTGCACTTGTACTACAAATATCGGAACCTCCTAATGCTGGACGAGTAGCAAAACGCACCCGTACTGTTTTACCAGGCTCAGTCACCCCTGATATAGGTGCTGAAGTATATGGGTTGGTTGGCATTGGATGCCAAGTACCTCCATTATAGTTATAATATATTTGGTTACCTCCTGCTCTATAAGCATTCCACGCCTCGTTAGACATTGTAAGGGTAAGAGATACTGCTTGACCTGCAGTAATACAATCTCCTGGGCTAGATGGTACCGTAATGCTAGCAGTAAGTGCTGGCATATCTTGTAAGGTAACATTTTTACTTGTACTACAACCGTAACGGTCGGTTACAGTAATAGAGTAAGCTCCTGCTACCAAGTTGTCAATTGTATAAGTATTAGTTGCAATACCTGTGAAAGTAGCAACTACTGGAGTACCTGTATTACCGTAACGTACAGTAAAGTTAGCATCACCGGTAATATGCTTCACTACTATCTTACCGTTACCTGAACCCTGACAAGTAGGTGTGATTGTTTCAGTATCAAAGGTAACAGCTGGTACTTTGCGTACCCCTACTTCGTGACGTTTCACACAACGATCAGACTTCACAAACACGGTATAAGTCTGTACTGAACCTGTAATAGTAGGTACATTGTAAGTATTGGTAGTTCCAAAAGTTCCTGCTGTAACAGTAGTTACTGAACCTTTTGCAAAAGCATAGGTATAATTACCGTCACCTCCTGTTGCAGTTACTTCTATCTTACCTGGCACACAACTTTCGTTAGTTACCTTCACACTGGTGTTCAAGGTAGGACGAATAACAATATTCTGTACTGCACTACAACCGTATTGGTCAGTAACGGTTACTCTATAGCTTCCTTGAGTAAGACCAGTGAAGGTATGATTAGTAACTCCTGCTGCTAAAGTTACAGGAGTACCGTTGTTCAATTTCACTTTATAACCACCATTACCCGCATTTATTTTCACGGTTACCTCACCTGTATTGCCTCCTTCGTAACAATCAGTAGCCGAAAGAGTAAAGTTTACAGTTTGTGGGGTAGGTATATTCAAGTTGCTTGCTAAAGTAGCCTCACAACCATTTTTATCTATTACCTTAAAGTTTACACTTCCTGCAGGTATATTGCTAAAAATAGGTGTAGTTTGTGTCCTACCTGCTCCACCTCCTACTGTATACTGATAACGATAAGGTGGTACCCCTCCATTTGCTACAAGGGTTACACGTGCTTGTTGTCCGTTAGAACACATTGCAGGTTCAGTAATAGTAGCACTAAGAGTAAGCTTAGCAGGTTGTGTAATAGTAACAACACGAGTTACTTTACAGTTACCACTGTGGTTAAATTCTATGGTGTGATTACCTACTGATAGGTTAGGAATTACTATGGTACCCGCTGTTTGGTTTGAGAAAATAGGAGCTCCTCCATCTACTACTACATTGTAATTACCAGCGCCTATGTTTTGTACCTTAAAGGTTACTTTTGCTGTTCCCGTTCCATAACAAGTTACATCTGTCTTAGCAGTCATTTCTGCTTTAAATTCTCTATCACCTGGTATAGTAATAACCTTAGTCATTTCTTGCCAGCACACATCTGGTCTTTGGTATACAAATATATCATCTACCAAAAAGTCACAGCCCCAATCAGCCCAGCTATTAGTACGTATTTCTACTCTTATAGAAGTAGCTCCTTTAGGATCTAATTCTCCTTCAAATTTCACCCAGTTATTAGGATCGTTGTGGTGTGCTAATTTACCTGAATTCTTAAAGTCTAACACTTGATTATTAGCCTTGTTCACCAAGCGTATTTGTACGTCTGGTTCTTGAGCTCCTTTATGAGGTTTAAACAAGTTGAACAAGTACATCTCATATTGTACTTTCCTATGAGGGTCTACATCATTTACATCTTTCCAATACAATACGTCTTGGTTTCTTACATTTCCTATATCCACTATCAAGAAACGATCTTTCGGATTTCCTGAACGTGGGTTAGGATGTGTCCATATACCTGATACACCCGCACGGTCTACGTCCCCTATTGATATAAATCGAGAGTCCTTATTACCTACTACATAGTGTCCTGGACCTGCTGGGAAGGTAATAAATTGAGCACAGGTCAAGAAGGGTGATATATTAGGAATACACCAATCACCACCAACACCAAAGTCTTCTTTTATAATAGCATTACTTGGCGATTGGTTCAAATCTCTATAACGTACCGTTACGGTATAAGTCCCCGGTGCTAAGCCTGCAATATTGGCAATTCTACCTTTTGCCTTTTTACCATTTACTTCATACTCATAATCGTAAGAGGTAGGTGATGAAGTCCTAAACTGTACAGTAGCTTTACCGTTACAATCAAAGTCAGTAGCTGTATAGGTAAATCCTGCTGGTTCTGGAATAACGGGGTCTACGGTTACTTGCAATGGCAATTCACAACCTCTTGCATCTTTTATATATACGGTATGTCTACCTGTTGGCAACCAACCTTCTGATGAAGAAGTATAGTTACCATCATATTTATACGAATATGGAGGCTGACCACCCGATACGTTAGTAAACTTAATCTTTGCTTTACCTGCTGTAGGTCCTGTTTTACCACAACCTATAAGCTCTGCTACACCCACAAATCCTTTAAGTTCAGAGGGCGCATCACTAATATTTCGTGTTGTCTCATACGTACAGTTATTTGCATCTACTACTTTTACAGTATAAGAACCTGGTCGCAAGTTTCTAAATTCTTTTGAAGTACCTCCTCCTAGGTTACTACCATTTACGTAGAAAGTAAATGGTGCTTTACCTCCTGTTACAACTACAGATATAGAACCATTATTAGTACCCTTACACAATACGTCTGTAGAGGTTACATTAGCAGTTACAGCTGCTGGTGCTCTAAGTGTAGCCGAAGATTCTACCCTACAATTATTGCTGTCAAGTACTACTATCTTATAAGTACCTACTTGAGCAGTTTCATACACTACGGTATTATTAGCTGGTACAGGAGTTTTTCCTACTACGATACCTCCACCTACTTTTTCTATAGTATAAGTATAAGGCATTGTACCTCCTTTTACTTTCAAGGTAATTCTTCCCTTGCGTTCATTTTCATTTCTTCCACAGGCAATATCCTTGGCTACTTGTGCTCCTGAGCCATCTATCACTATAGGAGTTGTTAAAGCCTTACTATAAGTAGCGGTACAACCATATTTATCTATAACAGTAAAAGTATGGTTACCTACTCCTAAACCTGTGAATGTATATTTAGTACCATTTTGGGTCGCCTTAGTCACTCCGTTGAGTTGGAATGTATAAGGTGCATTATTTCCTCCTCCTGCTACTGTCACTTCTACTTCCACTTTTGCTTGTGAAGTAGTAGCTGTACAGAAGTCGTTAGCTGTACCCGAAGTACCTCTCAAACTAATAGTATTCGGACTCACCACATTGAAGGTAGCGTCTTTAGTACAGTTATTAGTATCTTTCACTACCACCCTGTAAGTACCTGCTTGTGTAATTACAAACTTAGGATTGTTAGAGCCCGTTATTCTTGTAGCTCCTCTATATAGTTCATAACTATAAGGAGCACTACCACCATTGGCAGTAACAGTTACCTCTACACGTGATGGGTTACAACCTATCAATACATTGTTAGGTACTGAAACAGTAATAGCTACAGGGTTAGCAATATTGAAAGTACGTGTTGCCTCACAATTAGGATTATTTTGTTCTGCACGTATTTTCACGGTATGAGCACCCGCAGGTATGTTATCCCATCTGAAAGGATTACCTGTGGTAGCTACAAAACTACCTGTTCCATCTTTTTGTACGTAATAAGTAGAAGGTGCATTTTTCAAGCCTATTTGGTAACTACCTTGCTCTCCATTACATTTAGGTTGCGTAATCTTTTCGGTAGCAGGGTCTACCCCGAAAGCCTTGTCGTTAGCAATCGTTACAGTAGTAGTATAGGTAAAGCCACAAGCCTTTGGCTCTTGGTAAAGGTAGATATCGTCTATAACCAAGTCATTACCGCTTTCTATCAAACTATAAGAACGTACAACTGCTATAAGTTTAGTATGATTTCCTGGGTTTAATGGTCTTCGCGCCACTGTCCAATCATCTGCATCACGAGCTCCTCTAATAGGTGGTGTAATGCGATAGCTATCCAAAGGTGTTTGGGCATCTATAGCAGCTTGGTCAGTATAAAGTTCTATTGCAATATCCGGAGCTCCCACAGGATAACGAGGGTCATTAAATCTCAACATATTCATCAAAGCTATTGAGAAAATAACCTCTTTACCTGGAATCAAATCCTCTATGGGTCTCTGATAAAGTATTGCCCCCGCTTGTCCTAAGATTTTACCAATATTTACAAAGAGCATACGTCCATTAGCTAATCCTGTGTGGTCATTAGGTTGCATCCAAGCAGGATTATTAGGATTTAGCCTTTGTGATACGACGTATTCACCATCAGCAACGTATGGGCCTTCATAGTTTATACCACTAGGCCAAGGTTGCCCATAACCGTTTCTAGGCATTGAACCATCTTGCAATTCAAGATAGTATTTCTTGTTAATATATTCATTACCACCATTGCGCCCTGTACCGAAGTCCTCAAAAAAGAGTACGTTTTTAGAAGGTGGATTGGCATCTGCATACTCAATAGTAATAGTATGTACACCTGGTGCAAGATTCTTAAAGTTATTATCGGTTGTAGGCTGACCGTCTACGTAATATTTATATTTGTAATTATTTTTGTTATTAGTAATCGTAAGAGAACCGCGTCCTTGGCAGTCGTAAGTAATTTGCGAAGGAGTAAAGGTTGGTTCTGGAATTCTTGGGTCTACAGTTACCTTTATGTTTTCACGAGTACAACCTATCGCATCGCGTACTGCCATATTATAGGTGCCTGGTGACATCCATTTTTTCTTATCGGTAGTCCAGTTACCATCACCAAAATTAAATTCATAAGGTTGTTTCCCACCTTGTACGTTCGAGAAACGAACGAGAGCTTTACCGGCATTAACTCCTGTGTCACAACCTACCAATTCTTCTACCCCTGCTGAAGCAATAAGGTTACCTCCCACAAAAGAAGGAATAGTAATAGTGGCTCCTGTAACTGTACACAAAGCTCCTGCTCCTCCGTTACCATAGCGTAATACAGGGGTATAGCTTCTTCCCGTTTGTAAGTTCGGAAACTCACGCCCTGATTGGAAGTTCACTCCGTCTATACTGTATTGTAATACGTTATAGCTGGAAGTATTAGTAGGTTCATTAATAGTTATCTTTGCCCTATCACCACAGTTTTGTACGGTATAGTTGGCTGTGATAGCAGGTGTAGGCAAGGTATTTACAGTAGCCGAAGCTTCAGCAATACAGCCGTTGTCGTCTATCACCTTAAAGTTTTTCACCCCTGCAGTAGTAAAGGTAAAGTCGTAATAACTATTTGCGAAGTTATTTTGGTAGGAAGCTCCTCCATCATTACTATAGCCATAACCATTCGCTCTGTTAGTTTTACCGCCCGTCGCAGTTACACGCACTATAGCACTGCCACAGCTCAAGTGTCTCAATACCGAAGCCGTAGCTTTAAGGTCTGGCACTTTATCAATACGCACACTGGTAGTAAATTTACAACCATCTGGGCTCGTTACCTCTATATAGTAATTACCAGCAGTAAACTGGTTAGTAATATTTAAGTCGGTAGTATTGGTAACCGTAGTATAAGCCACTCCACCTGTAGCGTTGTTATTGCGAATAGTATAAGTAAAAGGTGGATAAGGGTTACCGCTAAGTTGTACACGTATACCTCCCTTACTGGTACTGCAAGCCATAGGTGTAACGCTGGCAGTCATCGCAGGAGTTCGTTTGTTTATTTGTATTGATTTCTCAAAAATACAAGGTTGTGTAGTAATGGTAGTGGTAAGCACTTGACGTACGTACACGGTATAGTTGTCTGGAGTTACTATATCAAATACATTACTGCTTTGATAGCTTTTCACCCAGCCAGTAGAACCTGTTTTCTTCAAACCGTATTCATATCCTGCTGGCACCCCATTCACAGTAATACTACCGTTTTTATTACAAATAAGGTCTCGACCTACCAATTGTGGGTCTACATTGTTTTTGGTAATACGGAAATAGTAATAAGGCGACACACAGTTGCCATAAGTAACTACCAAACGGTATACTCCTTCATCTCGCAAAGTAATGTCTCCACTATTTCCTATATCTGTCCAGTTACAGTTATAGTTGTCGTTAGAAGGTGGACACTCTTTGCTTAGGGTAGGTGGTAAAGCTCCACAAGAGCCCAATTTTTGCCACTGATAAGCAGTAGCCCCCGTAATTCTAAGACTTACAGGCACTGTAGTACTACCCCCGCACAAATACACTTGTGGATACTCAGTACCCCCTGTATCTGCACAGATGTACACCTCACCATTTAGTTTCCCTTTCGAAAGCAAATCTTTAATAGGGTGTACTGCATTAGCATAAGCATTAGGGTTCACAGTGTGCTCTTCGTACATTGTAGCACAACCTGCTTTAGTCTTCGTTACTTTATACACACCTGGTTCACTTACTACTAAGGTGCGTGAATTACCTCCTATAGTACCTCCGCCTACTTTTTCCCATTTGTAAGAGTCAAAGTTAGCTCCTGCCTCCAAGGTAACCGTGCGCTCACACAATACCGTAGTGGCTTTAAACATACAGTTGGTAAAATCAAGGTTTACAATAAAGTTAGACGGTCCTTCTACCCCACCGTTACAAGCTGTAAATTGTGTGTTGAAGCTACCTGCTGTTAAGGGTGTCGATGGGTTAGACACTCCATTATAGCTTGCTGAGGCTCTATTTTCTACTACGTTAGAACACGCATCACGCCATTTGTTACAGTCGTTCACTACTTTTATACCAAAAGAAAGCTCTTGTATGGTACTTCCTTTCTTCACTAAGTTCTCAGGAATATTAAATGTAAGTTTACGAGAGGCTGGTATATAAGTATAGCTTACCCCTGATGGCTTCGAAATATTTGCTGTTGTAGCATCAAAATCTTGTAAGTTTACAGGAAGTATATCAGTAATCTGTACATCTTTAGCATCGTCATTCCCTATATTTTGGAAACGTATTTTATAACGTAACGACTGACCCATTTGCACATTTTGCCCTGTAATATCGGTACCTGCACTGTTAAGTACGCGTTTCTCCATCACAATATGGGGTGCTATCACTTCCACGTTAAAAGCAAACATAAAAGGATAGTAAGCATCTTGGTCTGAATAAGGTCTAAAAGAAGTGGAAGTACTATTATTATTTAAAAAAGTTTTACCACTATTGGCTAACTCAAAAATTCCTGCATCAAACCCCAATAAGTTAGTAGAAGCGGGTCTACGATGAGGATTAATACCGTTTTCATTAGTAAGAGTACTATTAAAGAAGTTATTAGCAGGACGACCGGGTGCTGTAAGAGCTTCGTAAGAACCATTTATTTTTTTCATTTTGAGCTGGTCTCCTTTAATTCCCAACTCACCTTCCAAAGCAGCAAAGCCTATCTTAGCATTTACAGGTCCTGTAGGTACCGTTTTAAACCCTGAAATATTAATGATAGGATTATTGTCTCTATTTACTACTGAAAAACCGTCAAACACAGTTATATTACGGGCTTCACGGGTCAAGTCCTCATATACTATTACAAGTGTCCATCCAGCGGCATAACCTACACCTGTATTTTCTGTACCTTTAGGTGCTTGTATATTCCCTACGGTATAGGTATTAGCAATAGTACCATTGAGGTAATTGGTCACCTCAGCACGGTATACATAGGCACGTTGAGCTCTATAATTATCTCCAAAGGTACTTACTACATCATTACCGTCATATACACGCTCCCCTACCAAATCACGATAAGCTCCCGAACCTACTTTAAATTTTACGTTCGCAAACTTACTTCTCTCTAAGCGAGGATTCGTTTGGTTGGCAAGTCTCTCTTCGGTATAAGTAGCTGCCCAATAGAGGTATGCCCTCACCACTTTTTTACAAGTAGAGGCAGGATTAGGGTCGAGTACAGTCGCCGAACTCGAGTTAAACACCCCCGACTCAGGCACCACATTGATAAACTTCATCTCAATGCCTGAATTATCACCGTGCGTACCTGTATAGTCATTATTAGGATTGGCTTGAGGGCTGAGAATAGTATTCCCAACCACAATCATATCCCCCTTTACAGTACCTTGGTAACGAATACCAAAAGGAATATAATTCTGCCCAAAGGCAACTGAGAGAGTCGCCCAAAAGAAACATTGTAATAGTAATAACTTTTTCATATGGAAGTTATGTTTGTATTTATGCTATTGCAGTATAGCAATAGTGAAATTATTAATATTGTTGCTTGAAATCCTAAATATGTAAATCAAATACCCAAAAGTAAACCTCCTACTGCTCGTGTATAGTAACCACCGCTACAATTCCCCCTCTGTGAGGGGGCAAGGGGGAGGTTTCTCCTAACCTTAATTTATTTCTATATAATATATAAAGGTGTCTCATATATCTTTTTGTATAATAGTTACACCTCTCTCTTCAAACGCAAAAGTAAGATATTTATTTTATATAATACACACTACACAAATATTTAACATTATTTAACATAGTGCTACACAATACAAATTACCTTTTTACACATTAAATATATTGCAAATCAACAGATAGCGTCTTTTACACTCTCTTGTTGTGCATTTTGTATTCTGTTAAATAAAAAGGCGTTTTATTAAGAGTTTTTTCCTCCATTCTTCCCTAAAAAAGGAAAAACACTACACGGTATAACTGTGTAGCTTTTCTTTCTGGTGCAAAGATACAACAAACTTTTCTCATTTCCACATTTTCTCATTCTCTCATTTCCTCATTTGCTAATTTCCAAATTATTCTTACCTTTGCGCCCGATAAACAAATTAAAACACAATGGTTTTACCTATTATTGCTTATGGCGACCCAGTGCTCAGAAAGGTAGGAACTGAAATCCCCCCCGATTATCCTCAACTCAAAACACTGATTGCTAATATGTACGACACTATGAATGCCGCTTATGGCGTAGGGCTCGCTGCTCCTCAGGTAGGTCTCTCTATACGTTTGTTCGTAGTAGATGCCTCTCCTTTCGCCGATGACGATGAGCTTTCAGAAGAAGAGCAAACTTTCTTAAAAGGCTTCAAAAAAACTTTTATCAATGCCAAAATAGTAGAAGAAACAGGCGATACTTGGAACTTCAACGAAGGGTGCCTCAGTATTCCTGGCGTACGAGAAGACGTTAGCAGGCACAAGCAAATCACCATTGAATACTTCGATGAAGACTTTAATAAGCAAACGCTTACCATTGGCGGACTCGCCGCTCGTATCATTCAGCACGAATACGACCATATCGAAGGCATTCTGTTCACCGATAAACTCTCTTCTTTTAAACGCCAACTCATCAAAAGTAAGCTGGCTAATATCAGTAAAGGAAAGGTAAAGGTAGACTACCGAATGAAATTCTTTGATGCCAAAAACAAAAGATAGTACACTAATTTACAATTATAATTAGTAACACTCATAACTTTTAACTCTTAACTTTTTAACTCTTAAATAAATACAATGAATCTAACAAAAGTATTAGCCATTTCTGGCAAACCTGGTTTATATCACTTAGAAACTCAAACGCGCTCTGGTTTCTTAGCCACTTCGTTAGCCGATGGTAAGCGTATATCGGTAGGCATTCGCAACAACGTGAGCCTATTGTCTGAAATCGCAATTTATACACTCGAAAAAGAAGTGCCTCTCACCGAAGTTTTTACTAATATGAAGAACTTTGAAGAAGGAAAAGAAGCGCGTATCTCTCCAAAATCCGATGGAGCTACTCTCGAAGAGTATTTCTCTCAAGTGCTCCCTAATTACGACCGCGACCGTGTGTATGCCAGCGATATTAAGAAAATAATCCAATGGTACAACCTTCTATTAGCCAAAGGTTTCTTAGAAGAAGACGCTCAAGAAGACACCCCAAAAAGCTAATTCACAGTACAATCATTTTACAATCAGTATTTACTTTGCCAAAATTTTAATCGCTTGTCGTGCTACGGTTATGCAACGACCTTTGTCAAAGTAGACTATCTTGATAATCTATTTCCTTTAGTTATATTGTAGGGGCGATTTGCAAATCGCCCTCACAAAGCAAAAAAAGAGAACAATATTAATATTGTTCTCTTTTTTTATAATCTTATAAAATCAAATGAAGTAAAGCTATTTTGCTTCTTCTGTACTATCCACAAGCACCTGTCCACGATAGTACAATTTACCTTCGTGCCAGTGTGCGCGGTGATACAAATGGTTTTCACCAGTTGTTGGATCTTTTGCTATTTGAGGAACTACCGCTACGTCGTGGGTTCTTCTCTTATCTCTTCTTGTTTTTGATTGTCGTCTCTTAGGATGTGCCATTACTTAATTCTTTATATTATTTATCTGTTATTAAATTCTTTAAACTTTCCCAACGCGGGTCTATAGTCACTGCATTGTGGTGCTCTCTTGGAGCAAGTGCTTCCAATTTATCTAATACCGCCGAGTGCATCGTCCCATTCAAAACATCAGGGTGTACACGCTTAGCAGGGATTGACAACACAATAAGCTCATATATATATTGTGCCACATTCAGTTGGTATTCTCCGTGAGGAAGTATCAAGATTTCTTCATCGTCATCATTATACTCTTCACCAAACTTCACCACCAAAAAAAGTGTTCCTTCTACTGCCAAGTCAAAAGGTTCATTAGAAACATCACAATTCACATTCACAGTACCCCTGTTGTGAAAATGCAGTTCCAACAAGTTGCTCTTCTTGTCTAAATCAACGATTACTTGCTGATGAATATCATTCACCTCGTCAAAATTAAACAGTTGCAAAAACGCTTTGTCTATCTCATAAACAAATTGATGTTTCCCCTGTTTTAAGCCTGCAAAAGAAATATCGTATTCTTTTAACTTTCTCATTTTCTACAAGTTTAGTAATCAATTGTTCATTTTTCAAGGTGCAAAGATACAACTTTATTTTTATATACAAACTTTTTACCTCACTTTTTTATCATAACCACATCATATCCCTTCAAAAACCCCATCTTTCATTGAGCAATCCCCTCTTCTCAAACATTCTTGTCTTTGTCTTATCTCCGTCTTATCTCCGTCTTATCTCCGTCTTATCTCCGTCTTATCTCCGCCTTATCTCCGCCTTATCTCCGCCTTATCTTCGTTCATTCTTCGTCCATTCTTCGTTCATTCCTCGTCCATTCTTCGTCCATTCTTCGTTCATTCCTCGTTCATTCCTCGTTCATTCCTCGTTCATTCTTCGTTCATTCTTCGTCCATTCTTCATTGACCGTGCGACTTGCTCCTACCCGTGTGGCTCGCACCTGCCTGTGTAGCTCGCACTTTTCCGTCACTACCTTCCCCCTCTCCTTTGGAGAGGGTCGGGGTGAGGATTCTCTTTCTTTCGCCTCGAAACCTCGTTTTTAACATTTTTAACCTTGTTGTATTATGGTATAAATCAACTACTTATATACCTTTTCTATACCAATCTTCCAAGATTCGTATAAGCTTCCTATAAGCTCTCTATAAGCTAACCCCACCCTTCTCATAGCCTTTTTTCATCAAAAACTCTCCTAACTCACTTTTTATATTTTTCGTTTTCCTCCGATGACTCAGACCAGTCCAATTTGTCCGACAAGTCAGACCCGTCAAAAAACCTTTTTTATCACTACCCATTTGCTAATTTCCTAATTTTCTCATTTCCTAATTTTCTCATCGGTATTTTTGGCATTATTGGCATTTTTGGTATTATATTAACATTGTCGCTTCTCTTCCTTAGTAAAAACAAGGGTTTATAAAAGAAAAACCACAGTATTTTAGCCTTCTTAAAAAGGGTACTCCTTAATCTTTTGTTAAATTTTTAAGAGAATTTGTTTTTTATATTAAATATTTGTTTTAACTTTGCCCGGTGAATAAGCGATTATACATACTCGCAGTAGTGCTCATAAGCCTTTCTCTTGTAGGAATTATTGCCATACAAGGGTATTGGATTAAATCAGCCATCGATAATAAAGAAGAGGCTTTCACTTATTCTATTCAGCAGGTACTCAATAATGTAGCTAAACAAATAGAGCAAGACGAAGTCGATAAATACGTAGCTCAAATTATCTATTTGCGCGAGAACGATAGTACCTTAAAGCTCAAAGACAGTCATCTGCGAGAGTTTATCTATGTGCAAGAAAACAAACTAAGCAAAGAGACCTTTATTTATAAACACGGTATTTTAGAGGAAGATTACGCTTTAGCTACCAATCTGCGCAACCCCGTACTCATCGATGATTTGAAACTCTCCGATTCTTTTACCTTAAAGAACTATACAAACAGAGAAAGTTTTCAGCACATCAACAGAGGTAATAATATAGATAACAAACAGTTGCCTATCATAAAAGCCTACGAAAAGCTAAGTGAATTACCCGAGATTGAGCGCTTAATGATAGAAGAATCATTTAAGAGTATCATAAGGCAACAAACCCTTAGCGAACGAGTGTCTGTAAGCCAAATAAACACACTCTTAGAGCAGAAACTCAAAAAAAGAGGCTTGAATTTACCTTTCGAGTTTGCCGTGTATAACCGCAATATCTTATCGAAGATACACTCTAAGTACTTTGACCCTAATGAAACTAAGGAATATCGCACCTTGCTTTTTGGAGGCAATAGCTCCGACGATTCAGTATATGAATTAGCAGTAGTATTCCCTCAGCGCGAGCGCTATGTGCTATCATCAGTAATAGGGGTAGCAACCCTATCAGTAGTATTTTTACTAATAGTTATAGGTGTGTTTGTGGTTACCTTCCACCAGCTCATCACTCAGCGTCGCATTTCCGAAATCAAAACTGATTTCATCAATAATATGACGCACGAGTTCAAAACACCTATTGCCACTATGAACTTAGTGCTGGACAGTCTTAAAACACCTGTTGCCCTGCACGACCCTGAGAAAATAAAAGGATATGTAAAAATACTCAAACAGGAAAACAAGCGAATGCTGGCTCAGGTAGAAAACATTTTGCAAATATCACGTCTCGAAAAAGGAAACTTGCATTTAGAGAGAGAGCCGTTGGACGTGCACGAACTTATAAGCAATGCCATAGGGCACCTACAAGTAATGCTCGACGAACGTGGAGGCGTATTGCGCACTCACTTTTTGGCAGAAAACGGCGATGTATCAGCAAACAAATCACACCTTACTAATGTATTTGTGAATGTGATTGAAAATGCTATCAAATACTCACCTAATGCCCCCGAAATAGACATTTATACTGAAAATATAAAGAATAAAATACTAATACGTGTAAAAGACAGAGGACAAGGAATGAGCAGGCAGGCTATGAAACACGTATTTACCAAGTTTTATAGAGAACATACTGGCGATTTACACAACGTAAAAGGACACGGGTTAGGGCTTGCTTACGTGAAAAGTATCGTAGAATACCATCAAGGAAGCATTGATGTAGAAAGCGACAAAGGAAAAGGGAGTACCTTCTTTATCAAATTGCCGGTAATATAATTTAAGAACTTAACAATTTAATTCATAATTGCCTAAAACAATAAAAAAATGAATACAGACGGAAACTATTACAGTTCAAATGCTTCTACGGACAATAAACACATTCTCTTAGTAGAAGACGACCCCAACTTCGGCACTGTACTAAAAGACTATTTGGTAATGAGCGGCTTCGACGTTACCTTAGCTAAAAACGGTATGGAAGGCTTCGAAAAGTTTAAGAAAGAAACATACGATATGTGTATCTTAGACGTGATGATGCCTTATAAAGACGGTTTTACTTTAGCCAAAGAAATTCGTGAGAAAGATGAGAAAATACCTATTATCTTCCTTACAGCTCGTACAATGCGTGAAGATGTGATAAAAGGCTATCGCTCAGGAGCTGATGACTACCTAAACAAACCCTTCGACTCCGAAATCCTATTGATGAAAATACGTTCAATTTTGCAACGTAAAAGTATCGAAACAATGGTAGACGACAATAAGTTTGAATTCGAAATAGGAAGATTCTTCCTCAATACCAAATTGCGTATTCTCAAATATAAGGACGAAGAACCTGTAAAACTCTCCCCTAAGGAAAATGAACTTTTGCGTTTGCTCGCCTTACACACCGATGATTTTATGTCACGTGAGTTAGCTCTTTCCAAAATATGGAAAGACGACAACTATTTCACCTCTCGCAGTATGGACGTATATATCGCAAAACTGCGTAAACTCTTGAAAAAGGACGACAAAGTGGAAATCCTAAACATTCACGGCGAAGGCTTCCGTTTGGTCGCCAATAAAGAAGCCGATGAATTTATTTAGGTAAAAAATAGCCTATTTCTTGCATATTCAAAAAATAGTCACACCTTTGTCCACGATTTCAAAAACATTTGTTTTACTAAATAAAGATATACACGAAGAAAAATGACCTATGTCAAGTTACATATCGTATCAGTTCTACCTTTTTACAAGGTGATGTTTCGTGTCATATCTGCTTGATTAGAAGAATAGTATAATATATAGAAGAGCCCGAAACGTCCCGTTCCGGGCTCTTTGTTTTTTGATGTAAAATTGAAACTACTTTTATAATCTATTTTAAATAAAGAAGATACAGGAATTACAAGAAGATTAGGTAATGATTTAGTAATAGCTCTTATTTCATTTGATTATACCTATTTTCTCAGTAACTTCTAGGTGCAAAGGTACAACATCTTGACAATATAACCAAAAAAATTTACCTTTGCACCCGCAGACGTGCGTTGCTGCACGTCTGCGTGGAGCTGGTAATGTGTCAGATGTGTTATTTTTAATTATGTAGTAGAATGCGACAAAATCAAAAAATTTTATCAGATTGAAAAAAAAATGTATCTTTGCTCCCAATATGAGATTTTTCACCTTCATACTTAGCTTATATCTGTTGGCACTCACTGGGCTGCCTTGTACGGATATGCTTGAAGGTGAGGAGTCTTCAGCTTCTTATGAATTTGTAACAGCCCCAACTGGGGAACACTCTCATTTTCATTTGGATAGCTGTTCACCTTTCTGCATTTGCACTTGCTGCCAAATGGTAATCAGCACGCCCACTACTTATGAGGCCTTAACCATTGCTCAAGCCACCGCAACCATTCCCTCCTATAGCTATCCCCTGACCGTATGGTCTTCGAACTACTATGGGAATATCTGGACTCCTCCCAAGATATAGTCTTTTCTTTCTTCATCTCAAGTGATTGTTCATTAGTCATCTCACCCATCATTAGTCATTAACTAATCATTAATTCTTATTAGAAATGTTAGACAAAATCATACTATTTAGCATCAAAAATAAGCTATTTGTAGGATTCATGACCCTTATGCTTATTTTTTGGGGCGTATGGAGTGCTACAAGGCTCCCCATTGATGCCGTTCCAGATATTACTAACAACCAAGTACAAATCATCACCTCTACCCCTACTTTGGCCTCACAAGAGGTAGAGCAACTGGTTACTTTTCCTATTGAGCAAGCCATCGCCAATATTCCTGGGCTGGAGGAAACACGCAGTATTTCCCGCTTTGGCCTCTCGGTCATCACAGCCGTCTTTAGCG
Source organism: Capnocytophaga sp. oral taxon 335 str. F0486 (assembly GCF_000277665.1). NCBI lineage: Bacteria > Pseudomonadati > Bacteroidota > Flavobacteriia > Flavobacteriales > Flavobacteriaceae > Capnocytophaga > Capnocytophaga sp. oral taxon 335. The sequence goes on along the minus strand of NZ_AKFR01000031.1, from coordinate 142,767 downwards.
AGGATATGGACATCTACTTTGCCCGCCAGCTAGTCAATGAAAAGCTCAAGGAGGCACAGGAGCAAATCCCTCAAGGCATAGGCTCGCCCGAACTCTCACCCGTGAGTACCGGACTGGGGGAGGTATATCAGTATATCATTCGCCCTACGGAACAGAGCAAAAACAAATATTCCGCCAAAGACCTCCGCACCATGCAGGACTGGATCGTGGCTCGCCAACTCTATGGTACCAAAGGAATAGCCGAAATCAACAGCTTTGGAGGCGAACTCAAGCAGTATGAGGTGGTTATAGACCCCGATCGCCTCCGTGCCATGGGGGTGAGTGTCAGTGATATTTTCACTGCTTTGGAGCAGAACAACCAAAATACAGGAGGTGCCTATATCGACAAGCGCCCCAATGCCTACTTTATCCGAGGAATAGGCATGGCTCGCTCCCTTGAAGACATAGGCAATATAGCCGTAGGCAAGCACACCCCTCCCCTCTTTATCAAGCATGTAGCCGAGGTACGCTTGGGCAGTGCCCTCCGCTATGGTGCCCTTAGCTATAATGGCGAGGTGGATGCCGTAGGTGGGGTAGTGATGATGCTCAAGGGCGAAAACAGCCACGAGGTAGTCAGTCGTATCAAAGAAAAACTGCCCACCATACAGCAATCCCTACCTGAAGATGTAGTGATAGAGCCATTCTTAGACCGCACGGACTTGGTACAACGCGCCATCCATACAGTAGAGAAAAACCTCTTAGAGGGGGCGCTGATTGTCATCTTCATCTTAGTACTTTTCTTAGGGAACCTGCGTGCCGGACTGATTGTTGCCACGGCCATTCCGCTCTCCTTGCTCTTTGCCTTAGGAATGATGAACCTCTTTGGAGTAAGTGCCAACCTGATGAGCTTGGGAGCGATAGATTTCGGAATTATCGTAGATGGATCGGTTATCGTGGTAGAAGCAGTGATGCACCACTTGGCGATCCGAAAGAACCACCAACGACTTACCCAAGCACAAATGGATGAGGAGGTATTCCATTCCGCTTCCAAAATACGCAGTAGTGCCGCCTTCGGAGAGATTATCATCCTGATGGTGTATATTCCCATTCTTACCTTGGTAGGAGTAGAGGGCAAGATGTTCCGCCCTATGGCACAAACCGTCGTCTTTGCTATTTTGGGTGCCCTGATCCTTTCCCTGACTTATATCCCTGCCATGAGCGCTTTGCTCCTACCTAAAACAGTAAGTGACAAGCGCAGTTTTGCCGAGCGAATGATAAGCTGGCTCTACCGTCACTACCAACCGCTCTTTGTCCGTTCTATCCGCCTTAGGGGATGGATAATAGGCAGTACCGTGGTACTGTTCGTTCTTGCGGTAGGCATTTTCAGCCGTATGGGAGGTGAGTTTATTCCACAACTACAAGAAGGCGATTTTGTTTTTGAATGTATTCTGCCACCGGGCACTTCCCTGAAGCAGAGCTTGGAGACTTCCATGCAGGCCTCTCGCCTGATTCGTGAGTTCGACGAGGTGAAAATGGTGATAGGCAAAACAGGTTCTGCCGAAATACCTACCGATCCTATGCCGCTGGAAGCCTCCGATATTGTGATCGTACTCAAGAGCCAAGACCAATGGAAAAGTGGTCGCTCCTATGAGGAATTAGGAGATGCCATCATTGAGCGGCTCAAGGATATTCCTGGGGTCTTCTTTGAGAAAAGCCAGCCTATACAAATGCATTTCAACGAATTGATGACAGGTGTCAGACAGGATGTAACGATAAAAATCTTTGGAGAAAACATGGATACCCTCGCCCACTACGCCCAAAGAGTAAGCCAACTTATCCAGAAAACAGAAGGTGCTACCGCCCCACAGGTCGAAAAAGTAAGCGGACTTCCGCAAATCAATGTTACTTACGATCGGGTACGCTTGGCCAACTACGGACTTTCGGTGCAAGAGGTCAATGAGGTACTCAGTACCGCCTTTGCTGGTAAGAAGGCTGGGGTTGTCTTCGAGAACGAACGAAGGTTCGACCTTGTGGTACGCCTCGATAGCCTCCATCGTACCGGAATTGACGATGTACAGCATATGATGGTAGCTACCGAAAATGGGCAGGTGCCGATGAGCCAATTGGCCACTATCAAATATGAATTAGGCCCCGCACAAGTAAGCCGTGAAGCAGGCAAGCGCCGTATCGTCATTGGCTTCAACGTGCAAGGGCGCGATGTGCAGAGTGTGGTGAGTGATATAGAACAAAAATTAAAGGGCGTAAAGCTCCCTACGGGCTATTACTTTACCTATGGCGGTCAGTTTGAGAACCTACAACAAGCCACCGACCGACTGCTCATAGCCGTGCCTGTAGCCCTACTTTTAATATTTTTCTTGTTATACCTTGCTTTCCACTCTATAAAACAATCATTGCTCATCTTTAGCGCTATCCCGATGAGTGCCATTGGGGGCGTATTTGCCTTGCTTCTTCGGGGAATGCCTTTTAGTATTAGTGCGGGTATTGGTTTTATCGCGCTCTTTGGGGTAGCAGTGCTCAACGGTATAGTGCTTATTGGCACTTTCAACCAGCTGAAAAAAGAAGGAATGACCAACCTTTTGCATCGCGTGATTACGGGTACCGAAATGCGTTTACGCCCTGTGCTAATGACGGCTATGGTGGCGAGCTTAGGTTTCCTACCTATGGCACTCAGTCAAGGAGCAGGAGCAGAAGTACAACGCCCCTTAGCTACAGTGGTTATTGGGGGGTTAGTATCGGCTACCTTCCTCACCCTCTTCGTGCTTCCGTTGCTTTACATCGCTTTCAATAGTACCTTTTCTTGGCGCCGTCCTTCAGCTAAAGTACTCACGATAACCCTATTGCTTATCAGTCCTATAGCGCTACACGCTCAGCAGTCTTACTCGCTACAAGAAATAGAGCAAATAGCCCTTAAGAACAATGGAGTGATTAAGGCAGCACAACTCAAGCTACAAGGAGCAAGTGCTAAAGAGCGAACCTCTTTTGAATTGGCTAAAACAGACTTTACAGGGCAATACGGGCAGTACAGCAGTGCTGAAAAAGACCTTTCAGTAGGTGTATCACAATCTATTCCTTTGCCTACAGTATTTGCTGCTCGCAAAAAGCTCTATCAAGCAGAGACACAATTACAACAAGGGCAATTAGCCCTTCAGCAGAATGAACTGAAGCGGCAAGTGCGCAACGCATATCAGCAATTGCAATATTTGACTTTTAAAGAGGAACAGCTCTTGCAGCTTGATAGTCTCTACAATAATTTTATTCGCATTGCTGAAGTACGCTATAAAGCAGGGGATACCAAGAAGATAGATATTAACACTGCCCAAGTGAAGAAAGGAGAAATAAGTTTGTTACTTCAACAGAACAAAACTATACAACAAGCTACCTATCGCAACTTGCGTACATTAATGCAAACAGAAGAAGCATTTACCATTACCAAGTCGCCCGTGTATGAGCCTTTGTTACTCAGTGAGCCTTCGGATGTACAACTCTCTCAGCACCCTTTGGTACAACTCAGCTATCAAGAAGCAAACATAGCTGAGCACAACAAACGTCTAGAGCGTGCCCAAGCCCTGCCCGACCTTACATTGGGCTATACCAATCAGTCTCTTATAGGAATGCAAACCATTGGAGGGGTAGAGACCTATACTGATAGAAGTAAACGTTTTCACTTTGCCACCATAGGGCTTTCAGTTCCTATTTTTACCGCTACACGTGCCAAGGTGAAAGCTTATAAATATCAGAAAGAAGCAGCTATAGAAGCAGCTCAACAAACAGAAAAACAGCTTAAAACTCAATGGATAAATCTGCAAGAGGAATACCAACTGAATTTGCAAAAATATCAGTTTTACAAACAAGAAGCGCTACCTGAAGCCGAGCGCATTATCCGAGCCAATCAGTTAGGGTATAGCGCAGGTGAAATAAGCTATGTGGAGTACCTTTACACCCTACAGACAGCCGTAGATACCCGCTTGGCATACCTTGAGAGTATCGAGGCGCTTAATCAAAAAGTAATAGAAATACAATCCCTTTTAAACCAGTAAAACAAATGAAAAAATATGGTATAAAAATCGCTTTTATCCTTATAGGAATTAGTCTATCAGCCTGCAATGGCACTCCTACAACTACCAATAATCAAAAGCTCGAAGAGCGCGAAGAACACCACGAAGAAGGAGGCAACCTCACCACCCTTACCCAAGCTCAAATCCAAACTGTAGATATTCGTTTGGGACATATAGAAGAAAAAGCTCTTGCCGCTACCCTCAAAGCCAATGGAATACTGAGCGTGCCTGCCGACCATCAGGCGAAGGTATCGACTGTATATGCGGGGATTATCAAGAGCGTAAAGGTAGAGATAGGCAGTTATGTGCAAAAAGGGCAAGTAATCGCTACTGTTTCTAACCCAGAATTCTTGCAACAACAACAGCGCTTGCTCACCGTTAATGGTCAGATAGAACTTGCTAAACAAGAACTTGACCGTCAGCAAACCCTCTATGAAGGGAATGCTGGTACTGGTAAGAACCTACAAGCCGCTACTACTCAGCTACGCACTCTCCGTACCGAAAAAGCTTCGCTTGAAGAACAAATACGCCTAATGGGCTTAAACCCTCAAACACTCACCGATAAGGGAATGCAATCTACTTTGGCGATAGTGGCTCCTATTAGTGGGAATATCAGTGCGGTATATACTAACAAAGGGGCTTATATAGATGCCTCCACCCCTATTGTGGAAATCATCGACAACAGTTCGCTACACCTGCACTTGCAAGTGTATGAGCGTGACTTGCCTTACATTAAGGTAGGACAACAAGTGCACTTCAACCCTACCAATAACACCTCTCGCGAATATGATGCCCAAGTGTATAACATTGCGGCTTCGTTTGAAAACGAAAGCAAAAGCATCATTGTACATTGCCACGTAGAGGGTGACAAACAAGGGCTCATCAATGGAATGAATGTAACAGGGGTTATCAGTCTTGACAAACAAACGACCCCTGCTGTACCTAACGAGGCTATCGTAGAGGATGCTGGTAAATCCTACATTTTTCTGGTAACCCAAACTTCGGATAAAGAAACCTCTTTTGAGAAAGTGGAGGTAGTAAAAGGAGCTTCCGAAAGTGGGTATACTGCCATTGCCCCTGTAAAACCTATAGCCCCCGAACAGACTATTGCCACCAAAGGAGCATTCTTTATCAACGCAACCTTAGTAAATGCTGGAAAAGATAGTGATTAGAATTGGTAATGTATCGGATATATTATTAAAATTTTATTACATTAGAAATACAATAAAAATATAAAAGTAAAAAACCACGACTTCGGAGTGCGTTTTAAGCTCCCTGCAAGGGCAAGTGGTTTTGAGGTGCCTACACGCCTAATGCGTGCCTCAAAACACAACTTGCTCTGTTCCGGTGAACAGAAAATTCTCCCTAACGGTCGAATTTTAATTAGCCATAAAGAGAGAAATTAACACTACGACCGGGTAAAGTGATTTCAGGGTGCAAAACAAGTGATTTCTTAGCAAAGGATTTGTATATAACACAAAGCCAATTACTTCCTTACAAAGCCATTTACAACCCTACATAAGGCTATATGTATATTTGTACATTACTTTGCATTCACGCATCAAAGCAAGCAAGTATGTACGAAGGTAAAAACGTAATTAGGTAGCTACATAGTTTGAAATTTTTATTCGACAATGGGAGGAAAAGCGGTATTCGTTTCAAAAAACAATCTGTAAGAAGCGGCATTTTTCTCATATTTGACATTTTTTTTATTCGCTTAAAGGTCGGAATGAGCTGGTTTCGTTTCGAGTGCCATAAAAGGTCTGTGTTTAGCTTCTGCAAGGTTTTTCAAAAAAATACTACCCGCAGGACAACGGACAAGGGCTGGAGATTTTTTTGAAAACCCATCGGGCTTGACCTTGCAAGAAGCGTTAATAACACAGAAATACCTTTGCACTCCAACAACGAACCGCCATTACGTGCCTTAAGTGTTTAAAACAGGGAAAATAGGTAAGTCTTAATAACACTCTTATCTTTGTGAGATAGCTTTTTGTAAGGCAACAAAAAAATCCATTGATACATCTCTTTTTGAAATATTATCAATGGATTTCTAATTTTTAAAAGACACTGAGAAGCTATCCTATCTTTAAATTCTTTAATCGTTCGGTAGCAATTTCCATATCCTTGCTGATTTTCTCATTGGTGATTTTAGCATAAATCTGGGTAGTTTTGATATTCTTATGTCCCATCATCTTACTAACACTTTCCAAGGGAACCCCTTCTGTTAAGAACAGAGTACCAAAGGTATGGCGTGCCCAGTGAAATGAAATGGGTTTTTCACGAATGATGTTACAATCTTTCATCATCTTTCTGATTAAGAGGTTGCAATTAGCATTGGAGGGTGTAGGAAACAATGCCTCTGTACGAGTCGTACCTTCATATTTTTCAATAATTTTCTCGGCTATATCCAACAGACGTACATTACAGGGCACATCAGATTTCTGACGGCGTTTGATAAGCCATTTGTTGCCGTCAAAGAACGATTGTAAGTGGCTTCTTTTAAGTTGTTTGATATCAATATAAGAGAAGCCTGTAAAGCAACTAAAAACAAATAGGTCTCGTACTAATTCAGCAGAAGCACTCTTAGGGTGATATTGTAAAAGAGTTTCTACTTCCTCTCTAAGCAAATAGCCTCTATCTTTCTCCTCCATAGAACTTATATAATTCTTAAAAGGATTGCGATAGATAATTCCTTTGTCTATGGCTATTTCTACCATTTTACAAAGGGGCATCATATAAACCCATATTGTGTTGTGAGTAAGACTTTTATTAACTCTAAGATAGAAATCAAAATCGTTGATAAAGTCTTCTGTAAGCTCTTTGAAAGAAATATCACTTCTGCGGTATTTATACTGGATAAACTCGCTCAAATGAGTATATACATTCTCATATTTGTTAAGAGTGCTGTAACTTCTAACACCTTTTTCTACCATCAAGGCAAAGCCTTCTTTGAAATTCTCATAGACTTTTAGCAAGGAATCTTCCATTACTCCTATGCCTAGAAAAGTAGCTTTTAGCTTCTGAGCAGTAACTACTCCCTCGTACTTCATCAACTCCTCATAATGAGTAATGATACGTGAGCGAATCTCTTCCAGCTTGCGATTAAGTTGGGTAGCTTCTTCTGTTTTACCTGTTACCCTTCCGTACTTCAAATCCCATTTCTGTGGAAGGATTTCAAGTTTGGTACTAAACTGAGCTACCTGATTGTCAATGGTAATACGCCCCATAATAGCAACCTTACCGTTCTTCTTTGGGGCATTCTTTTTAAGGTAAAACAATACCTTAAAGGTTGAGCGTTTTACTTTTTTCATACTCTAATTTTTTAATTTGCGAAAGTACTTTTTATCAAGTTACTGTACAATATGAAAAAAGGTGTAAAACACTGAAATATAACCTATTAATAAAAAATATTTTTCAGTATGGTAGGTAACGATTTAGAAACCTAATTTTGAAAAAACCTATCTAAAACATCTAAGACTCTGTCTTCTCTTATCTTCCTGTCAAAAAATTAATCCTCTTTGTATGAGCTAATTACATTATTTTTTGTAGTTTTGCTTTTTATTCGTAATTTTGAGTGAAAAATAAATGAGGGTACCACCTCAGCAATTGAACAAATCACAACAAATTAAATATTTTTTAGTTGCTTGTTTGAAAATCGTTTGCAAAGAAGATTTCTCCCCTTGGTAATTTACGATTTTTTTGCAATACATATTTTATTTCTTAAACAAATTCACTAACCAAAGAATAGGTATCCCTACTACCATTACAACGATAGCCACTATAAAGAAAACAAAAAGTGCTATTGTTATTACGACAAAACCTAAGAATAGGTTATATTCTTTGACTTTGATCACTTTATCAATAGAGGCATTCAAGAGTCGCGAATTTATGAGTTTATTCAGGTTCATTTTTCAGCATCTTATATATTTCCCTACACCATTAGCCCCTTTAAGGTTACCTTCAGTTTGCTTGAGCAAAGCTGAGGCTTTTTGTAGCGGTATGGAAAGCCGTTTTTTTAGGGCTTGTATTTCTTTTAAGCATTGCATTTTTAGGCACGAGCCCCAAGAAATGCACCTACTTAAGACAACAAAGATAAAAATAACTCAGTAAATTAACAAATTTAAATGAAAGGTTATTTATCAATTTCTAATCTCAAATAACTTCTTTTGCCACATAAAAGTTTCTTCTTAGCTTCAGGTTATCTCTATCTTTTGTACGTTCATTGTTCGTCTTACCTTCGTCTTAGGTTCGCTTTAGCTTCGCTCTCCCTTCGAATAAGCTTTGTCCATCAAGCTAATAAGTATCAATGCTAAGTTGCCCTATGAAGTTTTTTTTGTCATTTGTAATTATTTCGTATCTTTGCACCAACTTTATTTTTGATAATGAAAAGAACTATCTTTATATCATTTTTAATACTCTCGCTTTCAATGTTGGTAAGTTGTGAGTCCGACGACCTTTGCGACCACAGCGTGAATACACCTCGCTTGGTGGTGCGTTTCTACAACCAAAATAACACCCGTACACCTTTTAGCGTGGCTAACCTTACAGTTTATGGCGAAGGAAATACTACGCCTCTGGTAAGCAGTGCAACTTTAGATTCACTTGCACTACCTTTGCGCTTGGAGTCGCCTACTACCTACTTGCTCCAAACCGTAGTTTCAGGTACTACCACTAGCACCGCAACTCTCACGCTCACTTATACTCCCGAACAGTCGTTCGTAAGCAAGGCTTGTGGAGTGAAAATTACTTACAACACCCTTTCAGCTACCATTCAAGATACAAATACCTCTTGGCTAAAAGGTCTTAACATCAAGAACACTACCGTAGATAATGAAAAAAGAGCTCATATACATTTGTATCATTAGTATTTGGTGGGGCTTAGGTGCAATGGCTCAAACGGCTACCCACACGACCTCACAAACTACTATTGCCTTGCCCGAAAAACAAGAAGCCCCTGTGTACAAACAGCGGTATGGCTTGCGCGTAGGTGCCGACCTGAGCAAACTGGTACGCCCTTTCTTTGATAAGAATTACTACGGACTCGAATTGGTAGGCGATTACCGCCTAACAACCAACTACTACTTCGCTGCTGAACTCGGTATGGAAAAAAGAACTAAAAACGAAGATTTCTTTACTTACTCTACCGAAGGTCAATTTTTACGTGCTGGCTTCGATTATAACACCTATGGCAATTGGTATGGTATGGAGAATATGATTTACGTGGGGGCTCGCTATGGCATTTCGCTTTTCTCTCAAGACCTTACCTCGTATATTATCCATAAAGATAACCAATATTGGAACGAACCTATCACAGGCTCCGACCCTTCTTTCTTAAAGAAATACGACGGACGTACAGCCCATTGGTTGGAACTCGTATTGGGCATTAAAGCGGAACTCTTACACAACCTTTACGCAGGAGCAAGTGTACGCGTAGGTCTTTTGGTGGCTCAAACGGGCAGTAGTGGTTTCCCTAACTACTATATTCCTGCCTTTGGTCGGGTATATGAAGGGAGTCGTTTTGGTGTGAATTTCAACTATACTCTCAGCTATCTCATTCCTCTTTATAAAAAAGAGAAAAAGAAAAAAGAGACAGATACCCAAAAAACTAACTCCTCTCCTACCCCTTCAGCTCCTGCTAAAAAACCAAAAGGAAGAAGATAATAACAAATGACAAGTTACGAATGAATAGATATATTACTTTTTTTCTGCTATTAGTTTGTTCTGTAGTTTCTGCTCAAGATGTGGAGACAATGCTTACCGAAAAAGTAAAACTCCTTGACAAAAGTTATGCTACTAAAGAATTGCAGACTTTAGCTAAAGATTTTGAAACTCTTGCCAACACAGTGCCTTCGCATTGGCTCGCAAATTACTATGCGGCTTATGTGAACATTCGCCTTGCCGACCAATCATCGGGAGGGTCTATTGACAGTTATTGCAATCTGGCAGAAAAGTACATAAAGATAGCTGAAAAACAACACGATGCCGATGCATCAGAAATCAACGCCTTATACGCCTATCTGTATAGTGCCAAAGTGAAGGTAAACCCAATGTTTCGCGGAGCTAAATACGGTAAGCTGAGTCGTGAGTATTCCGAGAAATCTATTAAAGAAAACCCAAAAAACCCAAGACCCTATCTCATTCGTGCTATCGGTATTTACTTTACACCCAAGATATTTGGTGGGGGCGTAGCAAAAGCTAAACCAATGCTCCAAAAAGCCTTAGAGAAGTTCGAACATTTTACTCCCAAAACGCCTAATTATCCTCATTGGGGCAAAGGAATGGCAGAATCAATTAACAAATAACAATTAACAAGTGCACAAAGCTGGATTTGTAAATATCATCGGGAATCCTAATGTAGGTAAATCTACCCTTATGAACGCCTTTGTAGGCGAAAAACTCTCTATTATCACCTCCAAGGCACAAACCACGCGACACCGTATTTTTGGTATCGTAAGTGGTGATGATTTTCAGGTGATTTTTTCGGATACCCCCGGTATTATCAAGCCATCGTACGCCTTACAAGCCTCGATGATGGATTTTGTAAAGAGTGCTTTCGAAGACGCCGACATTCTCATTTATATGGTAGAAATAGGCGAAAAAGAACTGAAAGACGAAGCTTTCTTTAAGCGCATCAACCAGTTGGACGTGCCTGTATTGTTGCTCATTAACAAAGTGGATACTTCCGACCAAAGTGTATTAGAGGAACAAGTCGCCTACTGGAAAGAAAAAGTGCCTCGCGCCGAGATATACCCTATTTCGGCTTTGCGCAACTTTCAAACCGAAGTGGTGTTCAACCGCATTATAGAACTCTTACCCGAGTCACCTGCGTTTTTCCCCAAAGACCAACTCACCAATAAACCAGAGCGTTTCTTTGTAAACGAGATTATACGCGAAAAGATACTATTGCATTACAAAAAGGAAATCCCCTATTCGGTAGAAGTAGAGACCGAAAGTTTTGCCGATAGCGAGACGATTATTCACATTCGCTCAGTGATAATGGTAGAACGCGAGAGTCAGAAGGGGATTATCATAGGTCATAAAGGAGAAGCCTTAAAACGGGTAGGCATTGAAGCTCGCACCGATTTAGAGAAGTTTTTCGGCAAACAAATACACTTAGAACTTTTCGTAAAAGTAAACAAAGATTGGCGTAACAATGTGCGACAATTGCGCAGGTTTGGTTACGATATCAAATAAAGAAAAATGTACATAAAAAAAATCATAAAGATATTCGTTATCGTCTTTTTGCCCTTTTGTATACAGTTGTTTGCTTCAGGGCGTAATAAAACACGTACCGTAAAAGAGGTGGTGGTAGACCATCAGGACGAGAATATGTATGTAACCGATGATGCCATACGGCGCACTATCTTCAAAGACCCACAAGCGCGACAACCTATGGGACTCCTGCGTTTAAGCGAAATCGAAAAGCTCTTAGACAACAATGTGATGATTGAGAAATCAGAAGTATTTTGCACTATCGACGGCACTCTGAATGCTAAAATCAAACAGCGAGAGCCTATCGCACGTGTATACGACGGCAATGGAGTATATTATATGGATACACAAGGAAAGAAGATGCCTCTTTCAAGTTCTTACTCAGCACGCGTGCCTATCCTCAGAGGTAATACCGAGCGCTATTGGCAAGCCTCCTATGCACTGATGCAGTTTATCCAAAACGACCAATGGCTGGCTGAGAACATCACCGAAATATTGGTAAAGCCTAACGGAGAATATGAGTTTTTAATGCGTGTACCTCACTTTAAGGTCGTTTTCGGCAAGTTTGAAGACGAAGCGCTTAAGAAAGCAAACCTCAAAGCCTTTTACAAGCAATTAGAGAAGACTGATAAACTGAATGAATATAACATCGTAAACCTAAAATACACCAACCAAGTGGTATGTAGAAGATGAGATAATTAGCAAATGAGATAATTAACAAATTATAGAATAGAAAAAACAGAGGTTACTATATAGTAGCCTCTGTTTTACCTTTTATCTTTTACCTTTTACCTATTCGCTAGGTACCATTTTACGGTTTTCTGTATACCTTCTTCAAACTGCAAAGAAGGTTCCCAGCCGAGTTTATTTTTCAATTTAGTAGCATCAATAGCGTAACGGAGGTCGTGACCAGCACGGTCGGTTACAAAAGTGATGAGTTTTTCGGAAGTACCTTCAGGGCGACCTAATTGCTTATCTACTTCTTTGATGATTACCTTCACCAAATCGATGTTACGCCATTCATTAAAGCCTCCAATATTATAAGTATCACCGTCTTTTCCTTGATGGAAAATGGTATCGATAGCACGAGCGTGATCTTCTACAAAAAGCCAATCGCGAATATTTTCGCCTTTGCCATAGATAGGTAGTGGTTTATTATCTACGATATTATAGATACACACGGGTATTAACTTTTCAGGGTACTGGTGAGAACCGTAATTGTTGGAACAGTTTGAAATCACCACAGGCAGTTTGTAAGTGTTGTGATAAGCTCTTACAAAATGGTCAGAGGAAGCTTTAGAAGCCGAATAGGGAGATTGAGGGTCATAAGGCGTTTGCTCTGTAAAAAGTGTATTATCCATTTCTAAGGCTCCATATACCTCGTCGGTAGAGACGTGATAAAAGCGTTTGCCTTGCATATTATCTTTCCACGATTCACGAGCTGCTTGCAAAAGGCTCAAAGTACCCATCACGTTCGTTTTCGCAAAGATAAAAGGGTCTTCAATACTTCTATCCACGTGACTTTCGGCAGCGAGATGGATAATTCCATCGATGTGATGTTCAGCGAAGAGGGCTTTCATACGCTCGTAGTCGCAAATATCTGCTTGTATAAAGGTATAGTTAGGGGCATTGGCTACATCGGCAACGTTTTCTAAGTTACCAGCATAAGTAAGCTTGTCTAAGTTAAAAATGTGATAGTCGGGGTATTTGTTTACAAATAGCCTTACGACGTGAGAGCCAATAAAGCCAGCTCCTCCTGTGATTAAGATATTTCTTTTCATTTATTTGTTTGTCATTTCAAAAACTAATTCACCGCCTTTTAAAAGGTCTTGGTGAGAAATATGCCATTGGGTATATTCTTTGCCGTTGAGTTTTACAGATTGGATATACTTATTGTCTTTAGACACATTTTTAGCAATGATTGTAAATGTCTTTCCGTTAGGCAAGTGTATGGTTACTTTATCAAAGAGTGGACGACCGAACTCATACTCGGTAGAAGCTGGATTCATAGGGTATAAGCCCATAGCACTCCAAATGTACCAAGCCGACATCTGTCCGCAATCCTCATTGCCACTGAGTCCGTTAGGGGTAGTGTTGTACTGAGTTTGCAAGATGCGATCTACCCAATATTGGGTTTTCTTAGGTTGTCCTGCTACGTTGAACATATAGGCAATATGGTGACTGGGCTCATTGCCGTGTGCATACTGACCTATGAGTCCTGAAATATCAGGAGAGGTGTTATCACCGGTGATTTCAGAACTTTCAGTAAAGAGTTTTTCTAAGTGTGTTACAAAAGGTTCATTCCCTCCAAATAGGTTGATAAGACCTTGTACGTTGTGAGGCACAAACCAACTGTGTTGCCAAGCATTACCTTCGGTATAGTCAGTATTTTCTCGGTGGTCGGAGCGTTTAGGGTCAAAAGGCGTGCGCCATTTACCGTCGGTACTTTTACCGCGCATAAAGCCCGTTTCTTTATCGAATAAGTGAACATAGGCTTCAGAGCGTTTGGTAAAGAAGTCAGCATCTTCGGTTTTACCTAAGGCTTTAGCCATTTGCGCTACACACCAGTCGTCGTAAGCGTATTCAAGGGTAATGGTAACTGATTCGTCTACCCCTACGTTATAAGGAATGTAACCATATTTTTTGTACGCTTTGAGTCCGCGATCATCTTGCATCATTGTAGTTTTCATTGCCTCGTAAGCCTTTTCAGCATCAAAACCACGTATGCCTTTAAGGTAAGCTTCGGCAATCACTGCTACCGAGTGATAACCCGTCATTGTATTGGTTTCGTTGCCGTAGAGCGTCCAAACGGGCAACACTTTATGCACTTGGTAGTAGGCTAACATTGAGTTGATGATATCGGCAGTTACTTTGGGTTGCAAAAGGGTAAGCAGTGGGTGCTCGGCACGGAAAGTATCCCACAGAGAAAGGGTAGAATAAGCAGTACCTTCAGTTTTTACAATCTCGTCGTTTTGCAATCTAAACCATCCATTCTTGTCAGAAAAAGTTACAGGCGCTACTTGCGCGTGATAGAGGGCAGTATAGAAGATGGTTTTGAGAGAATCAACAGGGGTTTCTACTACTATACTGCTAAGGGTCTTTTCCCATTGCTGTTGTGCTAATGATTTGGTTTTATCAAAATTAGGAGCGTTATATAACTCCAAGTTATCTAAAGCATTTTCTTCATTCACTGAAGAAAGAGCTACTTTTACCTCTAACTTCTCATCAGTATTATCAAAGAAGATTTGCCCTGAAGTAACATCATCTTTGTGTTTTTGATAGGTAATATTTTTTATAGGCTTAGAAAACTGAATCGCAAAGAACACTTTTTGGTTTTCAGCCCAGCCAGTACTATAACGATAACCTGTGATAATATTGTCGTTGTTATTAGCGTCTAACTTCTTATCCAATTTGCTAAAAGAAGTTTTGGTAGGGCTATCCCAGTTGATAGCAAATCCTAAGTTCAATAGTACTGATTGTTCTGCCCCTTTTTCAAAAGTATAACGATGTACGGCATAACGTTGTGCCGCAGTGAGTTCTACATTCACTTTGGGGTCTTCTAAATACACTTGGTAATAGCCAGGTTCTGCTTTTTCGTTCTTATGGCTATATTTTGATTTGTAAGGTACCATATCGCGAAACTCTTGGGCATTCACGGGGTATTGCTCTTTGCGTCCGTATTTCAGTACACTGAGGTCATATTCTTTAGTAGTAGGCATTAGCAAGATGTCGTTTAGGTCTCCTATACCTGTACCACTAAGGCTCAAATGTCCAAAACCAACCATAAGGCTATCGGAATAGTGATAACCTGAGCACCAATCCCAGTTGCTGAGACCATTCACGGGGCTCACTTGTATCATACCGAAAGGCGTAGTCGCTCCAGGGTAGGTATGCCCGTGTCCACCTGTACCGATGAACGGGTCTACATAGCTGATAAGCGGTTTTTGAGGAGTTTGCGCTTCTTGCTCAGAAGCTGTTTTAGATTGATTACAAGCCCCTAGTACAAAAGTAGAGGCTACCAAAAGAGTAATATGTTTTAACTTCATTGTAATAGCAATTAAGTATTTTGGGCAAAGATAATAAAATAACAACGAATAGCAAAATGTTTTTGGGGCTTTTCTTTCTCATTGTTACTAAATATAGGGTATAACTTTTATCTGAGCATTTTCGTATTCTGCTAAAAATACCTCGGAAGGATTGCTGTATCCTGCCTTTTGTAGCTCTCCAAGTAGCCATTCTTCGCTTTTATCTACATCTTCCAGCACGCTTTTTTGAATAATTCCATCGGTAATGACAGGATATTTGGGGTTTTCTTCTCCTGCCAACACGATAATGAGTTCGCCATTCTGTTCAAGTACCGCTCTTTTTACCTCTCTGATATAGTATACCCCTTCTTTGCGCAGTTTGAAAGCGAGTTCGTGTGCCGTAATTTTAGCTTTTTTGCAGGCGGCTATATCTATCTTACCACGATTGATAACAATCACAGGGGCGCCGTCTATAAACCTCCTAAAAGCTTGGTTTTTAGTTTTTAACTCACGTAACCCTATGATAAGGAATGCCCAAATAGCCAATACGATAGCAAACTGAAAGATACTCACCGATGGACTGTAAATTACACCTCCAATAATACCCCCAAGTACGTAATTTTGCACCTGATCTATTGCCGAACTCGGTGCCAAATTACCCTTGCCCGATTTGTTGATGATTAAGGCAAGAGCCAACAATCCTAAAAGCAATTTTAAAAATACATCCAAATAGAAAAACTCCTCGGATTCAATATAAGGAATTGTATACATAATGTTAATCAGAAAATTAGTAAATTAGCAAATGCGGAAATTAGAAAGAAATATTAAGCCCAACTTCAAGCGAATGATAGTCCTTTTTTATAGGTACAATAGGAGCAGTGTCGTAGATAAGTCGGTAGGTACCAAGTATACCTATGGTAGGCGTAATATTGTATTTGAGGTCGATAGCCCCACCATAGCGCGCTTCCTTAAAAGTACTATCAGGTCTAGTTTGATGAATGGCAGTAGTGGTAAGCTCCCATTTTTCACCTATTCGAAGTTTATAACTGAGCGATAAATGACTTTTGATACTGCGACTGTAAGCATAAGTAGCCTCAACGTTATCGGGAGTAGGATATTCCCATTTTTCGTATTCAAAGAACAAGCCCACCGCAGCAAACATCAGCGAGGATTGAGTATTCAGCAACCGATAACGCGATTGTAAACCGGTAGAAATCTTGTGGTTCATTCCCCTGCTCTCTGCCCATTGCGACTCAGCATAAGGATACACCTCAAAAGCGTGGTCTAACAGATAGCGGTACTCCATATGCACATAGCCACCGCTTAATATTACTTGACTACCATAAGTAGATAACTCAAACTTGTTAATTACATTAATAACCCTATTGCAATTGATAAGCAAGTTGAGATTAGCCGTATTTTTAAAAGTGAAGACATCTTCTTTTTCGGTTTTAAAATCCAAGATAGGCATTAGGCTCCCTTGCAGAGTTTTGGTGCTGTCTATCGTCATAGTAAGGTTTTCCGAAAAAAGCATTTGTGAATAGACAGAAGTCGAAGACAATAGCGCCAATAACATATAAAGTAATCGTTTCATCGTTTTTAAGCATATATTTAATAAGGCGCAAAAGTAGAAAATCAATCGCGAATACACAAAAAAATCTCACTTAAAACCAATGCTTCATACCTTTTTTATAACAATTTTTCAAGAGAAGTTTTTCACCACATTACCCTCATCATTCATCACTCATCATTCGGCTTTTCTTCCCTTTTCTTTCGCCTCGAAACTCCGTTTTTAACATTTTTTTCACTGTTGTATTACAGTATAAATCAACCACTTATATACCCTTTCTATACCAATCGTCCAAGATTCGTATAAGCTTCCTATAAGCTCTCTATAAGCTAACCACACTCATCTTACACCCTTTTTTCACCAAAATTCCTCCTGACTCACTTCCGAACTCCTCCGTTTCCTTCCGAATCCTCCTAACAGACCCAACCTATCGCTTTTTCATCACAAAGTTTTTGCCTATGCGGCTCGCACCTTAACCAAAGTTTTTGCTTGTGTGGCTCGCACCTCTCCATTAGCTAATTTCCAAATTTTCTAATTCTCTCATTTCCTCATTTGCTAATTAATCTCAGTTATATATAATACTGATTTACAGCTACGTTTACATTGCAATCTGTGAAATCCAGCAACGCAGTTGCCAATTCGTGTCCATCACATTTGTCAATTATCAATTGTCAATTGAAAAACTTTCCGTGCAATCCGTGTAATCTGTGCGAGATTTTCAGGCAATTTATTGCCTATTTGTTTGATTTTTTTAAGATTTGTAAGATTTCTGTAGCGTAAGCTACACTTTTCTTACATCAAACTCGCGTTAATTAAAAAATTATCTGGGAAAAATCAGTGCAAGATTTTAAAGCAGTCTATAACACTACCTAATCCGTTCCAAGTATTCTGTCGGACTCTCGTTGTAAAAATCTTTAAAGCATTTCGCAAAGTAGGAAGGAGAAGAAAATCCTACTTCATAAGCAACTTCCGAGATGCTCTTAGCTTTGCTGTTGAGCAACTGCTTAGCGTATTTTACTCGTATGGTGCGAATAAGCTCATTAGGCGAATAGTCGGTGAGAGATTTGATTTTGCGATATAAGTTAGAACGCGACAAACCTAAGGCGTCGGCTATTTCGTCTATATTCATTTCAGGATTGGCGATAGAGTTCTCTACGTAATGCGTAAAATCGGTGATAAACTGCTGTTCTACCTTACCTAAAGTCTCTTGTTTAGTTTCGTTCAAGAGGAAATTACTAAAACTCTCACGTATCTTCTTACGGTTTTCTATGAGCTTGCGCACCCGTGTTTTCAGTAATTTTATGTTGAAAGGTTTCGCAATATAGGCATCGGCACCACTCTCAAAACCTACTTGCTTTTGCTCGTCTAACGCATAAGCAGTGAGCAAAATCACAGGAATATGATTAGTAGCCACGTTAGTTTTTATCAACTGACATAAATCGAAGCCATCAGTCTTGGGCATCATCACATCGCTGATTACTACATCGGGGAGGTGCTTTTTAGCGACTTCAAAGCCTTCTTCACCGTTTTCAGCTTCGATAAGGTTATAGTCATCACTGAGGATATATCGAATAAACTGACGCATATCCTCGTTGTCTTCCACAATCAGTACAGTAGGTTTCTCCGAAGCCGTTGGAGAAGCCGTAGGTAGTTTGAGCTTCTCAGTAGGTGCGGGCAACGAAGGCAATAAGTCGAGATGAGTTTCTATGTAATTGCTGTCGTATACCGCTTTTACCGATACTTGTTCTTGAGTGAAAGGCAGGCGAATGACGAAGGTTGTCCCCTCCCCTTCTGTACTCTCTACGCTGATAGTACCGTTGTGTGAGGCTACTAAGGCTTGTACCAAAGCCAAACCTATACCCGAACCTTCGCTATCGGGATTTATTTTGTAGAAGTGCTCAAACACCTCACTTTGTTTGTCTTTCGGGATATATGAACCGCTGTTAAACACACGTAGCACAGCTACTCGCTCTTTGGAGGGAGTTAGGGGGAGATCTTCTTTTTCTAACGACACGGTGATACTTCCTCCTTGAGGTGTAAACTTCAGTGCATTGGAAAGCAGGTTGAAGTAGATTTTCTCTACTTTTTCCTTATCAAAAGCCATTTCAAAAGAAGTATCTTCGGCAAGGAACTGAAAGTTGAGTTTCTTTTGTTTGATACGGTCGGTGAAAAAAGAATTGAGTTCAGTGAGGAAGCTCTTCAAATTGCCTTTGGTGAAATACATTTGCATTTTGTTATTCTCATAACTGCGGAACTCAATTACTTCGGAAATGAGATGCAAAAGTCGGTTGCTGTTCTTTTTGATGAGGAATAACAAGTCTTGTTCTTCTTTGGGAAGTGAATTGTGAGCCAAAAGTGTCTGCACAGGACCTAAGATAAGCGACAGCGGTGTTTTAAACTCGTGAGAAATATTGGTAAAGAAAAGCAATTTGGCTTGGGTCGCCTCTTCTAATTGCGCCGAGATTTCCTCCAAGCGCTCTTTCTGTTGTTGCAATTCGGTAGCCTGACGTTTGATTTCTTCGTTTTGTTTTTCTAACAGATTATTAGCACGGCTCTTAGTGCGATATGCTCTGATAGCTATTGCCAAAAATATAGTAATCAAACCAATAGCAATAATAGAAATATAGAAGAGTGTACGCTGAGTAGTATGCTGAATAAGGCTCTCACTCAGCTGCTGATTGATATCCTCTATCTTAGCTTGTTTTTGAGCAATTTGCTCTGTTTGCAACTGTAAAATACGCACATTGCTCTTGTCCACCACAGTGGTATTGAGGATATTCTCGCGCTCAAAAGGTTGTTTATGGAGTATTTTCATTGCAAGGTCAATAACCTTTTCTCCTCCCGTAGGATAGATAAACGATGCGTCTTGCACGTTGTTCTCTATATTGCTAATTCCTTCTTGTTGTAGCGCATCTACCCCTATGATAAAGGGTATTTTACCGTTGAATTGCATCGCTGCTTCGTGAGTACCCGCTGCCATTGGGTCGTTCATCGCAAACACAAGGTCGATATTGGGGTGTTGCTGAAAAAGTTGTTGCATTTGCACTTTGGCATCTGCTTTGAGGAAGTTGCCCCAGGTCTCGGCTACTATTCGCACCTCAGGAGCATTCTTAAGGGCATCTATAAATCCTTTATGGCGTTCCGCATCAGAGGTTGAGCCTTTGGTACCACGCACTTCGGCTATATTGCCTTTGCCTTTGAGAATACCTATCGCATAGTGTCCCGCTTCTTTACCTATTTGGTAGTTGTTAGCTCCCACATAGGCAGTATAACTCTCAGTAGCGATTTTCCTATCTACCAAAATCACGGGAATACCCTGCTGGTAAGCCTTTTCAATAACTGGTGTACACGCTTCCGACTCGTTAGGCGAAACCACGAGCACATCTACCTTTTGTTCTATGAACCACTCTATATCGGCAATTTGCTTGGGAGTATCGTCTTTTACACTGCGAATGAGCAACTCAGTATTGGCTTGGTAAAGGGCTACTTCGCGTTTTAGCTCCTCGTTCATCGTTTGTCGCCAAAGGTCTTCACTGCACTGCGACACCCCTATCACATAACGGGGGTTTCGCTCCCTTTGGCAAGCAAGGCAAGCAAAGAGAGCGAAATATAAAAAAAGTATATGATACTTCCTAAAAGTCATTTTATCTAAACAACTCCAAATGAGCATCGGCAAGGCGAGGCATCGCACCGTGTTGCTGACATACGTAAGCCGATACTTCTACCGCCAATTGATGCGATTGGGCAATACTGCGACCATTGAGGTAAGAGGCTACAAAGGCAGCCGTGAACGAGTCGCCAGCTCCTACCGTATCGGCGATGGTAACCTTGGGCGTCCCTAAGAACGATTTCTCATTAGGCGTAAACACATAGCTACCTCTTGTACCTTGCGTTAAGATGAGGAATTTGAGGTTGTATTTCTCCAATAGGCGCTTACATACCTCTTCATCAGTTCCTTGCAAATTAAACATTTCAGCCACTTTCACTATCTCCTCATCGTTGATTTTCAATGCTGTTGCCTTGTCTAACGAATCGGCAATTACCTCTTTGCTGAAATATTTCAAGCGGAGATTGATATCGAATACTTTTAAACTCTCAGCAGGCATTAAATCTAAGAACTTGTGGATAGTGGCACGCGATATTTCACTGCGCTGTGCCAACGACCCAAAGCACACGGTATTAGTATTCTTTGCTAAGTTCTCAATACGCGAAGAGAATGGAATATTGTCCCACGCTACATTTTCGCTAATCTCATAGGTAGGCACCCCACGACCGTCCAACTGTACTTTTACGGTACCTGTGGGGAAATCAGTCTTCTCAATGATGTAATTGAGTTCTTTTTCTTCTAAACTTTTTAGTATTTCCTTACCGAGGAGGTCGCCTCCAATGGCACTCACAGCATAGCCGTTGAAACCAAATTGCGACACGTGGTAAGCGAAATTAGCGGGCGCACCGCCTAATACTTTTCTTTCAGGGAAGACATCCCAAAGGATTTCTCCCAATCCTACTACTGTATTTTTCATCGTATTATATGTTATCCTCTCCTCTGCCCTCCTCTAAGGGTGGGAGGCGAGAGTGTTGTTGTTAATTCTTTTTCAGCGTACAAAGTTATAAATTCTTTTTGAGATTTCCTACTACTAATAATAAATACTATCAGTCGTCAGATCTTTCTGACTAATCCAACTTATACAATTTGTAGGACTCTCTAACGACTAATTGTTAGCATTTGCTTTGAGTCGAGTGCTCATTAGCAACAGATATAATACTCCTATGCTGAGGACAATAAGGGCACCTATCTGTGAGCCGTTCATTGCATCGGAAGCTAAGCCCATTGCAAAAGGGAAGATAGTACCGCCAAAGAGTCCCATAATCATCAAGCCTGATACTTCGTTTTTCTTAGTAGGGTTCTGCAAGAGGGCTTGCGAGAAAATGATTGAGAATACATTGGAATTGCCAAAACCTACCAAAGCAATAGCGGTGTAGAGCATTGTCTTATCACTGAAAAAGAACAGTATCGCCATTGAGGCTACCATACAAAGCACACTGAGAGTAAAAAAACTCTTAGGAGATACTTTGGTGAGAATATAAGCTCCTGACAAACATCCTATGGTACGGAATAAGAAATACCAGCTGGTGGCAAAAGAGGCTTGGGTAGTGGCAAGCCCTAAACGTTCCATAAAGATTGTAGGTGCTGAGGCATTAACTCCTACGTCTATCCCTACGTGGCACATAATACCGATAAAACACAAGAGCACATAAGGGTTGGCAAGCAGTACAAAACACTCGGCAAAGGTGGCATTCTTACTGTCGTTTTTCTCTTCTTCAATATGGGTAGCACCCAACCACAAGAGGGTTACTACCGAAATAGCTACAAAAAGCAGGAAGAAAAGTCGCCAATCATTGAATTTATCAAAGCAGAAGCTCATCAGCAAGGGGGCAGAAAACGAGGCTATTGCCTTAATAAACTGACCAAAAGTGAGTGAACTTGCGAGTTTGTCACCTTTTACGATGACTGACATCAGAGGGTTTAACGATACTTGCATTAGCGTGTTACCAATACCAAGCAAGGAGAAAGCTACCAGCATAGTGGTATAATTGTAGCTGATAAAGGGCACTACCATTGCTAAGATGGTAATCACTAAGCTGAGGAGTACGGTTTTGCGACGACCTATTTTGCTCATCAGTACACCTGTGGGCACTGAGAAAAGCAGAAACCAAAAGAATACCATTGCAGGGAGCGCTTTGGCAGTGGTTTCGGTCAAGCCAAAATCGTCTTTTACAAAGTTAGAGGCGGCGCCTACAAGGTCTACGAAGCCCATACAGAAGAATGATAGAAGTACGGGCAATAAATATTTTAGATAGTTATTATTCTGTTGCATACTATGAATATATTATTAGTCTCACACACTCCCCTCTCCTTGTGAGAGGGGCAGAGGGAGAGGTTTATTATTTCAATTTATAGACAGTTACATTTTTAAGGGTGAGGGTACCTTTGCTAGTGTTGAAACGGAGAGTATTGTACACTTCGGTAGGGAATACCGCATTGGTTTGTACTACTTCACCGTTGTTCACAAAGAGTTCGGTAGAAGCTTTATCTACCAATAAGCGTACAGTATAGCTTTTCTTAGCTACCATTGGTGCTTTGATGAGTGTTTCGGCGAAGTTGGCATTGAAAGCTACACTGCTCTTACTGCGGTCTACCGATAGAGTTTTATTAGCGCCGTCAAATAGGTATTTGATAATTTCACCTTTGGTATTCTCGAGAGCAAAGCTAAAGCTATCGGTTTCGTTAGGGGTTACCGTGAAAGTGAGTTCATAAGCTCCTTGATTATTGGGCAAGAAGTTTTCGAACGTTATAGCATCAGAGGTGTTGGTACGTGTTTTATCACCTAAAAGCACTGCTTCACGACGCAAGCTCTCCAACTCTTTTACGGGCTCACTGGCTACTACCAAGTGCTCGCCATTATGCACCAAACGCAAAACGCGGGCAACGGTCATCGCGCTACGGAAATTTTGAGTAGGGGTTTCATTGGCATAATCCCAGTTGCTCATCCAGCCTATGAAGAGACGACGACCATCGGTGGCGGGGACATTACTCCACGTTACACCTGCATAATTATCGCGTCCGTAGTCTAACCAAAGCGGGTAGTTCATAGTATCGGGGGTGAAAGTTTTGCCATCGAAATTACCGATAAAGTACTGAGTAGCACTTCCGCCGTTAGGTCCGCCTGGGTTGATACTCACGAAGAGCACCCATTTGGTTTTTCCTTCATAAGTAAGCGGGAAGAGATCGGGGCATTCCCACACGCCACCGTGTCCGCCTAAACCTTCGCCAAACTCACTGAGGCGTGTCCATTCTTTGAGGTTTTTAGAACCATAGAAGGTGATAGTTTGGGTAGTGGCAAGGCTCATCACCCATTGTTTAGAGGGTGCGTGCCAGAATACTTTCGGGTCGCGGAAGTCGATGATATTGGCATCGGTGAGTACGGGGTTGCCTTCGTATTTGGTGAAGGTCTTTCCGCCATCAAGGCTATAAGCGATAGATTGGGTTTGGCGGTCGCCTGCTGAGGTAAAAATAGCCACCATAGCACCTTTGCCAAAGCCCGCTGTGTTCTCGTGGTCAATCACAGCACTGCCTGAGAAAATCGCTCCTAACTTATCGGGGGCTAATACTAAAGGTTTGTATTCCCAATTCACCAAGTCTTTGGAAACAGTATGACCCCAGTGCATATTGCCCCAGCGCGCTCCGTAAGGGTTGTATTGGTAGAAGAGGTGGAACACTCCGTCGAGGTATACCATTCCGTTAGGGTCGTTCATCCAGCCGTATTGAGGGGTGAAGTGGTATAGCGGACGGTATTTTTCGTTGTAGTTGAAGTTATATTCAGCCGACTGTTTGATTTCGGCTAAGCCCATATCGGTAGTTTTGGCTACTGCAAAAGTAAGGGTTACTTTTTTGCCTTTGTATGCCTCGATAGCAATAGGCACCCAGTAGTCGATTTTGCTTTGGGCGATGCGAATGGTCATTGGCTCGCCTATAGGGGTACCGTCTACCGATAGTTGAACTTTGTTTTCGGTTGCTTGGTCTTCAACAGGAATGAGCAAGTATTTGTCTTTGGCTTCAAAGGTGCGGGTGTAATCAGTCATAAAAACGCTTTTTTGTTTGTTACCTTGTTCGATTTGGTCGATGAGGATATGCCCCCATCCGCCACGTTGGTTATCGACAATTCGGATAGTGGCTTTCTTCCCTTTATAGGGTTTTACGTCCCAAGTGAGCCATTGTAGAGTTTCAGTTTCGTAGAGAGAACGCGCTTGTAACACGCTTTTGCCTTCGACTAAAAGTTCAATATAGGTATCGGCGTGAGTGCCTCCCCCAACGAGGAAGTTGATGTAATCACGCTCGATGGTGAACTCTTTGGAGGTTAGTGCTCCTCGAGAGTCGTCGCCGTTGTTGAAGCTGTTGGCAAGGTATTTCCCTTCAAAGCCTATTACAGGCTGCTGACCGGTATAGCTACCCGTGGCGGGAGTCGCGCCAAAGGCGTCGCCTTCTACCGCCCAATTGGCATAAGTTCCTGATTCGAAGTCCTCGATAATGAGGTCATCAGTGTTTTGCTGGCAGGCAGTGAGCGTTAAGACTCCTAATCCTGCTATTAGTTTGTTATTCATATACTTTTTTATATCTCTTTTAATTAAAAGATGGTACAAACATATATTATTTTTTTTGAATTAGCAAATAAGTAAACTAATTCCTCATCTTCATTCCCTCTCACTAAGGAGAGGGAGGAAGCTGAGACTTATAAAGTAATGAAAGTATCTGTTTTTGAGGTAAAAGATAAGATGTTTATACCCGTCCTTCGCCTTAGGTTCGCTTTAGCTTCGCCTCAGACTCATCTTTTGTTCGTCTTTCCTTCGTCTTTTGTTCGTCTTTCCTTCGTCTTTTGTTCGTCTTTCCTTCGTTCTTTGTTCGTCTTTCCTTCGTTCTTTGTTCGTCTTTCCTTCGTCTTAGGTTCACTCTTCCTCCTTTTACCTTTTATCTTTTACCTTTTACCTAAAAAGTAAAGTTTGCTGTACCGTTAGCAAAGATGCCCCAAGGATTTTGGTTCATTTTATAACAACGGATAGAAAGGGCTACTGCATCGTTCACATAGATTGCTGCTGCCGAGCCTTCTTGCACTATTTTCACAGTGTATTCCTTGTTGGCATTCACGGGGAGTTTTATGCTATTAATGGTAGCAGTACCTCCGTCTCTAATCACGCGATTGAGTTGCAATTCGCTTTTATTGAGATTAAGCGTTACGCGGTAGGTTTCATAAAGGTTACCACAAGCACCAAACATCACCCCAAACTCGGTAGCGGTATTGGCTTTTATTTTAGTAACTATCTTGTTGAAACCACTGCCAAGGCGGTCGAATACACGAGTATTATTGTCTAACGAAATGCTTCCCAAAGAAGCAGATACCGCTTGCTTGCTATCGAAAGCGGTAGGCATTTTCACGTTAAGGGTACCGTCGGCGTTTTGAGTGAGCTCGTGCACAGCCAAAGAACCTCCCCAGTGATAGGCGGAATTATCTTCGTAGTTGATACGCGACGGATTCCACCCCCATATATAGCGGTGAGTGCCGTCGGTAGCGGTTTTTCCGGCATAGAACACACGGTCGTCTAAATCTTGTTGTGCAGGGGTAATCCAATCGGTGCTTCCTACGCGACGGTATCTGTATTGCACACGGCGTACGCTTTCTTCGATGTTGGAGAATATCAAGTATTGATAGTTTCCTTGTGTAAACACATCGGGGCACTCTACCATAAAGGCAGAAGGGTCGGTATAAAAGAAAGGAGTGTTCGGGTCTTTCGTCCAGTTCTTAAGGTCGGTAGAGGTGAATTGTGCTACGACACCTTTCCATACACCTCCTCCTATATCGGCACGGGTGCTGACAAGCATCTTATAGGTATTTCCTTCTTTGAAGACAATAGGGTCGCGGAACTCATTGCGGTCATACTTATCAGGGGCACGGAAGGAGTGTTGTGTATCCTTTGTCCACGTTTTCAAATCGGTAGAAGTAGCCCAATAGATGATTTCTTTGGGGTCTAAATCGCCGTTATGCCCTGTGTAGAAAGCGTAATAGGTATTCCCATCTTTGAATACTGAACCTGTACCGAGGGCATCTTCGTGCGAACCATCAGCACCACAAGGGATAGCTTCACCATTATCAGTATAATTAACCAAATCAGTAGTGGTAGCACTATACCAAGGGTGGAAAGTTGCAGGTGCTGGACGTTGGTCGTAGAGATAGAAGATATGGAACTTACCGTTGTCATAGAACGGCATAGGGTCTCCTACCCACGCGTTCTTGGGCTGAAAGAAATGCTTATAAGTACGACCATAATCTTGTACTGCGTAACAAGTAGAAGCATCGGGAGCCGCATTAGGGTCGTTACTACAATATTCCTTTTTTTCACAAGCTATTAAAGCGGTAGCACAAAGTGCCAATGTAAGTGTCTTTTTCATTGTTTATTAATTTAATTTTAACCTCTTTTTAATTATTTAACCCCCTCCTATTCCCCCTTAAAAAGGGGGAAGAAAGGACGGTTATCACATATACGTATGAAAAGAGGTATTTTATGTTTCTATTAATTCGCTAAATATTCTAAGGCGTTGGCAGTGAGCAATTCGATATTGCTCTTATAAGCATTGGCAGGTGAATTGTTTTCGTTATACCAGTCGTAAGCTTCACTACCTATACAGATAGTGCGACCTGCATTGCCTCGTTTGAGGTATTCAAAGATGACAGCGCGATTGCTCATCGTTACGTCCCAATGCAAACTTGCTAATATTTTAGAGCCTGCAGCAGTTTGCCAACCTGCAGCATTATGTTCATAATCTCCCCAATCGAAGTTCCAAATAGCATTATGTCCTTTTGTATTTGTTCCTTTAGAAAGAAAGAAGGATATATAATCAACCCCTGACTTTTTAGTCAATCCTTTAAACAATGGGTGGTTTTCATTGCCTTTGTAGCAAAGTGACCAATCTTCACCTACTGTAAATGGAACGTTATTTTCACCCCACATATTGTTTACTACCTTGCCGTCTAAGGCGATACCTAAATCGACTACGTATTGTACTGCCCAAGAAGACAATAAGAACGAGCCACCAGCAGCGTAGAATTGTTTCATCTTGTTCACAACGGCATCTGCTTTGGCTTCAGCAGGCAACTCTTTGTTGTTATCCCAATGCCACCAAATCACTTTATAGTCGTTGAGATTAACTTTACCGTCCTTGATGTCACTAAACGAAATGTACTTAGCTGTATCGTAGTTTTCGGCAAGCCAAGTATAAGCGGCTTTCTCATCTTCATTGGCGATAGCAGAAGCACTGTTAGCTGTACCTACAAAGGCAATAGGCGCAAAGTTAGTAGGGATAATCTCTACGCTATACACAAAGCTCTCTCCACGGTAACTCATAGTGTAAGTAACGCTTTGGGTAAAGTTTTGGGTAACTCCCGAAGCAGGGCTCACAGTAGCATTAGGTGTTGTGCTGAAGGTGGGAGTAAGCGCAGTAAGGCTTTCACCCTTAGGGTATTTCACACTTATCTTACCCGTACTGTGGTCAATCGTAGCTTTGTATTTGCCAATAGCAAAGTTCTCTAACTGTGGATATTGAGCGGTAACAGTGTAATCCCAATAGAGGTTACCATTAAAAATGCGGTATTTGGCACCTTTGCTCAAATCGACATTCGTTCCTGCAGTAGGCACTGAGGTAGCTCCCTCGGGCAATGAGAGGGAAGTGGTCATTTTGGTAAGATCGGTATTCCAAGGAGCATACACCGTGATAGTTTGTTTCTCCTCGTCTATAATCCCATCGATACCATCGGCTTGAAAGGCATTAATTTTTGCCTCTTTGTCGTTAATAAGTTCGCCTTCATGCTTTTCGTCACAGCTGAGTAAGCCGAGCAAAGCTACTACACTGAGGGCGAGTTTGTGTACTATTGTTTTCATATTAGAATCCTGCATTTTGTTTGTAAATACCTTTTACATACCCTATTTGGTTTTGTGGAATAGGGATATACTCATTTTTATTTTTAGTGAAATAAGCACTGCTGAATATCGCTGGACGACGTGTTTTCTCTTTAGTGAAATAGTCGTTGAGTACTTGGTCGGCGATACCCCAGCGCACAAGGTCGAAGAAACGAGAGCCTTCCATAGCAAACTCTAAACGGCGTTCCCAACGGAGTGCTTTGCGAGCAAATTCTTGATTCCAAGTACAGTTTACACCATTTTGATATACAGCTATATCAGTATTGGTAGCGTAAGGAATCATAGAAGTACTTTGTTTAGCGCGTTGGCGCACTTGGTTAATAAGTGACAAGGCTTCGTTGCTACGATTGAGTTCGATAAGAGCTTCGGCACGCATTAGGAGTACATCGGCGTAACGGATAAGAATACGATTCTTAGAGTTACCGCGGAAAGGGTTGATATTGCGGAAACAAGAGCAAGAAGGGTCTACGTTCTCTTTGAGTGAAGCATAGAAGCCATACACGTTGCTATTGCGGTTCCAGTCGTTCTTGTAAATCAATTCGGCATTGTACTTATAAGGCAAACCAGGTAAGGCAACGGTGTGGAACAAACGAGGGTCGGCTTTATCACTAGTAGCGTTGTAATCGTTGTTGTTGAAGTTATCGAAATCGGGCAAGCCATTCACTGTTTTGAAGGCATTTACCAAATTCTGACTTGGTTTATGGAAATCACAGCAACCTAACTTTTGTGGAGCAGAGAGCTGGTCACCCCAGTTGAGGCGTCCGTACTGAGTACCATCGTCCACTGAGTATTGTACCGCAAACATAGATTCTTTACCATTTTCATAGCCACCGGGGAGGAAGTTAAACGCAAAGTCATCTTCCAAACCATAAGAAGAACCTAATGCAAAACTTGTATAAGTAAGTACCTCTTGCAAATCTTGACTATTGATACTTGTTACACTATTGTTTTCTGATTGGCGATACGCTTTGTACAAATAGGCTTTAGCTAAATAAGCTGCTGCTGCATATTTATCAGCTCTACCTTTTTGAGGTTGGGTATTAGGCAATAAGTCGTAAGCTTTTTTGAAATCGGCTACTATTTTTTGCCATTGTTCATCATTAGGCAAAGTGTTAGGGGTGGTTTCGTAAGCACTATCAGGTGTATTCTCATCTACAAAAGGAATATGCCCAAAGATAGTTTTCAACACGAAATAGAAATGACCTCGTAAGAAATACATTTCGCCCATACGCGATTGACGATTTGCTACTTCAGCATCGGAAGCCTGTTGCAAGGCTTTCAGAGCAGTATTGGTACGCGAAATAGCCATATAACACATAAACCAAAAGCGGTCAGCTTCACCAAAAGTAGGGTCGATATTCTGAGCGATTTCATAGAAATGGAAATGCTGGATATCGCTCACGTCTTGACCTCCTTTATAAGCGTCATCGGCACGTACGTTACCGTAAATCCAAAGACTAAAAGGTACATCGTAGTGGTCGTTACCCAAAGACGAATAAGCGGTAGTTACCAACTCATCGGCTTTAGAGATAGCTTCTTTCTCGGTCATAATCCCTTGTGGATTATCGTCTAAGAAGTTGCAACCTGTAAGTAGAGTTGCAAATATTGTGGTGGTATATATTATCTTTTTCATTTTATTATTATTTATCAGACGTCAGACTATTGATAATTTAAAAGCTAGCATTCAATCCCATAGTGAATGTTATTGGGATAGGATAACCATAATTAGGGTTTTCAGGGTCTTTACCTGTAAACGATTTGCTCTTGATAGTAAAGAGATTCTGACCGCTTACATACAAGCGCAACTTGCTGAGCTTAATTTTTTCGGATACTTCTTTAGGTAAAGTATAGCCTAACTGTACGTTACGAAGTTTTAGGTAAGAGCCATTCTCTACATAGTAAGTAGACATACGCCCTTCGTTATTATCATCGGTATAAGCTACACTTGGAATATCGGAATCAGGATTGGTAACGGGGTCGAAAGCATCGAGCAAACGGCGACCTTTATTGGAGTAGGTATCCACCACACTCCAAAAGTCAGTATGCTTTTTCACATCGTTGATAATATCGACATTCTGTACGCCTTGCAAGAAGAGGGTAAAATCGAAGTTTTTGTACTCTAAGTTGAGATTGAGACCGTAGATAAAATCAGGGTAAGGAGTCCCAATCCAAGTGCGGTCGTCTTCGTTTACTACTCCATCGTTATTCAAATCGCGGTAGCGGATACGACCAATACCTTTACCGTTTTGTATAGGGTGCTGATCGAGTTCTTCTTGGGTTTTGAAGATACCATCAGCTACATAACCGTAATAAGATTGATAAGGACGACCTAAGATATTATCCCATTTACCATTTCCGCCGTAAGCATTGACTACAGATTCTGGTAATTCAGTAACTTTATTTTTATTGGTTGAAACGTTGGCATTGATATCGTATTTGAGTCCGCCTTTGGTCTCGTTACGATAACCTACTGATACTTCCCAACCTTTGTTTTCCATACCAGCACCATTTACCCATTGGGTAGCACCTTCACCCTTGATACCTGCATAAGGAGGTTCTACCAAGATGTCTTTGGTCTTTTTGATATAGTATTCTACTGAACCGTAGAGATTGTTATTAAAGAAACCGAAGTCTAACCCGAAGTTGGTTTGTGTGGTGGTTTCCCATTTGAGATCTTTGTTACCGAGACGACTGCGACGGAAACCAGAAGCTAACTGACCAGAGCCTTTTCCTTCGATATCGTAAGAGGTATTCCAAATACCTGTTCCAGACCAAATATAGTCGCCTGTTACCCCATAATAAGGATCGTAAATATCGTAAATAGAGTAGTTGCCGATTTCTTGGTTACCGTTTTGCCCCCAACCGAAGCGCAATTTGATTTCAGAAACGGTATTGCGAATATTCTCCATAAAGGCTTCTTGAGAAAGACGCCAACCCAAGTTGAAAGCAGGGAAAGTACCCCAGCGGTTCTCTTTGGCAAAGCGAGAAGAACCATCGTGACGAAGGGTAGCTGAAGCGAGGTATTTGTTATCATAAGCATAGTTGATTTTTCCGAAGAAAGAAAGCAACTTATAACCGGTAGCTCCACCACCTCCTGTAATACCTCCTGTAGCGAGATTAGGCCACATATATTCAGGAGTTTCTAAGGCAAGAGTAGTACCTTTTACAGAGAAGTTTATATCATCTTGTGAGAACATTTCCATACCTGCTAAGGTTTCAAAGCGGCTCTTGCCAAGCTCGAAGTCGTAGGTAGCTGTATTTGCCCAGTTCCATTTCGTCCAGTGAGATTGTTCGAGTTGAGAGAAGGTTTTTTCTTTGCCTTCTTCCATAAAACCAGAAATATACGAATGGTTGAGTGTACGTTTATAGAAATTACCGTAATCTACCCCAAAATTAGAACGGATATTGAGCTTATCAATAGGTTTAATGTTTACAAAAGCATTCCCGAACATACGCCAGTAGTTATAACGATTATTCTTATTGTCGTTTACTAAGCGAGCAGGGTTCTGACGGTCGGGCAAACCATTTACAGGACCTCCCCAATGCTTACCATCTTGAGTGCGTACCGGAATGAAAGGTACGGCTATCATTGCTGCTTCGGTAATTTGGTAAGGTTGCTCTACCTCGCTGGTACGGTTTACAGTGAAGTTTTCACCTATGGTTACTACATCGCCAAAGAGTTTGTAATCGGTATTGATACGCGCAGAGAGGCGAGAGAAATCGGTATTCTTTACCAAACCATCGTTGTTATAATAGCCTAACGAAAGGAAGTAGTTACCTTTATCAGTACCATTGGTAACCGAAAGGTTATAAGATTCAGTTACCCCCATACGAGTGATTTCCTTGAACCAATCGGTATTAGAAGGGAGCATAGGGCTTCCTGTTTTATCAAAATACTGACGTGGATAGTACAAATTATTAAGGGTGCTGTGACCATTGGCATCGGTAGTATAATCGTAGTGAATACCTAAAGCGTTTTGGTTAGGGTCGTTGCCACGGTTTACGGCTGCTTTCCAAAGCACTTGTGCATACTCGTTAGCATTGAGCATCTTCATACGAGAGTGAAACATCGAAACGGTAGTATAATGGTCGAAATCTACCTTTAACACTCCGTTTCTACCTTTTTTGGTAGTAATAACGATGACTCCATTGGCAGCACGTGACCCATAAATACTTGCTGCCGAAGCGTCACGCAACACTTGTATACTCTCGATATCGTTAGAGTTCAGCTCGTGCATACCGCCCTGAGTAGGTACTCCATCGATGATATAAAGAGGGTCGTTGTTATTAAGTGTACCGATACCGCGAATGCGAATGGTAGCTTTACCAGCAGGACCACCGTTATCGGTTACTTGCATACCTGCTACACGACCTTGGAGGGCTTTCATAGGGTTGTTTTCGGCAGTAGACATCATCTCGTTTACCTTTACTACTGATACTGCACCGGTAAGGTCGGTTTTACGTTCGGTACGATACCCTACAGAAACGGTAACTCCTTCGAGAGTAGTTACCTCTTCTTCTAAACTTACGTTTATTTCCTTGCGTCCTTTCACGGCTACGGTTTGAGATTTGTAGCCTATATAAGAAAAGACCAAACTATCGGTGGCTGCAACGGGTTGAAGGGTATAATTCCCGTCGAAATCAGTAGAAGCACCTACTGTTTTGTGCTTTACCACCACACTTACACCCATCATAGGGCTGTTGTCGGATTTTGCTTTCACCACCCCTTTTACTTGTTGGGCGAAAAGAGCACCCGAACAATTGCAGAGCAAAAGCGATAGTAAAATGCGCTTGTTTATTTTTCTACTCATCATATTGGTATTTGTTTTTTAACAATTGGTTTAATTTTCTTCGCATTGATGAAAATGCGATGTTTTTTCGGAGGCAAAGGTAAGGCAAAAGAAAGCATAGCACTATCAAAAATCGGTCAAACACTATCAAAATTGTGGCTAATTTTTGATAATGAAGAAAAATATATAAAATTTAATTGCTTAACTATTAAACATTTAAATATTTTTGATAGCAGATGAATGAAAAGTGATAGGAGGAAATTTCTATTATTTTCGTTTGTGTATTTAAAAATTATAGTAATCTTAAAGAAAATAATTAATGAATAAAGGGAACCTATCCTCCTTATCACCTCTCGCTAAGGAGAAACTACAACGACGGTAATACGAACAAAGGGTGGTTTTATAGTGGCTCTACAGTGGGTCTACAGTGGCTCTACAGTGGGTCTACAGTGGCTCTACAGTGGCTCTACAGTGGGTCTACAGTGGCTCTACAGTGGCTCTACAGTGGCTTTACAGTGGCTCTACAGTGGCTCTACAACGAATAAAAGACGAACGATGAACGAAGGAATAACGAACCTAAGGCAAAGGAAAGTTGAAGCTAAGGTAGAGATAAAAAGAAGGTTATTAGTGAATTTCAACTTTGCCAAAGGTGCGAGCCGCACGGGCAGGTAGAAAAAAGGTAAGTGAGAAGCCCCCGAACCCCCGAAGGGGGACAAGCCTTAAAGAGAAAATGGTGAAGGCTATCAGTCTGAAAAACAAAACTTATTTGAAGATAGAAAAAAGCTGAATAAAGCCTAAGAAAAACAAAAGAGGGTGCGAGCCGCACGGGCGGGTAGAAAAATTAGCAAATTAGTGAATTTGGGAATTAGTAAATGAGAGTGCGGGTGGAACTGGCAAATTAAGAGTGAACGAAGGTAAGAAAAAACTAAGGCAAAGGCAAGAGATTATAAAGATTATTGTTAAAGATTTGAAAATGGGTATGTTTTACTTTTTCGCTGATTTATCAGTTGATAATGTAGAGTTTTTTGGTTTTTCATTACTTATTCTTTAGTTTTTTGTATCTTTGCCCTTTGACAACTAAAAGAATAAGACCCATAGAATGGAAATAACCAAAGAAAATAGACAGTGGCTTGATGACTTACAACTTAACCACCCCGTAGTAATTGCTGGACCTTGCAGTGCTGAGACTGAAGAACAAGTGCTGAAAATAGCACATAGCCTAAAAGATACTGATGTATCTTTCTTCCGTGCAGGTATTTGGAAACCTCGTACCCGCCCTGGTATGTTTGAAGGTGTAGGAGCGTTAGGTCTCAAATGGCTACAACGGGTAAAAGAAGAAACGGGACTCAAAACGGCTACCGAAGTAGCCAATAAAGACCACGTGAAGCTTGCTTTGGAGCACGATATTGATATGTTGTGGATAGGAGCGCGCTCTACTGTGAGTCCCTTTATTATTCAAGAAATAGCCGATGAGTTAGAAGGCACTGATAAGATTATCTTGGTAAAAAATCCTGTAAACCCCGATCTTCCGTTATGGATAGGAGCTTTGGAACGATTACAACGCGCAGGCATCAGAAACTTGGGGGTGATACATCGCGGGTTTTCTACTTACGAAAAGACCAAATACCGCAATATTCCTGAATGGCAATTGGTAATTGAACTGCAAAACAAGTTCCCTGACTTGCCACTTATTTGCGACCCTTCGCATATCACCGGCAAACGCGATATGATTTTTGATGTATCGCAAACGGCTCTCGACTTAAACTTCGACGGCTTGATGATTGAAACGCACTGTACCCCTGATGCTGCGTGGAGTGATGCAGCACAACAGATTACCCCTGAACGCCTCATACAAATAATGAGAGATTTGCGCATTCGCGAGGCTTCGGTATCTGAGGAAGACTATGTGAGTAAGTTAAGTAATTTGCGTTCGCGCATTGATATACTGGACAACAAATTATTGGATTTACTCAAAAGACGTATGGAGGTAGCCGATGAGATAGGAATGCTGAAAAAAGCGAATAATGTAGCGATTTTGCAAAACCAACGTTGGCACGAAATTCTTGGCAAAATGATATCAGAAGGCGAACAACGCAACCTAAGTGAGGATTTAGTGATTCAGGTATTTAAGGCTATTCACCAAGAATCTATCAACCGCCAGGAGAGAGTGGTAAAGAGTGAAAAGTGATTGATAGACTTTTCTGACCTTTCTTACCGAAAAAAAGACAGTAAGCCAAAATAGCTCAAAACCGATGTAACTCCAGTGTCCATACGTCTTTTGTTTAATTAAAATATGACATAAAGATATGCCATATTTTTAATATTTAGAAAGAGAAACAAAAAAATATAAAATGATATTTGTTTTTTAATAGAAAAGTCGTACATTTGTTGCGAAAAACTAATTGTATAAAATGACTATGGAAAAAACTGTCAAACGTTTTTTAGATGTAATACTTGAACAAGCAACTCCTCTTATTGCAAGTCTCAACAAAGGTGTTTCGGATACCCAAATAGCGGTATTTGAGGGGGAAATGGGTATTACTTTGCCTTCTGAGGTGAGAAAGCTATACCAGACTTTCAACGGACAAAAAGAAGGCGAAAACGATGTATTCTTCCTTAACGGTTTGCGCTTTATCCCTTTAGAAGAAATCAAACGCACCCAAGAACACTGGCTTGAGCAATTGGAGAGTATGCCTAATTGGCAGTCACTCCGCTTTGATGAAGAAGAGGCTATTGATATGTGCTGGGATAAGGTAATAAAAAACCAATTTTATAATCCTAAATGGATTCCATTCCTCTCCAATGGGGCGCGCTTTATGTTCATAGACCTCGACCCCGATGAAGAAGGTGTAATAGGTCAGATAGGAGAAATAGATTTGGTGTTGGATTCTATAGAAGACTCTTTTATGGATTTGCACCACGACTCTATGGAAGATTGGCTCGAATTCCTTACTGATGATATTGAAAAGGGAATTGTGTACTACGACAACGAGATGCACTCGCTCATTGAAGCCGTTTCTTATGACGAAGAAAACGATTTGCCTAATATCTTCGCTCCTACCCCCGATTATGTATCGGAAGGAGGCTCTAACGTTTATAACTATTCCGAAAAAGACAGAAGCGATTTTGTATTGCCTGACCGCACTTGTGTGTATATGGACGAAATTTGCGACCATTTTGAAAAATATATCGGCAAAATAGACAGCGTATTCCACGAAATCGTCTCAGAATATGTGCATATAGATGTACATTGGATTAAACCTACCCCCGAAACGCCTTACAATGTACTCTTTACTACCGGTATGAGCGATTACCCTATGTACTTACCCGAAGGCTTAGATGACCCGAACGACTACAGCCACGCTGAGCTAATGGTGTACCTCCCCGCCGATTGGCCTATCAGCGATGAGGCTTTTAAAGACGACGATAACTATTGGCCTGTGTACTTCCTGAAGATGATAGCGCGTTTCCCTCACCAATACAAAACGTGGATGGCTGAAGGACACACTATTCCCAACGGTCCTGATGCTGAACCTATTGCCAATACCGATTTCGGTTGTATCCTGCTGATGCCCCCTTACTTATCGGCACCACAGGAGTTTTTAAAGTTACATACCAAAGACGGTACAATTATCAATTTCTATTGTATTTTGCCTATTTATCCAGAAGAAATGGATTTAAAATTAGAAGAAGGGGTTGACGAGCTTCTCAGTCTTTTTGATGAATACCAAATCTCCGAAGTCATAGATATCCACCGCAAGAACGTAGCTTTATAAAACAAGCATAAAAAAACAGATGAAACATAAAGGTCTCATCTGTTTTTCTTTAATATCTCTGCCAGCATTTTCTTAGCTCTTAGCAGGGTAATCTTCACACTGCTCATCGGCGATTGCATCTCTTCGGCAATCTCTTTATAGCTTTTCTCGTGCAGATAGCGCAGTTGTATTGCCGTTCGGTAAGGTTCTTTTAGTTGTTTTATACTCTTTAACAAGTAGTCGAACTGCTGTTCCATAATGAGGCTATCCTCTATGATGGGGGTCTCATCTATCAGCGTTTTAGATTGCTTTTCCTCTCGATCTAAGTGCAATAGCGACTCATTTTGCTTTCTCAGGTTATCTATGTGAATATTTTTAGAAATAGCAATTAACCAAGTGCGGAAAGAGTATCGCTCGTCGTAAGTATGGAGCTTGTCGAATGCTTTAGCAAATGTTTGTATGCTAATATCCTCTGCTTCAACTTCATCATTCACACGCTTGAGCTGAAAGTTGTATACGTCAGTCCAAAACTCGTCTAACAACCAACTAAAAGCTCGTTGTTTACCTGCTTTTGCAGCGACTATATTTTCAGCAAGTGCTTCTGCCATTATTTATTTCTGCACTCTTGCTCGTCGGGTAAGCGACCGCAGAAACTGCAAGGTTCCCCTTCAGGGTTTAAATGTGGATTTTGGCTCGCACAAGTACCAGCAAATTTACCGCCTTTTTTACCCCAAATCTTAATTGCCATACCTGCTACACATAGCAGTAATATACCAATAGTTAATAATATTAATTTCATTTTTCAGTTATTTAAGATTAAAAAGAGATTCCACGGCGGGAACTCTCTCGCACGTAAAACCTTCCGCAAAATCTGTACCAATTAGCCTACCCAAATCGCGTGCTCTGTAAGTAACGCTATCTAAAAAGTTCTTGTCAGAAATTGGAGTAGTGGGCTCATTGCTATTGCTGTCATAAAACTGAGAGCTGTAAGCCAACACAGCATTCACTTTGGCTTCCATAAATCCTGTAATATCTACCACAAAATCAGGAACTATGTTCTTCCACTGAATATAGTGATACACTACTTTAGGACGCCAAGCCGTTTGTGCTACACCGTCGAGAGTAGTTTCGATGCGTCGCAAACCGCTGAGAAAACAAGCATCGCTCACGAGTTTGCTACCTTTGCCGTGGTCGATATGGCGGTCGTCTACAGCATTGCAAAGCACTATCTTGGGCTGATATTGACGTATTTTTTTAATAATCTCCATTTGGTGAGCTTCGTTATTTATGAAAAAACCATCACGGAACTTCAAATTCTCGCGTATGGTTACCCCTAATAGCTCTTTAGCTTTGGTTGCCTCTTGGTGGCGTATTTCAGCACTGCCACGTGTGCCCAATTCCCCTTGAGTCAGGTCGATAATGCCCACACTTCTGCCTAAGCTAATCTCTTTGGCAATAGTGCCTGCAGCCCCTAATTCTACATCATCGGGGTGTGCCCCAAAAGCTAATATATCTAATTTCATCTTGTTATTTGTTAATTGTCTCTTTTATTTCTGTTGCAATTTTGTCTAACATCTCATACCTATAGCGATAGAGCGACCGCTTGCTCGATTTGATTTCTTCCATTGGTTTGCGGTGCATTTCAATAGGGAGCTTGAACCACCCATCTTTATCGGGAATACCATCGGCTTCTTTCCACAATGTGTCATAACTAAAACTGAGTTTATGTAACCATTCTATATGAATAAAGTGTTTTTTGTTATGTGCCTGTATCTTACTGCCTACCCCATACAAAGCGGTACAGCCTAATTGCCTGCTAAGTTCCTGAATGATAAATATCATCAGGGCTTTAGGACGAAGAGCATACATCTGTTTTTGTAGTTCTTTGATAGCATTCTCAGTTTCGGCACTTTTGTTACCTTGCACACAGCCTATACGACATACCCATCCCTCATTTTCTTTATCAATCACAAAGGAAGCTTCACAGATAGCCTCCTGATAACTATCACAATGCAACGAGATCACTAATTCCCCCTCTTTGCGGAAACGTTCATTGTATCCGAGGTATATTTGTCCCTTTTCGCCGTTGTATTTCATTGTGAACTCTGCCAATTTGATAGGTTTTTCTTCTTGGATAACACGCGTCAAAAAAGGCTGTTGCTTGATAAAAGCATAACAACTCAGCAAGGCTTTAGTTCGTTCTTTCTTGCCCCATTTGGTAGACATATACACCCTAAAAGGCTTAAAATAAATACGAGGACGGTGTGAAAGCACCCATTTATACTCTTCTGATTGTATCAAACTGAACCATTTTTTAGCAAATGGGATGTTTAACAAAGTGTGGAAGAGTATCTTGTTCTTTTGTTTTTTGATGTATTTAGGATTTTCGTTGGCAAAACTATGTTCTGTCAAAGCTAAAGCATCGTGTAGTAGTTCTCTTGTCGTCATTAATTCTCGATTCTATATGATTATTTTTCAATCCATTGTTTCACTTCATCGCTAGATGGTAAAGTTTTAGGGTCGATTACCTTTTCTAATCTGCCGTCTCGCCCGATGAGGTATTTTTGAAAATTCCATTTTACTTTAGAATCTTCTACACCGTTTTTTGCTTTCTGGGTAAGAAACTGATATAGAGGGTGCATATTCTTTCCTTTTACCGATATTTTGCTCATCATCGGGAATGTTACTCCATAGTTGATACTGCAAAATGAAGCAATTTGTTCATTACTACCTGGTTCTTGTCCTAAGAAATTATTAGCGGGGAATCCTATAATGATAAAATCTCTGTCCTTATACTGCTGATAAAGCGCTTCGAGTTCTTTGTATTGAGGGGTGAGACCGCATTTTGAGGCAGTGTTTACAATCATTACTTTCTTGCCTTTGAGGTCGGCAAGGGCAAAGGGTTTGCCGTTGATATCTTCTACAGTAAACTGATAAATAGTTTGATTATCAGCGTTGTTTTGTGCTTGTAGATTTTCCATAGTGAGGGTGAATAAAGTGATAATAAAAATGAAGTGTTTCATAGAAAAATTGAAATTTGTGGCAAAGTTACGCAAAAGGTTTGATTTATTAAAGAAAAACTTTATATTTGCCCAAAAAATTAATGACTATGTTTTCAGAAAAAGCCTTTAAAATATTTGAAGAAAGTATCGCGCAATACCACATTGCGGACGATGTATATCAGTCTTTTGTAAACCCTTATCCATCAACCGACTTGCTTAATCACTTGCTCTATCGCAAAAATTGGATTGACACCGTGCAATGGCATTATGAGGATATTATTCGCGACCCACATATCGACCCAGTGGCTGCCCTTGACCTCAAGCGCAAAATCGACGCTTCTAACCAAGATCGCACCGATATGGTAGAGTATATAGATAGTTATTTTTTAGACTTGTATAAGGAGGTGAAACCGCTTCCTGAGGCTACTATCAACACCGAGAGCCCTGCGTGGGCAGTGGATAGGCTTTCAATTTTAGCACTGAAAATTTACCATATGGAGGAAGAAGTAAACCGCCCCGATGCCACCCCTGAGCATCGCACTAAATGCCAAGAAAAACTCAATGTACTGCTCGAACAGAAAAAAGACCTTTCAACGGCTCTCAACCAACTTTTAGACGATATCGCTGCCGGTCGCAAGTATATGAAAGTCTATAAACAAATGAAGATGTACAATGATGAGGAGTTAAACCCTGTACTTAGAGGAAGTAAATAAGAGATAATAAAAACTGCCCCAAACAATTTGAGGCAGTTTTTTATTTGCTAATTTTCAAATTTGCTAATTAACGAATACTTGCTTTGAGGTATTCTCTATTGAGGCGTGCAATATTTTCAAGTGAAATACCTTTAGGGCATTCTACTTCGCAGGCACCAGTGTTGGTACAGTTACCAAAACCTTCGTGTTCCATTTGGTTTACCATATTGAGTACGCGCTCAGTAGCCTCTACACGACCTTGAGGAAGGAGGGCAAATTGCGATACTTTGGCAGCTACAAACAGCATAGCTGAAGAGTTTTTACAAGTAGCTACACAAGCTCCACAACCTATACAAGCCGCAGCATCCATAGAGCGGTCGGCATCGCGTTTAGGGATAGGAATAGCGTTGGCATCTTGGGTATTACCAGAAGTGTTTACAGAGATATATCCCCCTGCTTGTTGAATGCGTTCAAAAGCGGTTCTATCTACCATCAAGTCTTTGATAACTGGGAAGGCAGTAGCGCGCCAAGGTTCAATAGTAATGGTGTCACCATCTTTGAACATACGCATATGCAACTGACAAGTAGTTACCCCACGGTCAGGTCCGTGAGCTTCCCCATTGATGAAGAGAGAGCACATACCACAAATACCTTCACGGCAATCGTGGTCGAATGCTACAGGTTCTTCTCCTTTTTCAATGAGTTGTTCGTTGAGTACATCCAACATTTCCAAAAAAGACATATGGTCTGAAATGTTGGTTACTTTATAATCTACCATACGACCTTTCTCTTGCGAGTTTTTTTGTCGCCACACTTTGAGTGTTAGGTTCATCGTTGCCATATCTTTCTATTTATAACTACGTTGTTTCAATTCAATATCTTTAAATACAAGAGGTTCTTTATGCATTACCTCTTCACTAGGGTTGTAGGTATTCACTACTTCTTTAGGATTACCAGTGTATTGCCAAGCGGCTACATAAGCATAGTTTTTGTCGTCGCGGAGGGCTTCCCCATCAGGAGTTTGATACTCTTCGCGGAAGTGACCACCACAAGACTCATTACGTTCTAAAGCATCTTTAGCAAATAACTCACCAAGTTCAAGGAAGTCGGCTACACGACCTGCTTTTTCAAGCTCTACGTTCATACCCGTGAGTTCACCAGGTACTTTTACGTTTTTCCAGAAATCTTCGCGTATTTCGCGTATTTCTTTGATAGCTTCTTTCAAGCCTTCAGCATTACGCGCCATACCTACTTTATCCCACATCACTTTACCAAGTTTTTTGTGGAAGTAATCTACAGAGTGGGTACCCTTATTGTTGATGAAGTAAGCCAAACGTTCTTTTACGATGCGTTCTGCTTCGTCAAACTCAGGGGTATCAGTAGGGATTTTACCGGTACGGATATCAGCGGATAAGTAATCGCCAATAGTGTAAGGTAATACAAAGTAACCATCAGCTAAACCTTGCATCAAGGCAGAAGCTCCTAAGCGGTTTGCCCCGTGGTCGGAGAAGTTTGCCTCACCGATAGCATAACAACCAGGGATAGTGGTCATCAAGTTGTAATCTACCCAAATACCACCCATAGTGTAGTGAGTAGCAGGATAAATCATCATTGGTGTTTTATAAGGGTTTTCGGCTACAATCTTTTCGTACATTTGGAAAAGGTTGCCGTATTTAGCTTCTACGATTTTTTCACCGCGTTTTGTAACTTCTTCTTTAGTAGGTTCTACACCGTGGATTTTACATTGTTCTTTCCCGTAACGTTCGATAGCAGAAGAGAAATCCAAATAAACAGCTTCACCTGTTTCGTTTACTCCATAGCCTGCATCGCAACGCTCTTTAGCAGCACGTGAAGCCACGTCACGAGGCACGAGGTTACCGAAAGCAGGATAACGGCGTTCCAAGTAGTAATCGCGGTCTTCTTCAGGGATTTCAGTAGGTTTTTTGCGTTTTTCGCGTATCGCTACTGCATCTTCCATTTTCTTAGGCACCCAAATACGTCCGTCGTTACGCAAAGATTCAGACATCAAAGTCAATTTAGACTGATAGTCGCCTGAACGAGGGATACAAGTAGGGTGGATTTGAGTGAAACAAGGGTTAGCAAAGTAAGCACCTTTTTTGTGGATTTTCCAAGCTGCGGTAGCGTTAGAGCCCATCGCATTGGTTGAAAGGAAGTATACGTTACCATAACCACCAGAGGCGATAACTACAGCGTGAGCAGAGTGGCGTTCAATTTCACCAGTAACAAGGTTACGAGCGATGATACCACGAGCTTTGCCGTCTACGATTACCACATCGAGCATTTCGTGGCGGTTGTACATATCTATTTTACCACGAGCAATTTGGCGGTTCATTGCGGCATAGCAACCGAGCAAAAGCTGTTGTCCTGTTTGACCTTTGGCATAGAAAGTACGAGAAACCAATACCCCACCGAAAGAGCGGTTATCAAGTAGCCCACCATAATCACGAGCGAAAGGTACGCCTTGCGCCACACATTGGTCGATGATATTGCCAGATACTTCAGCAAGGCGATATACGTTAGCCTCACGAGCGCGGTAGTCGCCCCCTTTTACAGTATCGTAGAACAAGCGATAGTTAGAGTCGCCATCGCCCATATAGTTTTTAGCGGCATTGATACCCCCCTGAGCAGCGATAGAGTGCGCGCGTCGAGGAGAATCTTGGTAAGCGAATGCTTTTACGTTGTAGCCTAATTCAGCGAGGGTAGCTGCAGCCGAACCTCCTGCCAAGCCAGTACCTACCACAATCACATCGATATTACGCTTGTTAGCAGGGTTTACGAGGTTGATATGGTCTTTATATTTCGTCCATTTGTCCGCTATAGGACCTTCAGGAATTTTAGAATCTAATGTACTCATAAGATTAAGCTGTTAAAAATTTAATGTAATGGAAGAGGGCGATGAAGATAAAGCCTCCACAGATAATGTAAGAATACCAATTGCCAACGCAGCTGATAAACTTTTTGCGTTCATCGTCTTTCCAGCCCATAGATTGGAAAGATGATTGAAAGCCGTGTAGCAAGTGCAAAGCCAAAGCAATAAAGGCTAACACATAAATACCCACACGTACAGGGTTGTGGAATTTCTCTACTAATTCTTCGTAGTAGCGGTCGGGGTTTGGAGGTAATTGCTCGATGTACTTGTAGTTCATTTCGCCTACCCAAAAATCATAGAGGTGCAACCCTAAGAAGAGAAGAATCACCACTCCTGTGATAATCATATTACGAGACATCCAAGTGGAGTTAGCCCCCCCATTATAGCTGTAATATGCCTCACTACCACGAGCTTTTTTGTTTTGGATTTCCAAGACAAATCCCATAATGAAGTGGAACAACACCCCAGCGAGCAATACAGGTTGCATAGCAAACTGAATAAGAGGATTGGTGCCCATAAAATGAGATAGCTCGTTGAAAGTACTCTCGCTAATCACAGAGGTGAAGTTT
The DNA here is from genome assembly GCF_000277665.1 of Capnocytophaga sp. oral taxon 335 str. F0486. NCBI lineage: Bacteria > Pseudomonadati > Bacteroidota > Flavobacteriia > Flavobacteriales > Flavobacteriaceae > Capnocytophaga > Capnocytophaga sp. oral taxon 335. The sequence goes on along the minus strand of NZ_AKFR01000031.1, from coordinate 98,678 downwards.
ACCGCAAAGTGAATGATTAGAAAGAGAATGAGAAAGAGTGCCGAAAGAGCCATCGTCACCTTTCTTGCAACAGATGTTTTAAATAATCCTGCCATTCGTTTTATAGTTTTATATATGTATATATTACGTTAAACAATTTCGCTACAAAAGTACGGCATTTTTATCAGTTGTACAATAAAAAATGTACAAAAACCTTAATTTATATTCGGTTTAAAGAAGGAAATAAGAGTTAGTAGCTGAAATTGATTTATTAAGAGGAGATTAACATTCTGTATCACTTTTTTTATTCTTTATAATTTCGTTCTTCTCAATCTTAAAGCATTACTTATAACACTTACAGAGCTAAAGCTCATTGCTAAGGCACCCAACATAGGAGAAAGCAAGATACCAAAGATAGGGTATAGCACCCCTGCTGCAACGGGAATACCTACGCTGTTATACACTAACGCAAAGAAAAGGTTTTCGCGTATGTTTTTCACCACCGCTTTGCTGAGTTTTTTGGCTTTTACAATTCCACTCAAATCGCCTTTTACCAAAGTGATTTTAGCACTTTCTATCGCAATATCAGTTCCGTTACCCATTGCGATACCCACATTGGCTTGTGCCAAAGCAGGAGCATCGTTGATACCATCGCCTGCCATTGCTACGATTTTGCCTTCCGCTTGCAAACGCACTACTTCCTCTTGCTTGTTTTGAGGAAGCATTCCCGCTTTATACTGAGTGACACCTATTTCTTTGGCTACAGCTTCAGCTGTAAGCGGATTATCACCGGTGAGCATCACGATTTCTACCCCTAAGTCTTGCAACTCTTGTATCGCTTCAGCAGTAGAAGCTTTTACTTTATCGGTTATGGCGACTGCCCCTATCACTTGTTTTCCTACGACTACGAGCGAAACGGTCTTTCCTTGCGCTTGTTCCGCTTTTACAGCAGTGCTTACTTCTTCGGGCAAAGCAATATCGAGTTCTTTTATCAGACGTTCGTTGCCAAAGAAATAATCTTTTCCTTCAAAAGTAGCTTTTACTCCTCTGCCCGCTATGGCTTCAAAGTGGGTGAAAGGTAAGGAAGTAATACCTTGTGCTTGAGCATATGTATTGGTAGCTTTGGCAAGCGGATGTTCGCTTTGCTTGTTAAGACTGTAAAGCGTTTGTAGCAAGTCTTTTTCGGTAGTATCGCCAAAAGTAAGCACACGACTCACACTGGGTTTACCTTCGGTGAGGGTACCCGTTTTATCTACAACCAAAGTATTGACGTGGTTCATCACTTCTAAGGCTTCGGCATTGCGTATCAAGATACCGTTTTGAGCCCCTTTGCCTACGCCTACCATTACTGACATAGGGGTGGCTAAACCGAGTGCACAAGGACAAGCGATAATCAATACTGCTACGGCATTGAGTAGGGCGTATACGTAAGCATTTTCACCTCCAAAAACTGACCATATCACAAAGGTAAGCACTGAAATACCTATCACAATAGGTACAAAGTAAGAGGCTATCTTGTCGGCTAAATTTTGAATAGGAGCGCGACTACTGCTGGCTTGTTGTACCAACTGTACGATTTGAGAAAGCAGAGTATCGCTACCTACCTTTTCGGCTTGCATCACAAAGGACTGCATACCGTTGAGCGTACCTGCCGATACCTTATTGCCCACTTCTTTTTCCGCAGGAATAGGTTCGCCCGTAATCATACTCTCGTCTATGCTCGCACTACCTTCGGTAATTACACCATCAACAGGGATTTTCTCCCCAGGTTTTACCCGAAGCAAATCGCCTTTTTTCACTTCTTCTACAGAGACGGTTACTTCTTTGCCGTGAATAATTTTAGTAGCTTCATTAGGCGCTAAGTTCAATAGTTTTTTGATAGCGCTTTGGGTACGACTGTGGGCATCGGCTTCGAGCACTTGTCCTAAGAGTACCAAAGTGAGAATGACGGTAGCAGCTTCGAAATACAAGTGTACTGAGCCGTGTTCTTTGAATTGTTCAGGGAACATATCAGGAACTAACAGTCCTACTACACTGAAAAGCCAGGCTACGCCAGCACCTATCCCTATGAGGGTAAACATATTGAAGCGCAAGGTCTTGATACTGCGCCAAGCCCTTTCGAAGAATATCCAGCAGAAATAGAAAACTACTGGTAAAGAAAGCGCAAACTGCACCCAGTTCCAAGCACTTACGGGCATTAGCTCATACAGCGGATTGTTGTGCCACATTCCGCTCATTGCGATGATAAAGATAGGGAGAGTAAAGGCTACAGCACCCCAAAAATGACGACGTAACTTTTTGCGTTTTTGGTCTTCTGCACTTTCACCTTCAGGAGCCTCTGTACTTACTTGCTCTACTAAATCCATACCACATACGGGACAATCACCGGGGTGATCGTAGGTTTTATCACCCTCGCAGTGCATAGGACAATAGAAAACACCATTGCCTTTAACTTTTTTGGGAGACTCTTGGTGGTGATGATGTTGTTGAGCTCCTCCTACTTGCTCTACTAAATCCATACCACATATAGGACAATCACCAGGGTGATCGTAGGTTTTATCGCCCTCGCAGTGCATAGGACAATAGAAAACACCATTTCCTTTAACTTTTTTTGGGGTTTCTTCGTGGTGATGATGTTGTTGTTGAGCTCCTCCTACTTGCTCTACCAAGTGCATACCACATACGGGACAATCACCAGGGTGGTCGTAAGTTTTATCGCCCTCGCAGTGCATAGGACAATAGAAAATATGCCCCCTAACCCCCGAAGGGGGAAAATCTATAACAGAGTCTTTAGTTTTTTTGGAAGACTCTTCGTGGTGATGGTGCTCTGATACGCTTTGAGAAAGAGTATTTTGGTGAATGCTATAATGAGTACCTTCTAAGGCTTTTTCAAGAGCTTCAAAAGGGATTTCTCTATCGGTTTCGACAATAGCTTTTTTAGTAGCGAAATCTACGGTAACAGCTGTTACGCCTGCTACTTCAGAGAGTTTTTTTTGTACGGTATTGGCGCAACCTGTGCACCCCATACCTTCTATATTGTATTCCATAAATTGTAAATGTTAAAAAGTTATTTGTTTTACACTGCAAAGATACAGCAAAACATCTACTTGGATATTACACAATTTTGTATTTAATTTGTAAGATTTAAACCTCATCTAAAGACTTACGTTTGTTATCTTTTATCTGCTTGAAAAAGCTAGGGGTGAGTCCTGTAACTTTTTTAAACTGATTGCTTAAGTGCGCTACACTTGAATAGTTGAGTTGATAAGCTATTTCACTAAGCGTCAGTTCGTCATATACTAAGAGTTCTTTTACTCTCTCAATCTTCTGAGCAATAAAGAATTTTTCAATTGTTCTGCCTTCTACCTCAGAAAACAAACGCGATAAAGCCCCGTAATCTCGACCTAATTCACTGCTGAGTATTTCAGAAAGGTTAAACGATAGTTTGTTGTCTTGCTGATGTACCAAATTGATAATGATAGATTTTATTTTTTCAATAACAACACTTTTCTTATCGTTCATCACCTCAAATCCTAAGGGTAAGAGAGCTTGTTTGATAGCTTGTATCTCATCAGACGAAAGTTCCTGTGTAAAAGTAATTTCACCCAAATTGATGCTTTGTGGTGTTAAGCCTAATGCTTTTAACTGTTCATCGAGTACTATTATACAACGATGGCAGACCATATTTTTTACAAATAACTTTGTCATATATTTCCTTTAAGGATTAAGATATTATAAAGTGCTTAAAAGTGGTACCCAAAACCTATATTCATATAGATAGGATACATATCAAAAGTAATTGTTTTAAAGTCCTTTTTAAAGATATTATTTATTCCACAGGTGAGTTCAGCATTGATATTGAAATGCTTGAACGCTTGCCAAGAGCCTCCTATCAGTGTGCCCCAATGCCAATGACGGAGATGACTGCTAAAATCATAAGAGGCTATCTGTCCGTTAGTGAAACTCACTTTCTCACCAATAGGACTACCTTCTCGTAAATAACCTTCGGTTACATAGCCTGAGAAATTGCCGTCCATACGGTAAGAAACGAATGTACCTAAGCGCAATTTCCAACGATTGGCAAGGCGATAGTTCAGTGATATGGGCAGGGTAACAAATGAACTTTTGTAGGTAGTATGTACATCACCCGTCCAATAACCCGCCACGTGGTTACCTTGTTCTATAATCTCCATTCCGTAGTTCTTTACATTCGCATCGGTTTCCATACCCTTTTCTTCCAATCGTAAGCTAGCTGAAATACCCCATTTAGGAGTAAGCCATTTGGTTACAGTCCCTTCGAATGAACCATTAAACCTTGGGCTATATCCCTTTATCTTCCGTATTTCATTAGGGAGTGGTATTGGGCTTGCACCTCCTATATTTACGCCAGCTTTTAGCTCGTATTCCCAACCTTTAGCTTCTGATTGTACAAGCGTTTCAGTACGTTCGTTTTGCGCGTATGAAAAATAGCTCAATAGCATTAAGCATACAATAACGATATTCTTTTTCATAACTTCATTATTCATAAGACAATTGCATTTCATCTACATAAAGAGTACTACCTACGGCTGCTGTAAAATCAGCGCCTTTTTCACTGGAACTAAGTACTATAGCGAGACTATACTTTCCTTCTTTTAGTTTTTTAGTATCGATAGAGCGACCTTTTATTGTTTTAAAAGAAATAGAGAACTGTACCCAATTATCGGTTTCTCTCTTGTCGGTTAGTTGTGCCATTAACACTATATTATTGTGTGTTTTGATGTTAGTGCCATCTAAATGAGGCACTTGAGAAGTTACCTCGTAGAGCACTGCATAAATATCACATTTGTCTTTTTGGTTAGGTATTACATTGCCGTTTTTATCGGTAAGTTTTTCACCTGCTTTGTATTTGTAGTAACCTGAAAGATTAGTAGGTTTTCTTTTGAAAGGAATCCCGAAATGTGTAGATTTTGCAGGGGTGAACAAATCTATTTCAAAACTTCCTGTGAAGAGATTACCAGCTGCGATAGGAGCACCAAAAGTTTTTCCTAAAACCCCTGTGCTTTGCGTTACGAGTTTCACGCATTTCCCTCTGTATCCACTCTCACTCTGACTTGTGGGGAACTCATCGGGTTTAGCACTACTGTTGGTAAATTTAAACCCTGCATTTCCGCTACTCCAAGCGATTTCCTGTCCGCTTACTGAGGTATCGTAAAAAGTGTAGTAGCCATCAGTAACACGAGCGTTTTCGAAGTGATAGTGAGCGATAATTTCATTAGTAAGACAACTCACTTTATAAGTTTTCTGCCAATTACCGTCCTCAGAGGTTACCACATAAGTTTGAGGGGTAGAAAAATTGCGTGCTGTACCACTGGTAGGACTGATAGTTGCCCCTTGTGTAAGAGTGAAGCGAGGGGCGAGGTTTTTTACTTTATCTAAATCGGTTACGTAGAGTTTTACCTCAGTGTTTTGGATTATGGGCTCACGAATGAGCAGATTGCCGTCGACCTCACAGGTTAGGATATCGGCTTCGGCATTTGGGGCTTCGCTTTTGATACAGCTTTGCAATGTGAATAGCGAGGCTATGGTAATGATGATGTTTTGAAGTTTCATATATGCTGTTCAATGAATTTAGACTGCAAAGGTAGGAAATATTTTTTTAATACCAATAATGCCAATAATACCAGAAATTAGGAAATGAGAGAATTAGAAAATTAGAAAATTAGAAAATGAGTAGTGATAGAAATTGTTTTTTGACAGGTAAGACTTGTCGGACAAATCGGATAGGTTAGAGAGAACGAAAAGAAACGGAGGAGTTCGGAAGAGGGTCGGGAGAGATTTTGATGAAAGAAGGCTATAAGCAGGGTGGGGTTAGCTTATAGAGAGCTTATAGGAAGCTTATACGAATCTTGGACGATTGGTATAGGAAGGGTATATAAGTGGTTGATTTATAGTATTATATAACAAGGCAAAAAATGGTAAAAAGAGGGTTTCGAGGCGAAAGAAAAGGAATCCTCACCCCAATCACATACTCTCCTATTCGGAGACTTCTCCCAAGGAGAGGGGGAATGTGGAGACGAGAAAGGGAAGAAATGATGAGTGAACAAATGACGAATGACGAAGGTAATGTGATAAAAATATCTTCAAAAGGGAAATTGAAACAAGGCAAAGAGGGCAAATATAGCCACGCTGAAATATGTTTGCTTTGAAAAATAATGGTGGTGTTTTGTTTTCTGAAAAATAAATAGTACTTTTGCCCTTTATTGAAAAAACATATTTAATATATGAAAAATATAGCTGAGAAAGATAAAAAAAACACCTCCGAAGAGAACTTGGAGATTGTAAAAAAGGTGCTTACCAAATATTTGGAAGACAATGGACACCGTAAGACCCCTGAGCGCTATGCGATTGTGAAGGAGATTTACGAATACAACGACCATTTTGACATAGAGACCCTCTATGAAAATATGAAAGAGAAAAAGTATCGGGTGAGTAGAGCGACCCTCTACAACACGATTGAGCTCTTGCTGGAATGTGGTTTGGTGCGCAAACATCAGTTTGGACAAAACCAAGCGTATTACGAGAAATCGTATTTTGACCGTCAGCACGACCACGTAATCCTCACCGATACGGGTGAGATTGTGGAGTTTTGTGACCCTCGTATTCAAGCAATACAGAAAACCATAGAAGAGGTTTTTAACATTAATATTAGCAATCACTCTCTTTATTTTTACGGTACACGCAAAGCAGATGCCCCAAAAGAAAAGAGAGCAACCAAATAAAAGAAACAAAAATGGCAGTAGATTTATTATTAGGTCTTCAGTGGGGAGACGAAGGAAAAGGGAAAATAGTAGATGTCCTTACGCAGAACTACGACATTATCGCACGCTTTCAAGGAGGCCCTAACGCAGGACATACTCTTGAATTTAACGGTATTAAACACGTATTACACACTATTCCGTCGGGAATCTTCCACAAAGGTGCTGTAAATATTATCGGTAATGGGGTGGTGATAGACCCTATCATTTTCAAAAAAGAAATAGAGGCGCTCGCTCCTTACGAGGTAAATTTGAAACAGAATTTGCTCGTCTCGCGCAAAGCACACCTTATCTTGCCTACCCACCGCCTCTTAGATGCTGCTTCGGAAGCTTCCAAAGGTAAAGCTAAAATAGGTTCTACTCTTAAAGGTATAGGACCTACTTATATGGATAAGACAGGTCGTAACGGCTTGCGCGTGGGCGATATAGAGCTCAGTGACTTTAACGAGCGTTACCGTAACCTCACCGATAAACACGAAGAAATGCTCGCTAACTACAAGGTGGATATTCAGTATAACCTACAAGAGTTGGAAGCCGAGTTTTTTGAAGCGATAAAAGTGCTGAAAGAGTTTCAGCTTATCGACAGTGAAGAATACCTATACCAAGCCCTCAAAAAGGGTAAAAAAATACTTGCCGAAGGAGCACAAGGTTCTATGTTGGACATTGATTTTGGTACCTATCCGTTTGTAACCTCTTCGAACACAACGGCTGCCGGAGCTTGTACAGGCTTAGGTGTAGCTCCTCGCAGTATTGGTGAGGTAATAGGTATCTTTAAGGCTTATACAACCCGTGTGGGCAGTGGGCCTTTCCCTACCGAACTATTCGACGAAGTGGGCGAAACAATGACCCAAGTAGGTCGCGAATTTGGAGCCACTACCGGTAGGCGTCGCCGTTGTGGTTGGCTTGATTTGGTAGCCCTTAAATACGCTGTACAGGTAAACGGAGTTACCGAACTTACAATGATGAAAGCCGATGTGCTCAGCGGTTTTGAGACTTTAAAAGTATGTACGTCATATCTTTATAAAGGAAAAGAAATCAAGCACTTGCCTTACAATATAGAAGAACAGAACGTAACGCCCATATATACGGAACTCAAAGGCTGGCAACAAGACCTTACCAAACTCACCAATTACCAGCAACTACCCAAAGAACTTTTGGATTATATCAGTTTCTTAGAGAAAGAACTCGAAGTGCCCATCAAAGTAGTATCGGTGGGACCTGATAGAACTCAAACGATTATTCGGTAGAACATTAGATGATTTAGGAAGTTATAAAATGAATGAACTATGAACATCATAGTACACAACCTTTACATACCGAAGAGCAATTATTAGTAGAAGAATGGTGCAAGGAAAAACAGATTTCTTTTGACAGAAGAAAAACTTATTTCACAAAAGGGCAATTAGCTTCCACAGAAAGAGGTATTGAGCAAGCTAATAACGGATTGTTGAGACCTTATACTGAAGTTAAGAAAAGAGCACGTGAAATATCCCTAAAAAATTAAAAATACTTAATATAATGAATTATCAGAATGTAACAGACTTGCCTAATAACAATACCATATTTTTGGTATGGGCATTTAAAAAAGATATAGACAAGACATTGCTTAATAATACTTTTGCAAAAGTATGTGGTTTGGTAGGAAACCTCAACAACTCGGTAGCCGACCGCTTTCCTGAAGGTCGTGCCAGTGTAACCATAGGCATTAGCCATAGGGCGTGGCTTACTTTAGGGTTACCTAAACCGCTCCCCAAAGAACTCAAAGATTTTGAGCCCATCAGAGGTAGTAAACACACTGCTGTAGCCACCGAAGGAGACTTACACTTTCATATCCGCGCTCATAACCCCAGCTTGGCTTACGATATGGCAGCTGCCATTAGTGAGGTAATGCAACCCATCGCCAATGGTATTGTAAACGTACAAGGTTTTAGATATTGGGACGGACGCGCTATCATCGGTTTTGTAGACGGTACCGAAAACCCGCGTGGCGCAGAACGCGAACAGTTTGCCGTAGTGGGTGATGAAGACCCCGATTACCAAGGAGGAAGCTACCTATTCGTACAAAAATACGTACACGATATGAACACTTGGCGTGCGCTCCCCGTTAGCGAACAAGAAAAAGTAATAGGGCGTAGCAAAGAAATGGACATAGAAATGGACGAGGAAACCAAGCCATCGAACGCGCACTCGGCACTTGCCAATGTAGGCGATGATTTGAAAGTAGTGAGAGACAATATGCCTTTCCACGACCCCGTAAGTCACCAAATGGGCACTTACTTCATCTGCTATGCCAATACGTTCAGTACGGTAGAAAAGATGCTCACTAATATGTTTATAGGCAATCCCGCTGGCAATTACGACCGCCTATTAGATTTCAGCACTGCCGAAACAGGAACACTTTTCTTTGTACCATCTTTGGATATGTTAGACGAGTTTGCAGGATAAAATATGAAACACCTTTTAACCACCTTACTATTAGTTTATTTTATGACCACTACAGCGCAAGAAGTAGTGCCTGAAACACCTTTGGATACGATTGTGCTCAATGAGGTAATTGTAAAAGCACAGCGCAAAACACAATATACCGATAAGGCGAGCTTTACCTTTGAGAAGAAAGCTGTGGAACAAGCACGCTATGCCAAAGACCTCTTGCGCAGTTTGCCTAACCTGCACCTCAATCCTGTAACCAACCAGATTGCCACTCTTAAAAGGGGTACGCTCTTGGTATTAGTGAACGGTATAGAGGCAACTGACTTGCAAATACGCGGTATCGCCCCTCAAAACGTGGCACGCATAGACTATTACGATATTCCGCCTGCGCGCTGGAGCAATAGGGCTGACACAGTGGTGGACATCATCACACGTTCGGCTGAAGAGGGGTATTCGGTAGGGGTGGATGCGCTTTCGGCACTTACTACGGGCTTTGTAGATGCTTCGGCTTATAGCAACTACACCAAAGGCAAGCATACGTTGGGAGTGGAATACAAATTGGAGTTTCGGAATTACAACGATAGATACTATGAAAAACACTCCGATTACGAACTATCGGGTGTGCGTTATGCAAACGACCAACTGTCAAAATCGGGGTTTAGCTATAATGCACACAACGCTTCGGTGCGTTATAGCACAGTAGTACCACAAAACTATAGTTTCCAAGCTAAAGCCGGAATGGAACTTTTGAATCGCTCTGCACATAGCAATGGCATAAATCTATTTACACAAGGTACAACGGTTATCCATCACACATTATCAGGTAAAAGTCACGACCACTGGTTGCGCCCCAAAGTAGACCTATACTTCTCTAAAAAATTAGGCAAACGTGATGAATTGAGCGTGAACGTCGTGGGGAGTTATTACAACACTACCAAAGAGAACCTCTCAAAAGAATGGGAGACCGCAACCCAGCAGAATGTGTACGACGATGATATGGATTTGAAAGTAAAACAACGCGGTTGGGTAGGTGAAGTAGCACATACTCATCAGTTTACTATAGGCAAACTCAATTCGGGCTACCGCATTAGCAGTACTTTTATCGACAACGATTTACGTAACTTGGCAGGTACTTCGGCTTACGATGTTACCTATACCAATCAGTATTTGTACACCGAGTTTGTAGGTAAAAAGGCTAATTTTATGTACAGAGCCAGTGCTGGGCTCACCCACACCCACAACCGTAGTGCCGAAAATACTTTTACCGAATGGGTGTTTACGCCAAAAGTAGTGTTGGGTTATGAATTAGCTAATAACCAGAGTTTGCGCCTCACAAGTTACTATGTACCCCGCAGTCCGCGTAGTGCAGAACTCAGTAGCAATATAGCACAACAAGCGCCGAACATCTTGGAGACAGGAAATCCTTACCTAAAATCACAACATATATTTTGGACTGGACTCTCTTATACTTTCAACAATGAGTACACCGATTTTAGCCTTCAACCCTTCTACAAAAACACCCAACGAGTAATTACTGATATTTATATCAAAGACCCCGTACGCAATGGAATACTCAGCACTTATGAAAACAGTAAATATCACGAGGAGTTTGGTTTTTCATTAGATGGTACTTTTAAACCATTAAGGAATGATTTATTTGTATTTTCAGCTAATATAGCCCCTACACGTGAGACTTTGGTTACTGATGTTGGACTACGCGCTCGCAATGATTATATCGACAACAACCTATCACTTACTTTTACCTATAAAGATTTGAGGGTAGATTACAGTTTCAACTTCCCTATTTATTACATAGACGGCAACACTATGAGCACTTATGAAAATAACAATGATATTTTTATAGAATACCAGTTAGGTAGTTGGACACTTAAAGGTGGTGTGTTTTGGTTAGGAATGCCTTCGGAATACAAGATGAAGAGTAGTTACGAAGGTTTGGTAAACCAGCATAGTTATACCTACATAGAGAACAACCGCAATATGTTTGTATTAGGGGTTAGTTACGATTTCTCCAAAGGAAAGAACAATTCGGTAGACAAGAAGCTCAACAACGATACCGCTCCTGCAGCGCAATTTTAAGGTAAGAGGTAAAAAATGAATACACCTTCAGCAAATTATACTATATACAACGCTTCGGCAGGGTCTGGAAAGACCTACAGTCTGGTGAAAGCTTATCTGAGAATTATTCTCGGCAGTAAGCAACCCGATTTGTTTAAGCAGTTACTAGCTATTACCTTTACCAATAAGGCGGTTTTTGAAATGAAGAACCGCATCATAGAGTTATTGGGGGTATTCAGTGAGGACAAAATGCTCACTAAACCTCACGCTATGTTTACTGAATTAGCAAAGGAATTGAATCTCCCCGACGAAGAACTGAGAACGCGTTCGGCTAAGGCTTTGGAGCATATACTGCACAACTACGCGGCTTTTAATATCAGTACTATCGATGGGTTTAACCACCAACTGATACGCCACTTCTCACAGGATTTGCACCTCAATCCTTTCTTTGAAGTACAGTTGGACAGCAAGGCTTTACTAGAGCGCGCAGTTGATAATTTGATGAATAAGGCAGGAAACGACCCCGAGCTTACCCAATTGCTCATCGATTTTGCCAATGAAAAGATAGATGACGACAAGAGTTGGGATACTACTAAAGAATTATTAGGCGTAGCTGAAATGCTCACCAATGAGAACCATTACGAGCAATTACAATCACTGAAAGACAAGGAAATACCCGATTTTCTAATCCTTAAAAATACCTTACTCAAACAACGCAACAATGCCCTGAAAAGCATTAAAACTTCTGCCCAAGACTTTATGCAACTGATGTGTGAGCACGGTTTGGATAAAGGCGCTTTTAATGGAGGACATTTATACAAATTCTTCGATAACCTCACTGCCGACAACTCTAAGGAGCCTTCGTGGGGCAGTGGTTGGCAAAACAATCTATTAGAAGGCGAACCTCTTTATTCTGGTTCAGCAGGTAAGAAATACGATACTGCTCTGATAGACAGTTTGCAAGAGATGATTGCCAACTTGTTTTTGGCAATCAAAAAAGCTTTTGGTGCCCTTGCCTTTGCGAACAACGCGCTGAGATATGTTGTGCCTTTGGCTTTGCTCAACCGCATACAAAAAGAAATAGAAAACATTAAAGAAGAAGAAAACATCTTGCCTATATGGGAGTTTAACGGAGTGATTTCCTCAGAGCTCAGCAACCAGCCTGCACCTTTTATCTACGAACGTATAGGTGAGAAATTCCGCCACTATTTTATCGATGAGTTTCAAGACACCTCAGTACTGCAATGGCAGAACTTTATACCGCTTATCCTCAATGCAGTGCAAAGTGAGGTGAACAATAAGTGCGGGTCGGTATTACTTGTAGGCGATGCCAAACAATCGATTTATCGTTGGCGAGGAGGCAAGGCTGAACAGTTTATGAGTCTGTATAACAATGAAGTAAACCCTTTCCGTATCAAAGGAGAAGTGAAAGACCTTGATAAAAACTTCCGCAGTTTAGAAGCTATTATCGATTTTAACAACCATTTTTTTAAGTTTGCTTCAGACCTTTTCCAAAGTGATACATACAAAAAACTTTATGAGAACTCCATACAGGATTATCCAAAAAACAAAAGAGACCAATCCTTACCCGAAGGCTATTTCAATCTTTCGTTTATAGCAGTGGGAGAAGAAGAAGTGACTACAGAAGAAAACAACAGCAATGTTGTAGCACTTTCACCGCGCGAACGGAGTTATTGTGAAGCGATTTTAGAAAAAATAGAGCACGCTAACCGAGCAGGGGCTACCGATAAGGATATTACTATATTGGTGCGCACTAACCGCGAAGGGGCTGCCGTAGCCTCTTTCCTTTCAGAACGGCAAAGAAATGTAATCTCTCCCGATTCACTATTGCTGAAAAACGTCGCTTCGGTACAGTTTCTCGTCACCCTATTACGTTTGCTCTACCATCCTGATAGCAAGGAAATCAAACTGCAATTACTCTTTGATTATCTGCGTTTTAAAGAAATTAAAGACCCTCACCTATTCCTCAGCAAATATGTAGAGGAACCTGTAAATACTTTCCTTGCCGATTTTCAGTTCTCTATAGAGCTGTTCAACCAATATTCTCTATACGAAGGGGTAGCTTTGGCGGTGAATTGTTTTGACCTCGCTCGCCCTTCCGATGCTTATCTCACTCACTTTATGGACATTGTATTCGATTTTAAGAATGCGCGCAAAGGAGGCTTGTCCGATTTTTTAGAGTTCTGGGACGACCAGCAAGAAAAACTCAGCATCAGTTCACCCGAAGGTTTGAATGCCATTACTGTAATGACGGTACACAAGAGCAAAGGGCTTTCTGCTCCCGTGATTATCTACGCCTTTGCCGATAGCAAACTCATCGACACCCACACCGAAAAACTTTGGTTTCCCGTAGATCACGAGCAGTTTAAGGGCTTTGACTATCTGCTAGTGAACAGCAATAAAAGTTTAGTGAACTACGACCCCAAAGCCGAGCAACTGATGACACAATTGCACGAACAAAACCTCCTCGACCAGCTAAATGTGCTATACGTAGCGATGACGCGCCCCGAATCATTTCTTTATGTAATCACCTCACTCTCCAAAAGCAGTGCCGAGACTTATGGCACACTCTTTAAAGAGTTTTTAGAAGAAAACGGACAGTGGAATAGCGATGTAGTGGAATATACCTTTGGAAGTGCTGTATTTCCTAAGAAGAAAGAGAAAGAAGCTACAGAAGAATCACCTATTCCTTTTCAAAAAGGTTGGCAGTATCCGAACTACAAGATTGCGACAGGAACTTCCCTGCTATGGGACACTCACCAACAAGAAGCCTTGGAGCGTGGCAACCTCATTCACGAGTTATTCTCGAAAATCACTTATACCACCGACCTCGACACTGTGCTCAACGATGCACTACAAGAGGGCACTATTACTACCGAACAATACGAGCTATTGCAACCCCAAATGGCGCGATTGCTTAGCGACAGCACTTTAGCACCTTTCTTTAGCAAGGACTACGAATATTTTACCGAACGTGAATTTATAGATGCTAATGGCTACTATTTCCGTCCCGACCGACTTGCCTACAACCCCACCACTCGCGAAGTCTATATCATAGATTACAAAACCGGACAACCCAACGACCAATACCGCACCCAACTACAGCATTACCAACAAAACCTAACAGCCATAGGCTGGCAAGTAAAAGGAAAATATTTAGTGTATTTGGACTTAGGAGAAGTGATAAAGATTCTCTAATCCTCTCTAAAATACGTCTTAGAATTGTTCAAAAAAGTTTTAGTAATGATTGTCTTTTTAGTTTCACGGTGCAAAGGTAAGACGCTACTCTGACAAATAGCGTCAGTGATGAAAAAAATACATCCTTTCTTTGTTATTCCAAGCAAAAACATTATCTTTGCCTTTGTTTCTCACTGAGATATGAAACATATTGCTATTATTTTTATATTGCTTTGTCTTGGGGCTTGTAAGCACTCCAATCCTTATAAGGACACTACTATCGAATTGGTAGAAGTAAAGTCTTTCCCATTGGAGAAGATAAGCGTGCGTGCAATGGTGCTCTTAGAGAAAAACGTGGCTTTTGCAGGCTCCGATGCTACCTTTGGTTTTATCAACACTCAAAACCAAACCATTGCGACTTCTAACTTGAAGAATCGCGGGGTCATTTCGGATTTCCGCGCAGTGGGGGCAACGACTCAGAACTTTTTTATGCTCTCTATTGGCAACCCTGCATTGCTTTACAAAGCGGAACAAAGTGGTATGGAGGAAGTGTATCGCGAGGAACACCCCGATGTATTCTACGATGTATTGCGCTTTACGGACGACCAATTTGGCATCGCTATAGGCGACCCTATCGACCATCGTCTATCGGTAGTAACGACTCTCAACGGCGGACAGCAATGGACGAAACTCACGTGGTCGCAATCGCCAAAACTCGAAGAGGGTGAAAGTGTATTCGCTGCTAGCAACTCGGCTTTGGCGCACTATGGCAACAAGCTATGGGTGGTGACAGGTGGTAGCAAAAGCAGGGTGTTATTCTCGGACAACAAGGGTTATAAATGGCAAGAACTCGCTACCCTACCTATCGCCCAAGGTTCGGCTACTCAAGGGGCTTTCACCATAGCTTTCTACAACGACCAGCAGGGCATTGTTCTCGGTGGGGATTACGAACAACCTACAGAGTGCAAAGGCTCTGGCGCACTAACTTTCGATGGGGGTAAAACTTGGCAGCCTATCGTGACCGACAAGGCTATTGGCTATGCAAGTTGTGTGCAATACATTCCTAATAGTGAAGGAAATGCTTTGGTGGCAACTTCGCCTAATGGTCTTTTCTTCTCTAACGACCAAGGTAGAAGTTGGCAACAACTTTCAGATAAAGTCTATCACGCGCTACTCTTTGTAGATGAGCAAACTATGGTTGCTTCGGGCAATGAGAAAATCACCCTTTTTAGAGTTGTAAAGAAATGATGATAAGTGAGGTAACGGCTTTGCGCAAAGCAGGTGACTTGGACGAGGCGTTGCGCATCGCTCTTGAGGAATTTAAGGAAAACGATAGCAGTATCAACAAATATTCGTTGGGCTGGGTGTATTACGATTTTTGCAAGAGGGCAGTAGCCGAAAACGACTTAGACACTTTTCTGCAATATGTGCAAGCACTCAAAGACCTGCGTTTTAGCATTGAAGAAGTGCTCATCACCGACCAACTGCTTTGGCAATACGTGAAGTTCTTCGCACAGTTGCGCAAAACAGGAAAAATAGAACTTATTGATGTGCTGTACGAGAATTTGAAAGGTATGTATTTCACGATGCCTTCAAAAGCGTTTTCTGCCCTAGCAGAGCAGTTGCACAAAGCTTATAAAGATCGTGAGGAATATTTGGAAGTAATTACTGACGTGATGCCGTTTCTGCGCGCTGAGGATTTTGCACCTAAGTCATACCAAGGTATACTTATAATGCCTTTGGCAGAGCAAATCTATATCGCTTATAGCAAACGTATATTAGAAAGTGGCGATAAAGAGATTATCGCCACCTTTATACCTATCTTGCATCAGTGGATTCAAGCGCATCCTGAATACAATTCGCTTATTTATTACTATGTGGAAATGTGCAATTTTGCCAATTTGCCAATGTGATAATTATCAATTGTTCATTGCTGAACATTGGTTGTAGAGTTCACGCCAAGAAGCTCCGCGTTTCTTCATTACATTTTCAAGGTATTCCTTCCACACCATTTTATCTTTATCTTCATCTTTTACTACAGCTCCTTGCAATCCTGATGCTAAATCTTCATCGGTAACAGTGCCGTTGCCAAAACTGCCTGCTAATGCCATACTATTGGTGATAAGCGAAATAGCTTCTGCAGTAGAAATAACTCCGCTAGGAGATTTGAGTTTTTGTTTTTCGTCTAAAGTAGCTCCTTTGCGCAATTCGCGGAAAATTGTTACAATCTTCTCTATAGCTTCATTGCTTGGCAAGGCGGCTTTCAGTTTGTAGTTGTTAGAAATCTCAGCTACACGTTTGGTTACAATAGACACTTCGGTTTCTAAAGTAGCAGGGGCAGGTAGCACGATGATGTTGAAACGTCTTTTGAGTGCTGACGACATCTCGTTTACACCACGGTCGCGGGTATTGGCAGTGGCAATAATGGAGAAACCGCGCTGAGCAGGCAATTCTTCACTGAGTTCAGGAATGGCAATATTCTTCTCCGATAGGATAGAAATCAGTGCGTCTTGTACTTCGGAAGCGCAACGCGAAATCTCCTCAAAACGAGCGACAGTTCCTGTTTCCATCGCGCGATAAATAGGTGATTTAAGTAGAGCTTCGTGCGATGGCCCGTTAGCCAAGAGCATTGCGTAGTTCCACGAATAGCGAATGTGTTCTTCACTAGTGCCCGCTGTACCTTGAATCACTTTACACGAATCGCCACAAATAGCTGCTGTAAGATTTTCGGAAAGCCACGATTTGGCGGTTCCTGGCTCGCCTATAAGCAGTAGAGAGCGGTCGGTAAGGAGTGTAGCAATAGCGATTTCCACCAAGCGGTTATGACCGATGTACTTAGGGGTAATCTCTACCCCGCTGGCAGTACCTCCAGTTACAAATTTCAGCACAGCTTTAGGCGACAATTGCCAGCCTATGGGCTTTTCTTGTTTTTTATCCTCTTCTTTTAAAGCCTCTAATTCTTTTGCATATAGTTGTTCAGCAGGAAGACGTAATACGTTTGACATAAGCTCTATAATCCTCCCTCGCCCCCTCCCAAGGAAGAGAGAATGCAATATAAATAGTTAGAAAAATATATTATCCTACCCCCTCCCCTTGGGGGAGGGAAAGGGGTGGGGATTCTAATTAGCAAACGCGTGTTTGTAACCTTTTTGTTTATTCCAAGCTCCGCGAGTAAAATCGGGTATTTCTACAGGAGCACTACCGTTTTCTAATGATAGTTTAGAAAGAGGTGCTAAGCAACACCATTCAGCAAGGTCATACACGTCCATATCCAAAGGCAAACCATTGCGCAAACAGTAGATGAGGCGATAGTCCATAATGAAATCCATACCACCGTGACCGCCCACTTCTTTTGCTTTAGTTTCCAATTCTCTAAGAATACGTGGTTTGTATTTTTCCATCATTGCTTTTTTAGCCTCTTCGGGCATAAAGCTGTGTGCCGAAAGATTTTCGTGGTTAGGGACTTCGTCTTTTGCTATACTTTCTGGCTGAATAAGATAACCTTCTATTGGATATTTATTCGCGAATCCATTTGTTCCTGTAAGCTGATACATACGTGAATATGGACGTGGTGTTACCACATCGTGTTGTATTTGTATGGTTTTTCCTTTTTCTGTCTTAATCATTGTAACAGTAAGGTCACCGTTTTGGAAGTTAGGATCTTCTTTGCCCATTACGCGTTTGTACACTTCTTTACCTCTAAAAGCGTGCGTATCAAATGAAACTAAATAGTTCATCTTGTCTCCTCGGTGAATATTAAGCGCTTGGCATACAGGACCTATACCGTGCGTAGGGTATATATCTCCGCGATTTTTAGCATTGTAGTCTAAACGCCAGTTATTCCAATACTCAGTCCAAAAGTCGTCTAAGTTATGAATATAAGAGCCTTCACCGTGAATCACTTCTCCCAAGAGTCCTTGTTGTGCCATATTAAGAGTAGTAATTTCAAAGTAGTCATACACGCAGTTCTCAAGCATCATACAGTGTAAGCGTTTCTTCTCACTCATATTAATCAATGCCCAAATCTGTTCCATATCAAGAGCTGCGGGCACTTCTATCGCCACGTGTTTACCGTGTTCCATAGCATAAAGCGCCATAGGTACGTGATGTTTCCAGTCAGTTACAATGTACACGAGATCTACATCTTTGCGCTCACATAGCGCTTTCCAAGCATTTTCATCACCTGTGTACTGGGCTACACGCTTATGCCCTGCTTTTTCAATTACTTGTTGCGCTTTTTCTACCATTTCAGGACGTATATCGCAGATAGCTGTAACTTTCGCTCCGGGCACGTGCATATAACGTTCTACCGCACTATGTCCGCGCATTCCAAGACCGATGATTCCTATACGCACCGTATCCATTTTAGGTGTAGTAAGGTTTAGTACATCTGTTTGCCCAGCTGGACGAGGGGGGGTAGTTACTTTAATTTGATAAGAACTTCTACTCTTATTCTCATTAGAAGTAGCTTGATTGCAGTTACAAGCCACAAAGCCAAGACATACAGCAATGCCTATGGCTACTTGATAGATTTTTTTAATCATAGCTGTGAATATTTTTAAAGGTTGATTATTAATGTGACAAAAGTAGCAAAAAAAATTAATAGTAACAAAAGAAAAGAAAAAAGATTTATTTATCCGCTCCTGTACAATTACTTTTCAGTACCTTTTTTACAAAAAAACGTTCACTCTTAACCATTCACTTTCAACTATTTATATACCCTTTCTATACCAATCGTCCAAGATTCGTATAAGCTTCCTATAAGCTTTCTATAAGCTAAACCTACCCTCCTTCCTACCAAAATTTAGCTGTGTAGTTCACATCTAATTTGTTAATTTGCTAATTAAAATAAGTTTCGTATCTTTGCGTTTTAAATGATAACAACCAAACAAATGGTATGGAAGAGTACATACTTACACTTGTAAATCAAACAAATAGAAATATTTTTCTCACAGGGAAAGCAGGAACAGGTAAAACTACTCTGCTACACAAAATCATCAATACTTGTTATAAAAATACGGTGGTAGTTGCCCCTACGGGTATTGCTGCTCTCAATGCTGGCGGGGTAACTATTCATTCGATGTTCCAACTCCCTTTTGCTTCTTTCTTACCAACACTCAGCAATCCCCCTATTGTGAATGAATTCTTGCGCTTCGAAAATCGATTTTCTTTGCGCAAACACTTCCAAATGCACAAAAATAAACAGCAGGTTATCCGCAATATGGAATTGTTAATTGTAGATGAAGTGAGTATGCTCCGTGCTGATGTGCTCGATGCTATGGACTATATGTTGCAGTTTATCCGAAAAGACAAACGACCCTTCGGAGGCGTACAAGTGCTCTTCATCGGCGATTTGTTACAGTTGCCCCCCGTAGTAAAACAAGAGGAATGGGAAGTGCTCAAACATTATTATAAAGGAATGTTTTTCTTTCAGTCCGAAGTCATAACTCAAAATCCTTTGCTATATGTAGAACTCGAAACCATTTACCGACAAACCGATAAGCTGTTTATCTCCATTTTAAATCACTTACGTGAAAACCAACTTACCTCTGAGGATATCAAACAGTTAGAAAGGTATGTACAGCCAGATTTCCCTAAAAAACACCTAAAAGATTATATCACCCTTACCACTCACAACGCCAAAGCCGATGCAATGAACCAACGCGAAATGAGTAAACTCTCCTCTCCCCTATTCTCTTACGAGGCTGATATTGTTGATGATTTTCCCGAATACCTCTACCCTATCGAAAAAGTCATTCAGCTAAAAGAAGGCGCAAGAGTAATGTTCATCAAAAATGACATTTCAGGAGAACACCTGTTTTTCAACGGAAAGATGGGTACAGTGGTCTCTCTTTCCGAAGGTGAAATTAACGTGAAATTAGACGGTGGAAGGGTCATAAACGTCGAACGCTACGAATGGGAAAACGTACGATATAAACTGAATGAAACAACCAAAGATATAGAAGAAGAGCGCCTGGGCTCGTTTACCCAATACCCATTGCGTTTGGCGTGGGCAATTACCATACACAAAAGTCAAGGGCTCACTTTCGAGAAAGCCATCTTAGATTTGGCAAGCGTATTTGCCTCAGGTCAAGCCTATGTAGCATTTTCGCGCCTGCGCTCTTTAGACGGCTTGGTCTTACTATCCTCAGTAAGTGCTAATGGTATCAACAACAATGGTGAAGTGATAGGTTATGCCGAGAACAAAGCCTCCGAAAAAGAAGTACAAACCGCTTGTTATACAGGAAAAACCGAATTTTTGCAGGAGAATATTCTAAACACTTTCCAATGGAATACTCTTTTAGAAGAATGGGTGCTACACCGCAATAGTTATTCAGGTGAAATTGGCAATAAAAACCTATATAAAGATTGGGCATCACAGCAGTTAGTAAGAGTGCAAGAACTCGTTACCGTCTCCGAGAAATTCATCAAGCAACTCAAAACACTTTTCAATAATGCAACCGATGTTCAGCATATTTTCGAACGCGTAGCCAAAGGTATCACTTATTTTACACCGCTCTTAGAACAATTGTGGTATGAAGTGCTATTAGTAGAAGGAAAGATAGCCAATCAGAAAAAAGTTAAACAATTTTTCACCGAACTAAAAGAGTTAGACAATAGTCTTTCCGAAACGCTAAAGAAACTCTTCCGCTTAGAGCAAATGGTGCAATTAGCACAATCCGACCAACCCTTTGATAAAGAAAAGATACATTCAGCCAAATTAGAAACTTTGTACACTGAACTCACCGGAAAAATTAATAATATTTTAAAGAACGAAAAACTCTTTATAGGCGAATATCCTCTCTCCAAAGATGATAAACCCAAGAAGGAAAAACGCTCTACTTATGATATTACACTTCAGCTTTGGAAAGAAGGTAAAACAGTAGCCGAAATAGCCAAAGAGCGTACGCTATCACAGGCTACTATCTATTCTCACATAGCCAAATGCATAGAGCAAGATAAAATTGCTATTACTGAGGTACTTCCTGAGGAAACTATCAATGAACTGAATACAATTTTTAAAGAAAACGAAAACGAAGAACTTACTACCCTGAGAAGTCTTTATGAAAAGACAGAAGAAAGATACAGTTGGGACGAACTGCGTTTATTCAGAGCCTACTTACTAAAAGAGGCTAAAAAATCATAATAAAAAAGAGACTTCCTCAGAAGTCCCTTTTTTCATTTTTTAAGTTATTAAAATCTATAAGTAACACCTGCTTTAAAACCTCCTGTTGCAAAAGAGTTGTGTTCTACAAACAACTCAGCATTCACACCGAAGTTTTCTGTAAAGAAGTAACGCCCCCCTGTTTGAAGACGCACTGCAAATCCTGAATCATAATAAGGATCCCAATTGTCATATTTATAATCATTATTCCAATTGTAATATCCCAAACTTAAACCACCGTACAAATCTACGTTTGAAGGAAGTCTTCTTATGAGTTTATTGAAGTGGTAATTACTCGTGGCTAAAACACCTATATTATTGTATTTTACGCTATTGTAGTTTCTACCACGGTAAAATAACTCACCTCCTACAGTTATTTGGTCATTAATCCCAACGTCCACTGAACCATATATCATAGCTCCTGGACCTGAAACACCAAGACCTCCATTAATTTGTACATCACCAGCCCCAAACGACTGTGCTGAAGCTACTCCTGCACTGAGGAGTAATCCAAAAAGTAAAACGATTTTTCTCATAAATAATTACTATTAACTTGTTTTAATAATGCAAAGGTAATATTTTTATTGATAATAACAAAAAAAGACTACCCTAATTTTTAAGGTAGTCTTTTTAACACAGAAATATGTTTCTTATTTATTTTTGATTCAAAGGAGAACCTTCACGAGCAATATAAGTCAATTTCAAGGCATTAACATCTTGCAATTTCTCACGAATATCACTCACTAATCCCATATTGGTATCAGCATCTACTTTCAAAGCGGTCATAAATACATCTTTTAGTGCATCGCGTAAACCTTCTCTATAATTCAATATATAGTGGCTTACCTCCGAAACATCAATGAATTTATCGTTCACTTGAATTTTAGCGTTTACACCAAACTTAGCCTGATACTTAGGAAGTGGTTTCCCTGCATAAATGTACACAACTGGGTCTTTCTTGTCCAATTTTTGTACCTGGTCTGCCACTGGCAACTTATTTTGTACCATCAAATCACTATCTTTAGATTCTGTTACTGTCATAAAGAAGAACAAAAGCATAAAGATGATATCTGGCAAAGAAGCCGTAGAAACAGCGGGCGTTTCGCCACTTTTCTTTTTTGTAAATTTTGACATATCCTTCTAATTTTAGTGTTTCTTAGGTGCTGTTTCAAGCAATTTTCTTGGGAATAGCTCCTGTAATTTCACGATTTTAGGTTCTAACGCATCTTTCCTGTCTTTAGGAGTACGAGCTGCGTTAAATTCTTC
This sequence comes from Capnocytophaga sp. oral taxon 335 str. F0486, assembly GCF_000277665.1. NCBI lineage: Bacteria > Pseudomonadati > Bacteroidota > Flavobacteriia > Flavobacteriales > Flavobacteriaceae > Capnocytophaga > Capnocytophaga sp. oral taxon 335. Next base: position 75,767 of record NZ_AKFR01000031.1, on the reverse strand, counting down.
CTCTATCTGAACGTAAGGTACTTCGTTAGGGAACAAACGTCTACGTTCACGCTCACGTAACTCATTATATGCCTTAATCAATTCATTTTGTACAGCTATATAAGTGTGATATGAAGTTTCACGGTCATTGCGCAAAGAAATAACTGCTTTATCTGGGTTGTCTGATGATAGAGGGTCTCTTTTACCTTTACAGTAAGTACAAGAACCATCTCCATTGTTATCCAAGAAATTAAGCGCTGTTTCTTTTACGTCTTTAAGTTCCTTAACTTCGTTGTTTATTAACAACTGGTTGTACTTGTTCACTACCACTACCAATACGTTTTTCTCTTTTACTGGTGGAGGTGGTGGCGTATTTTCTTGTGGTTTAGGAGGTAACTTTACAGTAATCCCTGAGTTGCTCTCAATAGTTGTTGTTACCAAAAAGAATATCAACAACAAGAAAGCAATATCAGCCATTGAACCTGCATTTACCTCGGGTGCGGAACGTTTTGCCATAATTTCTTATTTCATTAGTGCTTTTTTTACATTGGAAGCTATAAGAGCTACTACGGCTACCGCTACCAATATGTACAAAGCGATTAAACCTGTGCTTACCCATCTTCTTACAGATTCGCTGGCTTTCTTCACTTCGTCACTGGCATTAGCTTCTACAGCTCCTGATGAGAAGATATAAGCTAAAAGAAGAACTACCACAAATCCTCCCGTATAGATAAGCGTTTTCTTAAGTGCTTTTGGTGAAGCTAAAATGTTTTGTGCCGCTGATACGATTACTGCCAACAAAGCAATACCTAAAAGAACATAAGTCAGCACAAACAAAGCTTGCATAGTACCGTTGTTGGGATCCTCAGCGTTTGTAAAGAAAGACAAAACAATCCATAGAACTACCCCAATTACGCCCAAAGCAAGAGCTCCATATTTTGCTATTTTATACATACTTAAAGTTGTTTAATGGGTGAATAAATTATTTCATTTTTCTTGCTACTAAAAGGTCTATCAATGAGATAGAAGCATCTTCCATATCATTTACGATAGCGTCGATTTTAGCAATGATGTAGTTGTAGAATACTTGTAGTATCATTGCTACAATCAAACCAAACACTGTAGTAAGCAAGGCAACCTTGATATCACCAGCAATCAATGATGCGTCCAAACCACCAGCTGAACTAATCTTATCGAAAGCCTCAATCATACCAATTACCGTACCCATAAACCCTAACATCGGTGCAATAGCAATAAAGAGCGAAATCCAAGATACGTTCTTTTCTAATTGTCCCATCTGTACACCTCCGTAAGATACTACTGATTTTTCAACCATATCAATACCTTCTGATGAACGGTCAAGACCTTGATAGAAAATAGATGCAACAGGGCCTTTTGTATTACGGCACACTTCTTTAGCTGCCTCAATACCTTTGCTATCCAATGCCTCTTCAATATCGGCGATTAGCTTTTTAGAATTGGTAGTCGCCATATTGAGGTAAATAATTCTCTCAATAGCTACTGCCAAACCAATAATCAAGCAGAGCAAGATAGGAGCCATATACATAGGACCCCCTTCAATAAAACGCTCTTTAAATACTTGGTGGAAGCCTTTGCTTTGTTGCATCGTTTCAGTTGCTTCCTGAGCGCTAACCATAGCCACGTTTAAAATTAACATTGCTACTAGAAGTAGCTTAGATGACATTTTTTTCATTTGTTTAATCTTTTTAAATTGTTAGTTGATAATTTAATGTTTAATAATTATTCTGTTTTTTTTTAGAAAGAAGCAGAGAGGAAGGGATTCGAACCCTCGATACGCTTGTGGCGTATATACACTTTCCAGGCGTACTCCTTCGACCACTCGGACACCTCTCTCTATGCTGTTTCTGAATGCCAAAGTAACAAATTATTTTTCTATCCCACAAGTTTTTTCTTAATTTTTTGCTAAATTTCTCCAGCTATATTTTCTTCAAACTTGATTTTGAATAGTTTATGAGAAATATTTTTTTTAAGCAAAAGCATCAATTTTGTGATTGCCGACTCGGTTGTGAGGTCTTTTCCGTCTATCACTCCCATCTTTTTGAGGGCTTCACTCGCTTCATATTTGCCCATCATCACACTACCTCCAGAACACTGGGTAACATTCACTATATGTATTCCTTTATGAATAGCACTCTGCAAACTCTCTACAAACCACGCATCGGTAGGAGCATTACCTGAACCGTAGGTTTCTAACACTACCCCTTTCAGATTTGGGATATTGAAAATACCATTCAGTATAGGTGCAGTAATGCCTGGGAACATCTTGATAATCGCTACATTAGTTTCAAAATCTTTCCACACTTCTAAGTGTTGCTTTTGCTTGCGGGGTAAAAGGTTCTCTTTCATTACCTTTAAATGTACACCACTTTCTACTAACAGAGGGTAGTTCAGCGAGGCAAAAGCTTGAAAGTGCTCGGCGTTTATTTTGGTAGTACGGTTGCCTCGGTAGAGCTTGTACTCAAAATAGAGCCCCACTTCTTGTATCACTGGCTCACCATTTTCTTTTAGGGCTGCCAGCTGTATAGAGGTAATGAGGTTCTCTTTGGCATCGGTACGCAAATCGCCTATCGGCAGTTGTGAACCGGTAAATATTACAGGTTTAGTAAGCCCTTGTAGCATAAAGCTTAAAGCCGAAGCCGAGTAGCTCATCGTATCACTGCCGTGCAACACTACAAAACCATCGTAGTGATTATACTCTCTTTCAATCACCTCAGCAATTTCAATCCAATGCTGGGGGTTCATATCCGAGGAGTCTATCACTTTCTCAAACGAGTGCACCGAGATTTCACAATCTAAGTGCGAGAGCTCAGGAATACGCTTGTAAAGATTATCAAACTCGAAAGCGCGCAAGGCTCCTGTTTGGTAGTCCTTTATCATCCCGATAGTCCCCCCCGTATAGATGAGGAGCACTTTTGAATTATTGGTTTCCATCGAATTTGTTCTTTACAGGATTAGCGTACATCTCTAAAAACTTCTTTTGTGAAAGGTCTTCAGAATTGCTTCGGTTGTTCATTCGGCGTTCAAAACGTCGAAAATCTTTTTCATTGTAGTATTCCTTATATATAGAGGTGTCGTTCAGCAAATCATAAGCAATATAATTCGCAGGAAACAACTTGTACTGTTGATGAATAGCTTTGTCCAAACATTCAGCTAAGGCTTGCAATTGCTTGTTAAGATGCTGATGTGTAGCTTCTATAGTGTCTATCTGGTCGTACAGCGGTTGTCCTACCGAAATATGCACACGTCCTTTTTGTCCCAACAAGCCTTGAATGATGTTCTCAAAATCCTCTTTTTTAGATTTCACGTATTCTACCCCGTTATGTTGGGCAATAAGTGCGGGCAACTTCAACACATCAGTGGGGTCAAACTCATAGGAAATCGACATTGGTACTAAATTAAGTGTTTTGAGGTACTGCAAAGGTGATATATCTTCGGGAGCATTAAGGGTGAGCATCTTCAAAACCCCTTGTTGGGTACGGTCGTCGCCGTTCTTAGTACGCCCTTCTCGTTGCGCAATCCACACATTGCGATGCTCTTCTGTAATGCAGTGGTAAATATATTCCGATACCAATTTAGAATGCTCCAAAGCCTCTCGTGGGGGCAAACTCCTATATATAATGATATTTCTGTTGAGCATCGCCAATATCTTCAAATACTTTTTCCTGAGCAAATTGTCACCCATAGCCGAAGCCGTCATCGAAAGGTGATTGTCGTATAGGGCAACGTTTAATAAGGAAGTATCTAAAACAATATCGCGGTGATTGGAAACAAATACATAAGCTTTGCGGGGGTCTAAACCGTCAAACCCATCACAGGTAAATTCCGAAATACTTTTCTCAATCGCCTTAGTAACCACTTGATACATTATATCCTCCTGAAAATCTGATACCTTTTGGCAAGCAAGCAGTCGTCGCTCTCGCTCCTCAGGAGTTTCATTAGGAAATGCATAAGCCATCATCGCTCTAATCAAAGGATTATCTTTAATTTGCGACAAGGCACGTGCTACTTCGTTGTCGTTAAACGGACGTATGGACTTGAAATAATCGGTCATTTCAGATACTCTATATTCTCTTGTTTTGGATAACGAAAGGCAAAGTAACGAAATATATTTGATAATACCTAATTAAATCTTAAATATATTTGTAGCATTTTCGTCAGTAAGGCGTATAATCTCGCTTTCGGGCAAAGCATATATATCCGATAATTTCTCTACAACTTTCACTATATAAGCACTTTCGTTGCGTTTCCCGCGGTAAGGTACTGGTGCCAAATAAGGTGAATCGGTTTCTAAAACGATATGCTGTAAATCTATATTTTTTAAAAACTGGTCTATCTTTCCGTTCTTAAAAGTTACCACTCCGCCAATACCTAAATGTAAGCCGTAGGCAATAGCGCGCTGAGCTTGCGCTTCTGTACCCGTAAAGCAGTGAAAAATGCCAAAAAGGTCGTCACTTTTTTCAGTTTCTAAAACCTCAAACACTTCGTCGAAAGCCTCTCGACAGTGAATAACAATAGGCAACTGATGCTTTTTAGCCAACTGTATTTGCCACTGGAAAGCCTCTTGTTGCTCTTTGAGAAAAGTTTTATCCCAATAAAGGTCGATGCCTATCTCGCCAATAGCACAAAAGAAATGCGATTGCATCAAATTCTCAACGTGCACAAGTTCCTCCTGATAGTTTTCTTTCACGCTACAAGGGTGCAGACCGTTCATTAGGAAAACGTAGTCAGGATAATCGTTTTTCAGCTGAAACATTCGCTGGGTATAGCTCGCATCAATAGCTGGGATAAAACAACGGGTTACGCCAGCTGCTTTAGCTCGTGCGATCATCTCAGTACGGTCAGCGTCAAATTCTTCTGAATATAAGTGTGTATGTGTATCTATCATCAGTTGTCAGTCGTTAGTGTTTAGTAGTTATTTACAATTATATAGGTTAAGTACATCACAAGTGCAACTCCTAATAGCCAATATTTCTATAACCTTTCTTCGCCTTATCTTCGGTATAGATTCGTCATTTGTTCGTCTTTCCTTCGTCTTTTGTTCGTTCTTTGTTCGTCTTTTGTTCGTCCTAGCTCCCAATAGCCTTCAATTTTCAACCTTATTCCCTTCTTCTAAAAACTTTTTCACACTTCATTTCTCATTTGCTAATTCTCAAATTTGCTAATTTCCTTACCTTTTATCTTTTACCTAAATAAAACGCCACTGCCGATGTTACAAACCTCTCAAAAGCCTCGGTTACTTGGGGAGCATTCTTGGTAGTGAGGGCAAACGGACTCATATGGGTATACGGATAAGGAAAATCTTCTATTTGTACCTCTATATTGATATTTCTGTAACCTCCTTTAAGGGTGTTGAGTGCCTCAATAGGAGGTGTTACCTCGTCCTTCTCCAATACTAAAGCTTTGATTTGCTTCTCCAACTGCAAAAAGCGCTGTTCACGTTCTTTCTGGTAATAGTTGTAGCGCAACATCGTTTTGAACCAACCTTCACCAAAATGAAGGTCACTATCTTGATAATGTCTTAGGCGGTCATCGTTCTTGAAATTGGTGCTGAGCAGTTCGGCAAAGGTTTTCTGCATTGTTATCGCTGCACGTCCGTCCATTATGTATTTAGAGATGGGGAACATACGGTCGATAGTCATACCTCCGCAGAAACAAAAGAGCTTGGAATTAGTAAAATAGCCTTTGGGATTTGCCATCATCAATATTACAGAAAGGAAAGAGCCTATGGAATACCCAAAGAGGTCTACCGTAGCCGTAGGTGCAATGGTAGGGAGCAAGCCCGCTTTCAGGTCAGTGATGAGCTGTACTATATCGTTATATGTTTGCAACCCCGACCAAAAGAGACGTTGAGGAAAGGCATCTAAACGCGTAGAAGTCGCCGCATTCACATAAGAGGTTTCCGAATTATCCGGAAACTCATTCATACGCTTTTGTGCAATAATGTACATTTCTTGGCGAGAGCTCCATCGCTCAGGGGCACGACTCATATGGAAGGCTATTGGAAAGAGCATTACTGCCTTACCTGTTTGTGCTGCCAATCCATAAGCCCACGGTAAGTATTTATCCCATTTCTTTTCGTTAAGTCCGTGAAATACGATAATCACCCCGTCAGCTTTTGGAGTTCCCAAAGATTGTATTATATGATACTGGAAATGAATATTACAATCCACATCATAGTCAGCCCAATGGAGGTCGTCTTGCGCATCATTAAGCTGAGAAGGAAACGATAAATTATGCTCTTGACAAAACAAATGCGGACTTCCTGGCAAGTAATACTTAGCCCCTTCGGAGAAGAAGCTATTATGCAAAATACGAATACCCAGCTCGGGTAATTCGGTATCGCGCTGGGTATCGAAAACTGTTTTTAGTTTTTTGTATAATTCGTAATATTCCATATTTTTATAAATTAGAAAATTAGCAAATTAGCAAATTTTCACATTTACTAATTTACTAATTATAGGATTACCAATTAGGATTTTGTTTCCAATTGCCTTGTTCGTAGTCTATATCATCTACTGGTATAGGCCATACTATTTTGTAATAGTAATTACTTCCTACCTGAATATTGAGTTCACTATAATCAGAGGCAGGAGTATTCCTAATAGCCGTTACATCCTGAGGGGTACCTCTTTTTACAGGCAATCCCCAGCGATTAAGGTCATACAGGCGGAAATCTTCAAAAGCTAACTCTCTATTGCGCTCGTTTTGTATGTCGGCAAAAAGGTTGCTTCCTGAGGTAGTAATAGCACTGAGCCCTCTTGCAGCACGTAATAGGTTTAAGTACTTTTTAGCATTAGTTTCATCATTGTTTTTATAGGCAGCTTCGGCTGCTATAAGGTAAGTCTCAGCTATGCGGAAAAGCTTAGCCTTATGCCCATAATAAAAATTATAACTATCAATAGGTTCTAATTCTCTATTTCGAGGGTACTTGTTTACAGCATAAAGAGAGCTAAACCCTACGGTTACTTCTTTCAAGAAAACATCTTTTCGCCAGTCGTCAGTGGTAAATAAATCTATAAAATCCTGAGTAGGCAACACATTAGGATTTGCGTCTATCTGTCCTGGGAAAAAGAAACTTTCACTTTCACCTAAATAGAGCTCATTGGTATTATCAGAAGTTTCATAAACTCCTGCATTGACAGCTGCGTATAACTGGATAATACTTTCGGCATTATCATCTTCTGTCCATATTTTTTTGAAAACATCGGCAGAGGTAGCCAGTGGATAGCGATTAGTATTGATAAGTGCTACTGCTACTTGGTAGGCTTGTGCCCAGTCATTTTTATAGAGCAAGACTCTTGCTTTGAGAGCTCTGGCAGCATCGAGGGTGAAAGTATCAGCTCCTGCTGCTCCTGTTTGGTTTGCTAATAAGGTTTCAGCTTTCTGAATATCACTGAGTATAAAATCATAGGTTTCAGCTACACTACTGCGCGGAGGAAAGTTCTTGAGCGTAGGAGCTGTAAGCAGAGGTAAACCTAAATCGGTAGTTGTTGTACTACTGTTATAAGGCTTGCAGAAGTGCGTAACCAAATAGGTAAAGCAATAGGCTCGCCCTAAGTAGAGAGCTCCTGTAAGTTCTTGTATTTCTGATTGCTCAGGTATATTAGGGAAGCCCTTAATACCTGTGTTTATATCTTGAATAATAAGGAAGCGTTCTTTCCATATAGAGGCAGTAGCGTGCTCCGAAGAAGCAAACGTAGACCACCGATGCATATCGGGTAACTTTTCCATTGCTCCCGCAGCTGCGTTGAGATAATCGGCTTGGAGGTCTGAGGCATACATCTGTTGCCCCTGATTGTAATCCCGCAAAGCGTTATACATCCCGTTTACCCACATCTCGGCATCACGCTTATTCTTAAAACTGGTATTCTCACTGGCGTAATTATAAGGGTCTAAGTCCAAACGAGCACAACCCGTAGGCAACGACACCAAAAAAGAACATAAAAGTGCTATATATATTATTTTTTTCATTTTCCCTTTTTAGAATTTAAGTTCTACACCTATAGTAAATTGACGAGCAGGCGGATAACCTCCTCTTGATAACGTATTAGAAAACTCAGGGTCGGCTCCTGAATATTTGGTAATGGTGAAAATATTACGAGCCGATGCATATAGGCGCACTCCTGAAAAGAATCTCATTTGGTCTATTACCTCCTGAGGAAGCGCATAACTTAAACTTATACTCTTCAAGCGCATATAAGAGGCATTTTCGAGTAAGCGGGTATCTTTGCGCATATAATAAGCACTGCTGAGTTTAGGCAACTCTGTATCATCACCTTCTTGTTTCCAATAGTTAAACAATTCTCTATTAAAATTCTTACCTCCAAAAGTGCTTTGGTTTAAAGTATAGTATCGGTCTTCATTGATAAGCCATTTGCCCAAAGCATAAGAAAATGCCAAATCGAGTGATACATTCTTATAAGTAGCACTTAGCCCAAAACCACCATTGATAGGTGCAAACATTTTCTTGCCTGTAGTTTGTATTAGGTCTTCACTGAATTGGGTCGTAACTTTGGAGTCGTCTTTTTGTTGTATCATAGGGTTATCTTCGTTTCGTTGATACCATTCGGCATCTCCGTCTTTATTGATACCCTTAAATATTGGTAATGCCCATTGTAATGGTTCATTTAGCCTATATCCATTATTAAAAAGTCTATTCACAAAATTATCTTTGCTCAAGAATAGCGAGGTTACTTTCTGTTCATTGTAATTCATATTGAAATAAGGACGTATACTTAAATCATTGTTCTTACTTCTATACGCAATCGTTGAAATAGTAAGGTCAAAACCTCTATTTTGCATATCACCTATATTATCCGGAATAGAAGTAAAGCCCGACGCTGAGTTTATATAACGTTGTGCAAGAGTTTTATGGGTATTACGCTCATACACTTCAAAATTGATAGTAGTACCTTTGGCGATACCGATATGCAAGCCGAGTGTTGTTTTCTGTTGTTCTTCCCACATAATATCGGGATTACCGAGCATCGCAATAAAATAACCTGGGGTTTGCTTATATAATTTTGAAGCATCTACCAAGGTTCTATTGCGATAATCACCAATAGAAGAGTTGCCCGAAATACCGGTGCTAAAACGCAAATCTAAGCTGGTAAGCCAATTTATCTTTTGCAAAAACTTCTCTTCTTTGAGTTTCCACATTCCTCCTATCGCCCAGAAATTGGCATAGCGATTATTTGAGCCAAAGGCTGATGAACCATCACGGCGTGCTGATAGGTCTATAAAATAACGGTATTTATAAGAGTATTCCAAACGGGCAAAATAGGAATTAAATCCTGATTCAGATTGGCTATCTCCTACATTATATTCTTTAGTTCCGTGACTGAGCATTGATAAAGCATCAGAAGGTTGCCCCTTAGACGATGCGTTGAACGAGCGCCACAGCGTTTCGATAGATTCTTGCCCCAATAGGAAGTCAAAATCGTGTAAGTTCTTTATATTCCATTTGTATTGCAATAGGTTAGTATAAGTACGCTGTATGTATTTATTGAGATAGCGAAAGGTTTGTGCTACCGTTTTGCTACTATCATTACTATAACGATAATCTATATAAGAAGGTAGAGGCCCTTTGCTTTCAGTTTCATTTACATTATACTGTATCCCTACTTGACTTTTAAATGTTAAGTTCTTGATAGGTTCTATTAATAAATACCCTATAGGCAATATATCCTCAGTATAATCAATAGAAGGGTATTTTTCAGCCATATAATCAGGATGAAAAAAGCCATTTTGACGATTAATAAAAGAAGGAATGTAATTCTTTCTCTTCCCATCGCTCTCTTTGGGAGAATAAATAGGGAGCGACAATATATCGGTTTCACTACCAGCATTCGATACTCCTTCGGCAGTGGTAGTTCCTAAGGAGATTGAAAGCCCTGCTTTAAGCCAATCGGTTATTTGAGTGTCTAAATTAGTATTGAGATTATAGCGTTTGTAGTCCGAACGCGCCTTGATACCCTGTTGGTCTAAGTAGCCCAACGAAATGTAATAAGAAGTAGTATTACTTCCTCCCGAAATAGACATATCGGTGCGTGAGATAGGAGCGAAATCGCGAAAGAAAACTTTATCCCAACGTGTATTATAAGGATTTGCTGCCAAGATACTATCGGCGATAGCTCTTGCCGTAGTTTGGGTGTAGCCCGAACGCCTACCGAAGGCTACAATAGCATTGGGGTCTTTTTTTACCCAAAAGTCCATATACTCTTGTGGGCTCGCCATATTATCAAAAAATTTGCGAGTTACATTGGTGCGCATTGAGAAGCCCAACTGATGATTAATAGTAATATGAGTGCGCTCATTGCGTTTACCTCTTTTGGTAGTAATTAAAATCACCCCATTGGCAGCACGAGCTCCATAGATAGAAGTAGAAGCAGCATCTTTGAGTACTGTTACGCTCTCTATATCGGTAGGGTTATACATCGTCATTATATCGCCACTTACAGGGGCACCATCTATTATATACAAAGGTTCTGAGACTATCGTCTTATCAAAAACTGACATAAACGTGTTGAGTCCGTGAATGAGTACCGAAGAGCTTGCTCCTGGTCTTCCGGACTCGGTAGTTACCACCATACCTGCTACTTTACCTTGTAGTGCATCGGTGATATTAGCATTAGGGGTTTCGGCAAAATCTTTTCCTTTTACAGTAGCTACCGAAGCCACTGTGCGACTGGCTATTTTCTTGCCTCCATAGCCAGTTACCACTGTACCCTCTAATTGTTGAATATCGTCTTGAAGGACGATATCTATTTGGGTTACACCTGCCGTTACTTTCTTTTCGACGGATTTCATTCCCAAGAATGAATATTTGAGTACATCGCCTACTTGGGCATTGAGAGTATAGTTGCCATCAAAGTCAGTAGAAGTACCGTGTTGGGTGCCTTTTATAAAGACAAAAGCGCCCATCATAGGTTCACCCTTCGTGTCTTTCACCGAGCCCTTAATCGTTACATTTTGCGCTAAGGAAGGTAATACCCAAAGGAAAATACCTACAAAAACTAATAAATTTTTCAAATTCATAAATCGCTTTATTTTTCAGTGCAAAGTTTTCTAAAAAAAAATGAAAAAAACAAACAAAAGAAAAAAGAGATTCTTCATTTAGAATATTTTTCTAAAAATAGAACTCAAAACAGAAAATAAATATGTTTTATAGCCTCTTTATTGACAAAATGGCGTTTTTAGAACTTTGAGAGTTTATATACTGAAAATGTGATGAATATATTTTTTATGAGCGTTTTTTTGGGGCAAAAAATTTTTATATGGAGCTTATAGGAAGCTTATAGGAAGCTTGAACGAATCTTGGAAGATAGATATAGGAATGTTACCGAAAGCCTTTGTACACCTTGGCTGAGCACTATAAGGTAGTTACACTTATGTTCTGTTATTGGTTTTTCTAAAAAAGTATTATCTTATAGAAAAATACGCCATTGCTTATTGATAAGGTAAGATTTGGCTATTTGCAATTATTTATTATCTTTGCCGAAAAATATAAACATATGAATATGAAGCGCTTTTTATCAGCTATCACACTCCTTGTTATGAGCCACTTAGCTTGGTCACAAAGTCCTAACATTTTAGACCCTGATTACCAAAACAGCCGTCCTAGCCCTTGGACTTATGGGGGAAATATAGGCATTGGCTACTCCACTTATGGATTGGGAATTGATGTATCGCCACGCTTAGGGTACAAAATCACTGAGGATTTGGAGCTTGCTGCTGTGGTGAATGGTTCTTTTCAAAACTCGGAATACTACCGCAGTTTGTTAGTGGGCGTAGGTCCTGCTTTAACCTATTACATAGGTAGGGTGGCGTATGTGAGTAGTTCTTATCAGCATTATTTTATCTCTCAGAAGCATAAAAGCACCAATTACAAATACAATACTGAGGAAGACGCCTTGTATGTGGGAGCTGGTTATATGCAAAATGTGGGGGGTAATGTGTATATACAGATAGGTGTGAGCTACAATGTGCTCTACAAGAAGGACAAAAGTGTTTTCAGCAGTGGTTTTATACCGAGTGTTGGGATAGTGATAGGACTTTAGTGTGAGCCACACAGTGAAGTGCGAGCCACACAGGCAATTAGCACGACAAATAGGTGTGAGCGAGTGAACAGTAGAGAAATTTATTTATTTATAATTGTTCATTTATAATTATTTTATACCTTTGCACCGAAAAACATAACAAGAGGACAAATTTGTACTGATTGCAACCTCTTGGGGTACTCCCCGAAAAATGCTAAAACAGTAATCTTTACTTGCTTTTCACGTCGGTTCCCCATTCTTCTTTACAATTGCGTCCTCTACTAAATCATAATTACCAATGGGATATTTATTCACCTCTGAGTCCGTTTCTGAAGGACACCCCGACAAAATCGCAGACCAAATAAGCGATGCTCTAATCGACAACTTTCTTGCTTTCGACCCTCATTCGAAGGTGGCGTGCGAGACTTTAGTTACTACCGGTCAGGTAATATTGGCTGGGGAAGTAAAATCGAACACCTACATAGATGTACAACAAATTGCGCGCAACGTGATTGAGAAAATTGGCTATACTAAAAGCGACTATATGTTTGAAGCCAAATCGTGTGGTGTGCTTTCAGCAATTCACGAACAATCGCCCGATATCAATCAGGGGGTAGACCGCGGTAACCCCGAAGAACAAGGGGCTGGCGACCAAGGAATGATGTTTGGTTATGCGGTAAACGAAACCGAAAACTATATGCCTCTTGCCTTAGACCTCTCGCACGCTTTGCTGAGAGAATTAGCCGATTTACGTCGTGAAAACAAAGAGATTACCTATTTGCGCCCCGATGCGAAAAGCCAAGTAACCCTTGAATACAGCGATGACAACAAACCGGTGCGCGTGAACACGATTGTGATTTCTACCCAACACGACGAGTTCGACACGGAAAAGAAGATGCTTCAAAAGATAAAAGAAGACATTGTGAACATTCTCATACCGCGTGTGATTAAAAAGTATCCTCAATATGCACCATTCTTTGACGACAAGATTATTTACCACATCAACCCTACGGGTATCTTCGTGATAGGAGGTCCTCACGGCGATACAGGCTTGACTGGTCGTAAAATTATCGTAGATACGTATGGCGGTAAAGGAGCTCACGGCGGAGGTGCTTTCTCCGGCAAAGACCCGAGCAAGGTAGACCGCAGTGCAGCTTATGCTATGCGACACATCGCTAAGAACTTAGTAGCCGCAGGAGTAGCCGATGAGATATTGGTGCAAGTGAGTTACGCCATAGGGGTAGCCGAACCTACGGGCGTGTACGTAAATACTTATGGTACAGCTAAGGTAAACCTCACCGATGGTGAAATAGCGAAGAAGATACAAGAAATCTTCCCTTTGCGTCCGTATGATATAGAACAACGCCTGAAACTACGCAATCCTATCTATAGCGAAACAGCATCTTACGGACATATGGGACGTACACCTAAGGTGGTAACCAAAGTGTTCTCGTCACCTTATCACAAGACAAAAACGATAGAAGTAGAGCTTTTTACTTGGGAAAAGTTAGACTTTGTAGAGAAAGTAAAAAACACTTTTTTTAATGATTAATGATTAGTGGTTAATGTCAATATTAATATAAAGAAGGCTGTCTGATATAAAACAGACAGCCTTCTTTTATTTTTTAGGAGGTGATATACAATGCAAATTAAATAATTGGAAGGGAGAATATATGATAGAAAAACGACTTTTCACTATCCAATATTCTCTCTTAAAGCTCTATTTGGTATTGCAATACAAAAGTACCTAAGCGAGTACTTACCTTTTTATCAGTAGCATCGAAGATAGGGCGGTTCTCATAGCCTAAGGAGAGTTTGCTTTTTTGTCCGTTAAAATAAGTATTCACGCCTACTGAATAAATATTCACGTTGCTGTTGAGGGCTTTATAGTTAGCAAATCGCCAGCCTGCATTGGGTTGTATACGGATATTACAATTTTCCCATTTAGGAAGCAGATAGCCTAATTGCAAGAATAAGGTACTACCTGTACCTATGGCGGGAGTAGCATTACCAGCCCCATTAAGAGAGGTTCCTCCTGCAAAAATGCTATTAGCACCCACACTTCTCACATAATCACTACCAAAATGAGTGCTGTTAAAGCCCAAATAAGCAGTAATAGCGTCGTTGCGTTCAGAAATAGGAGTATCTATAAAAAAGTCGATTCCTAAATTGAAGTAATCGCGATAGGAAGTATTAGTTCCATCAGTGATTTCTCTTATTTTAGCTTGATATTCATAGCCAATACCGAGATTCATTATGTGTTTAGTTCCTAAATAAGTGCCATTACCTCCGCTAGTAGGCAATTTGTTGCTCTCATCGTCCCAAAACTCATATTTTAGGTAAGAGGAAGTAAGCACTTTGGGTTGCCCTTTGCTATAATTAAAAGCTGTACGAACATTATCAGAGGGGGCAGGTGAATTTTGCAAAGACACAAAATAATCAATCTTTCCTAACTGACCTTTGGCGTAAACACCTATCCTACGCCCCATATCATCGAAATGATTAAGGGTGTTAAGATAATAAACGGAAGGGTCGAGAGTGAGCATAGAGCCGTTAGAGAAAGCGTTGGAAAAGCGCCCAGCTCCTGCAAAGGTGGTCTTGGCTACCCCAATGCTCAATTTTTCGCTAAAAGTATACTGACCGAGCACGTCAAGCAGACGGAAATCGGAGCTTTGGAGGGTACTTTGGTTGAGATTGTTATTTCCCATTAGGATATAGAACAACCATTTCTTTTCTACTTGGGCGAAGAAGCCTAAGCGATAACGCCTTACAGAAAGGTCGAATACCTTATCGGCAGGTTCACCTTGTACGGTAGTACCAGGGTTTGTTTCGGTAAGGCGAGCCCAAAACTGTCCACGCACAATACCTTGAATAAAAGTGTCGCCTTCTTCATCGAAATTATGACGAAGCAACTGAGCTGAGGCAGGAATTGCCATCAATAAAGCTACTAAAAATAGAATTCTTTTCATTTTATGGTATAATATTGGTTTAAAAAATATATTCTTAACGCAAAGTTTTTATTTAGCTTTAGGATTGGTAAGAGCCATTAAACTCACATCTATCAATTCCTTCAAGTTTTTATCGGAAGGCATTGGTGCATTGCTGTTGATGATATTACCCTGCGCATCGATAAGCATATAGCGAGGGATACTTCGCAAGTCGTATAAAAACTTATAAGTATCTTTCACTTCTGGGGTGGTATACAGATGAATACCACTTAGTTTATCATTCTTTACCATCTCTTTCCACGCTTCTTTATCACGGTCTACTGAAATACTGAGAAAGACAATAGGCTTACCTTTATAGGATTGCTGTAAGGCTTCTAAGGCGGGCAACTCTTTACGGCAATCAGGGCAATAAGTAGCCCATATATCTACAAATAGCAATTTGCCTTTGAGGGGTAAACTCTCATATTTCACTTCTTTATCGTTTAGGTCGGTAAGACCTTTAAAAAGAGGGAAAGGTTGTCCTGCTTTAAGTCGGTTTACTGTAGCAATGCGTCCTGAAAGAGCGTTTAACAGTTCGTTATCTTTTACTGCCTTTTGCACTAAGGCTATAATCTGTTCATTGGTAGTCTCAGCCGAGGTAGCCGATACACCTTCGATGAGCAAAGGGGTGAGGTCTTCTTTAATATTTTGTGATTTGAGCGTATTGAAATCGGCTAAAATCTTACCCCACGGGTCGTTGAACTCATATTGCACTTGATAGCGATAGATTTTCAGTTGGAAGCAATTATGCACTAAGGTTTTATAAGCATTATACGCATCGAAATCGGTAGCGTTATCTAAATCTACATCTTTAAAAGATTCTTCCAAGGCTTTGATAGCAGGAGCTTCTTCTTCGGTATATTTGCGATGATTCAGTAAATAAACAGAAGTAAGAGACAAGAGTTCGTATTGGTTCTCTTTCTCTTCTTTAACTATAAAATCAGAAGGTAATCCTTTAGCGTTAGCTAACACCTCAGCGCATTGTTTACTTATCGCTTGTAGGTTCTGCTGAAAAGCAACGGGGTTCTGCCCTAAAAGTTCATTTTGCTTTTCGGGAGTCTGCAAACCTATAGCTTCCTTTTGTTGCTGATACGCTTTTATAGCTTCTTCAGGATTGGTACAAGCACTCAATCCTAACACAATGAGAAATGCAATAAATAGTTGTTTCATAGCTTTAGAATTTAAAATAATGACAAAGGTATAATATTTTTTTGGAAATAGAAACTTTTTTTATGAATATTTAAATAATGGTTAATGATTAATGAAGGGGTTAAAAGGTAAAAGGTAAAGGGTAGTACAAGGGTAGGTACTATTAGCAAATTTGAAAATTAGTAAATGAGAAATGAAGTGTGAAAAGTTTTTAGAAGAAGAGAATAAGGTTGCAAATTGAAGATTATTGGAAGCTAGGAGGAACAAAAAACGGTGCGAGCCGCACGGGCAAATGAACAAAGAACGAACAAAATATCCTCTCCCCAACCCTCTCCCAAGGAGAGGGAGTGTTGTAACGGAAAAGTGAGACGAACAAATGACGAACAATGAACGAACAAAAGACGAACAATGAGTGGTCTTTCAGTGGCTCTACAGTAGCTCTACAGTGGCTCTACAGTGGCTCTACAGTGGCTCTACAGTGGCTCTACAGTGGGTCTACAGTGGCTCTACAGTGGGTCTACAACGAACAATGAACGAACAAAAAACGGTGCGAGTCGCACGGGCAAATGAACAAAGAACGAACAAAGAACGAACAAAGAACGAACAAAAGACGAACAAAAGACGAACGATGAACGAACAAAAGACGAACAATGAACGAACAATGAACGAACAATAAAAACGAAGAATGAACGAACGATGAATGGAGATAAGGTGAAGATAAGATGGAGATAAGATGAATATTGATTGTATTTTAGGGTAATATTGAAATAATTTTAATAGGTTTAGGCTAAAAAATATCATTGATTATTTATATTTCAAAAATATTTTGTACCTTTGCACTCGATTTAAGGAAATAGCACAATGAAGTATCAACAAAAGAAAAAAGCGGTATTGCTCCTTGCTGATGGCACTGCCTTTTATGGTAAAAGCGTTGGCTATGAAGGTACTGCTTTTGGCGAAGTGTGTTTCAATACGGGTATGACAGGCTATCAGGAAATATTTACTGACCCTTCGTACTTTGGTCAGATTATGGTGATGACCAATGCTCATATTGGCAATTACGGTATCTGTGAAGACGACAACGAATCGAATGGTATGAAAATTGCAGGGCTGGTATGTAGAAATTTTAGTTATGATGCCTCCCGTGCTGTTGCCGAGGAAACCTTGAAAGACTTTTTAGACCGTAACCACTTGGTAGCCATTTGTGAAGTAGATACTCGCGCTTTGGTGAGTTATATTCGTGATAATGGCTCGATGAACGCTGTTATTTCCACAGAAACTGATGATTTAGCACTGCTCAAAGCTCGCTTAAATGAGATTCCTAATATGAAAGGTTTAGAATTGGCATCGAAAGTGTCGGTTACTGAACCTTATTTTTTTGGCAATCCAGAAGCGAAGTACAAAGTAGCAGCGCTCGATTTCGGCATCAAGAAAAATATCTTGCGCAACTTGGCAGCCCGTGATATGTACATCAAAGTATTTCCGTACAACACGCCTTTGGCTGAGCTTAAAGCGTGGAACCCCAATGGCTATTTCTTGTCTAATGGTCCTGGCGACCCCGAACCACTCACCGAGGTGATTGCCCAAGTAAAGCAGATGATAGCAGAAGATTTGCCTATCTTTGGCATTTGCTTAGGACATCAGATTATTGCACTGGCAAACGGCATTAGCACTTACAAAATGCACAACGGTCACCGTGGTATTAATCACCCTGTGAAGAATTTGCTTACAGGTAAGGACGAGATTACCTCTCAGAATCACGGTTTTGCTGTGAATAGGGCAGAAGCAGAAGCTAACCCTAATATGGAAATCACGCATACCCATCTAAACGACAATACTGTGATGGGTTTACGAGTGAAAGGCAAGAAGTGTTTCAGTGTGCAGTATCACCCTGAAGCCGCTCCTGGTCCTAATGATGCGACCTATTTGTTCGACCAATTTGTGAAGCAATTGGAGAATTAGAAAATGTGAAAATTAGAAAATTACCCCCGAACCCCCGAAGGGGGACAAGCCGTGAAAAGGATAAGAAGAGTACAAAATATAGGCTAAAAACTAAGGACTAAACACTAACAATTAATATGAAAGAATTACTTACACCCGAAGCACTACTCACTAACCTAAAAGATGTACGTGCCCTCACCCGCAAGGTGATTGAGGCTTTTCCCGAGAAAGACCTCTTTGAGTTCAGTATTGCCAACTTGCGTCCGTTTTCAGGAATGGTAGAAGAGTTTTTGAGAGTTATGGACTATCTTTTTAAAGAGAGATTTCAGGAGCAACACACGCTTTTCTTAAAAGGAGCCTTTCCTACTACCAAAGCAGAAGTATTGGCTTTGTGGGATAGAGCTACTGAAATTCTCGACCGTGAATGGCAAAAAGTAGGTGATTATACCCAACCATTCACTATTTATCAAATGACTTTCAGCTTTGCCCAATGGATATTATACTTCATTGAAAACGAGAGTCACCATCGCGGACAAGGGTATACTTACCTCCGCGCTTTGGGTATCGAACCGCCTTTCTTTTGGGGAAGAGAAAGCTTTGGTAATTAGCAAATGAGAAAATTAGTAAATTAGCAAATTGTCTTATGTAGCTTTTGCATTACAAAATTTGCTAATTATCACATTGACTAATTTTCTAATTAAATTCGTAAATAATTAAATAACAAAATATATGAGTATTATTGTAAGCGTGCACGCACGTCAGATTTTGGATTCAAGAGGAAATCCAACCGTAGAAGTAGATGTAATGACCGAGAATGGTTTCCTTGGTAGAGCTGCTGTTCCATCAGGAGCATCGACAGGTGAATACGAAGCCGTTGAATTGCGCGACGGTGGTAAAAGTTATATGGGTAAAGGCGTACTCAAAGCCGTTGCTAATGTAAACGATATCATCGCAGAAGAAATCGTAGGTATGGACGTTTTCGAACAGAACCTTATCGACAAAACAATGATTGAGCTCGACGGTACTCCTAACAAATCTAAATTAGGAGCTAACGCTATTCTTGGAGTATCATTGGCAGTAGCAAGAGCCGCTGCTGAAGAACTCGGTTTGCCTTTGTACCGTTATGTAGGTGGGGTAAGTGCTCACACTTTGCCTGTACCAATGATGAACATCATCAACGCTGGGGCACACTCCGATGCGCCTATTGCTTTCCAAGAGTTTATGATTATGCCTGTGAACGCTAAGAACTTTTCACAAGCTATCCAAATGGGTTCAGAAGTGTTCCACAACCTTAAAAAGGTATTGCACAAAAAAGGATTGAGCACTGCCGTAGGTGATGAAGGAGGTTTTGCTCCTAACTTTAAAGACATCGAAGACGCTCTCGATTCTATTAAAGAAGCTGTAAAAGAAGCAGGCTACAAATGGGGTGAAGATATCAAAATCGCCTTAGACTGTGCTTCTTCTGAGTTCTACAAAAATGGCAAATACGATTATACTATCTTTGAAGGTGCTAAAGGTAAAGTACGTACTTCAGCTGAACAAGCTGACTACTTGGCAGAATTGGTAGCTAAATACCCTATCATCTCTATCGAAGACGGTATGGATCAAAACGACTGGGACGGATGGAAACTCCTTACTGACAGATTGGGCAAAAAAGTACAATTGGTAGGTGACGATTTGTTCGTTACTAACGTATCTATCCTTGAAAGAGGTATTGCCAAAGGTATTGCCAACTCTATTCTCATCAAAGTAAACCAAATCGGTACTTTGTCTGAAACTATCGCAGCCGTAGATATGGCAAACCGCGCTGGTTATACTGCCGTAATGTCTCACCGTTCAGGAGAAACAGAAGACAACACTATTGCCGACTTGGCAGTAGCTTTGAACACCGGACAAATCAAAACAGGTTCGGCTTCACGTTCTGACCGTATGGCGAAGTACAACCAATTGCTCCGCATCGAAGAATCTTTGGGTTCAGTAGCTTACTATCCTAAAGAAAAAGCCTTCAATGTAAAGAACTAATGTTTTAATATGATTAGGAGGGTGTTCGAGGGCACTCCTCGAACACCCATTTTTTTACCCTTAAAAGAAGTAAGTATGATGAAGAAGATATTATGGTTTTGTATGTTTTTATGTGTGACGACACTTGTAGCTCAGGAAACAGTGTTGCACGGACATATTTACAGTGTGCAAAACAATAAACCAATGCCTAATGTACACATCTTGAACCTCAATAAAGTAAGAGGTACTACTACCAATGACAAAGGTGATTTTAGTATCAGAGTAAGTGCTAACGACACGCTATACATTTCTTTTTTAGGGTATAAATCTACCAAGATACGCATAACAAACGATATGATAAAATATCAAGGGTTGAAAATAGGAATGACAGAGCTTGCTTATACTTTACAAGAAGTGGTTGTAACCCCTTATAAACTCACAGGTTATTTGGATATTGACGCTAAAAATGCACCTATCAATGACAATACGCGTTATAGCATTTCGGGGTTAGATATAGGTTATGAAAGTAGAGCTAGTGCAAGTGCTGTGGGTAGAGTGCTAAGTGCTGTAATGAACCCTGCCGACTTGCTGAGTCGCTCGTTTAGTGCCAAAGGGAAAGAAATGCGCAAACTGAGAGAGATGCGCAAAGACAACGAATTGAGCGATGCTCTTTCCACCCGTTACGACCGCGAAACCCTATTAGAACTTTTGCAAGTAGACCGTAGTGAGTTAGAAGATATCATTCGCTCTTGCAACTATTCTAACGATTTTATAATGACGGCAAACGACCTGCAAGTGCTTGAAGCCATCAGTCAGTGTTACGAAGAATATAGGGTTTTACACAAGAAAAAATAAAAAATATTTTGTCATTCCAAAAAATTGACGTACTTTTGCCCCGCTATTGATAAAATAGAGAGATAAAGTATTATTTTTAATAAGATTTTAAAGATTAACAAGCAATGAAAAGAACATTTCAACCTTCAAAGAGAAAAAGAAGAAATAAACACGGATTCAGAGAACGTATGGCAACTGCCAATGGTAGAAAAGTATTAGCACGCCGTCGCGCTAAAGGACGCAAAAAACTTACTGTATCCTCTGAGCCAAGACATAAAAAATAACAATTTTAATTGTTTAAAGATTAGTGGTTAATGATTAATGACTTGTGAAATTAATCATTAACCATTAATCATTTATCATTATTATGAAAATTACTTTCCTCGGCACAGGTACCTCACAAGGAATTCCCGTAATAGCAAGCAACCACCCTGTGGGGAAAAGTACCAACCCAAAAGATAAACGGTTGCGCACTTCGGCACTTATCAGTTGGGAAGATACCAATATTGCAATAGATTGCAGTCCTGATTTTAGACAGCAAATGCTCACCAACGATGTACAGCATTTGGAGGCTATACTGTTCACTCACGAGCACGCCGATCATACCGCCGGAATGGACGACATACGCCCTTTTGTACGCTTGCAAGGCGATATGCCCATCTACGGACTAAAAAGAGTAATCAATGAGCTGAGAGTGCGTTTTGGTTATATCTTTGCCACTGAAAACCGATATGAAGGAGCTCCCTCGGTAATACCTCACGAGGTAGACGAAGTGCCTTTTACTTTGTATGGTAAAACAGTTGAACCTATACACATAATGCACGGTAATTTGCCCATCGTAGGCTATCGGATAGAAGACTTGGGTTATATTACCGATGCCAAATATATAGACAAGAGCGAAAGAGAAAAACTACGAGATTTAGATGTTTTAGTATTGAATTGCCTAAGAGATGATGCGCACCCTACACACCTCAATTTAGCAGAAGCTTTGGAAATTATAGGAGATGTACAACCTAAGCGCACCTATCTCACGCACGTGAGCCAAACCTTTGGTTTTCACGATGAGATACAAAAAAGATTGCCTAAAAACGTATTTTTGGCATATGATAACTTAGTAATAGAATGTTAATATTTAGTTAATTATTAGGTGGGCGAGAAAAAAAAGTTTATTTTTGCCCTCGTAATCAAAAAACAATTAAAGATGAAAAAAATTGCACTTTTACTTGTAATGGCAGTATTGGTAATGGCTTGTAAGAGTTCTTCAGGCTCAATGACTGCAAAACCCAAAGAAACAAATATAGCTAATAAAGCTATTAAAGGTGAATGGACATTGCAATCCATCACATATAGTGAAAAAGGTAAATATGAAGTTACCTTGTTAAACGATACTTCCAAAGAATGCTTTGAAGGCAGTACTTGGAAATTCGTTCCGAATAACAACCGCGGACACTATACTATCAACGCGAGTGGTTGTTCAACAGGACAAAGAAACTTCATTTTTATTGTACAAGAGGTAGATAAATCAACAGGATACTATGATTTTCTGTTGAAACCTACTAATGAAAAATATGTTTCAGAAACTAAGCAAGGTATTCGTTTGCATTTGGCAAGTATTTCTGACAACTCAATGGTGTGGGAACAAACCGTGAGAGTAGATGGCAAACCTTTTGTTATCTCAATGAATTTTGTAAAATAATTAAAGATTAATACAAACAGAAGATGAAAAAAATCGTAGTTTTAGCCTTATCGGCAGCTGTATTGCTTACCGGTTGCGAGGCATACAACAACTCTAACAAAGCACAACGCGGAGCTGTAATTGGTGCTGCCGGTGGAGCTTTATTAGGAGCTATTTTAGGGAACAACGTAGGTAACGGACAAAACAGCGAACTCGGTGCTGTACTCGGTACAGTAGTAGGAGGTGCTGCAGGAGCTGTTATCGGTAACCAAATGGATAAACAAGCTAAAAAAATAGAAGAAGAAATCCCAGGTGCCGATGTTAAACGTGTAGACGATGGTATCGTGGTTACTTTCGACGAAAATAACGGAGGTGTATACTTTGATACTAATAAGTATAACATCAACAACAAATCAAGACAAACACTTGATAAACTATCTGCTATTCTTAAAGAATATCCTGATACTAATGTGATAGTAGCCGGCCACACTGATAATGTAGGTAAAGATGAGTACAACTTAGGTCTTTCACAACGCCGTGCACAAGCCGTTACTAACTATTTTAAAAGTAAAGGTTTAGCGGGTAGCCGTTTTACTACCAAATGGTATGGTGAAAGAAACCCTGTTGCAAGTAACGAAACTGCTGATGGACGAGCTAAAAACCGCCGTGTGAATGTAGTAATTGTTCCTAATGAAAAGATGAAAGCAGACGCTAAAAAACAGGCTGGAAACAAATAAAAATAGTTTGATACTTGGACTATACAAATGAGTGTTGAGAAGTACTTCTCAACACTCATTATTTTTTATTAAATATCTAAAACGAGAGATAAAAAAGAACGTTAGAAATATAACAATATCACTTCTAAATGACATTTTTTAATCTTCACTTTTCTCTTTTCACTAAAATACACTACCTTTGCACTGTTAATCTTGGTATTTTGGGTATTTAGGTTTATTACTTACCTCTTACCATACTCTGCTGTCGCAGACTTTACCTCATATCTAAAAAAAATGCAGATATTTAAATTTGGAGGCGCCTCAGTAAAAGATGCTGCAGGTGTACGCAATGTCGCTAAAATATTAGAAACGGTAGGCTATGCTAATACGCTCATCGTCATTTCAGCAATGGGAAAAACCACTAATGCTTTAGAAGTAGTGGTAAATAGCTATTTTAAGGAACAAGAAAAACTTTCGGAAAGCGTTCAGCTGATAAAAGACTTTCATTACCACATCATTCGCGAACTATTTACCGATGAAAATCACCCTGTGTATTGGAAAGTAGATGGCTTGTTTGCAGAGCTCACTTCGTTTTTAGAACGCAACAAATCGCCGAAACACAGTTTTGTATATGACCAAGTGATTGGCTTTGGTGAACTCATTTCTACTACTATTATCAGTCAATATCTGAATGACAATGGTATTAAAAACACGTGGATAGATGTCCGTAATCTCGTAAAAACAGATAGTAATTACCGTGATGCCTCTATCGACTGGGAAGAAACACAAAGTAACATTCGCACGCATATTAACAAATCATTACTGAACATCACACAAGGTTTCTTAGGAAGCGATGCAAATTTTTTCACTACTACCTTAGGGCGTGAAGGTTCAGACTATACAGCGGCTATTTTTGCCTATTGTTTAAACGCTGAAAGTGTAACGATATGGAAGGACGTTCCTGGTGTTCTCAATGCCGACCCTCGATATTTTCAGCATACAGAGCTCTTGCATAAAATCCCTTATAAGGAAGCTATAGAACTCGCTTTTTATGGCGCTTCAGTAATACACCCAAAAACCCTACAACCACTCCAACAAAAGGAAATTCCTCTTTATGTACGTTCGTTTTTGAATCCTACTGCTGAAGGAAGCGCTGTGTGTAATGTAGCTGAATTATCTCCAAAGGCACCTTGCTTTATCCTCAAGAAAGAACAAATACTGCTTTCTCTCTCTTCTCTTGACTTTTCATTTATAATGGAAGAGGGTATTAGCTATATATTCAAGAATTTGCATAAGACTAAGATGAAAGTAAGTGTGATACAGAACTCGGCGATTAGTTTTTCAGTATGTGTAGACAACAAATTCGATACCTTAACTGAACTTTTAGAAAAGTTGGAAGAACGCTTTAAGGTATCGGTAACTGAGAACGTAACACTTTATACCATTCGCCACGCTACGGAAGAGGCTATTAAAGAAGTGGAAATGAACAAAGAAGTGCTACTTAAACAAGTGGCTTCAGATACGGTTCAGATAATAGTGAAGTAAATCTATCTTCTTATTATCCGTTATTGTTTAAGCAACAATCAAGCAAAGCATACAATAAAAAAGGGACTGATAATATATCAGTCCCTTTATATATATTCTATGATTCATATTATTGAAATAATGCTTCATTTATCTCATTAAAATTATATTCTTTTTGAGTGCCATTAAGCATATCTTTCAATACAAAAGTATTTTTGGAGAGCTCGCTTTCCCCAATCATCACTACAAACGGAATGCTTCGTTTATTAGCATATTCCATTTGCTTTTTAATCTTAGCTGCATCGGGGTAGAGTTCTGCTCTTTTTCCGAGTTTACGCAACTCTTTCAATAGTTTCATACTCTGTAAAGCTTCGTTATTGCCAAAATTTATACAAAGCACTTCTATGCTATTGCTCAGTGATTCAGGAAAAAGATTCAATTCTTCCATCACCAATCCTATGCGGTCTAAACCAAACGAGATACCTATACCACTTATCCCCTTCAATCCAAAGATGCTCGTAAGGTCGTCATAACGTCCACCTCCACCAATAGAACCCATTTGCACTCCCGCTGGAGCAACAACCTCAAAGATAGCTCCTGTGTAATAATTCAGTCCACGTGCGAGAGTGACATCGAGGTCTAAAATAGCTGTTTGTAAGGTAAGTCGCTCTATTTGTTGTGCTATAAACTCCACCTCTTCAATACCTTTCAACCCCGTTTCAGAAGTTTTTAGTATCTCTTTGAGAGCAGTGAGCTTTTCAGCAAGAGCTCCTTTAAGTGCAAAGATAGGTTGTAACTTGCTAATAGCTTCGTGGCTGATACCTCTTTCTATCATTTCTTTGATAACACCCTCTTCGCCTATTTTATCGAGCTTATCGAGAGCTACGGTAAAGTCGATGAGTTTATCACTCTCCCCTATCACTTCGGCAAAACCGCTGAGAATTTTGCGGTTGTTAATCTTAATAGTCACCCCTTTAAGATTGAGCGCTGTGAACACGGTGTCGTAGAGCTGTACAAACTCCACTTCCTGCCACAAGCTGGTACTGCCTACCACATCGGCATCGCATTGGTAAAACTCTCTGAAACGTCCTTTTTGCGGACGGTCGGCACGCCAAACAGGCTGAATTTGATAACGTTTAAAGGGGAAAGTCAGTTCATTTTGGTGTTGTACTACATAGCGTGCAAAAGGAACTGTAAGGTCATAACGGAGTGCTTTTTCTGATATTTGGGGAGTGAGCTTCTGAGTATTCTTAGTTTCCCAATCGTCTTGTTTAACTCCTTGTGTAAAATCACCTGAATTGAGTATCTTGAAGATAAGACGGTCGCCTTCTTCGCCATATTTACCCATCAATGTATCGTAATTTTCAAAGCTGGGCGTTTCGATAGGCTGAAATCCAAAAGCGTTAAAAGTATTTTTAATAGTGTTAATAATAAAGTTGCGTTTGGCCACATCGGCTGGTGAAAAGTCACGAGTGCCTTTAGGTATGCTTGGTTTTTGTATTGCCATTGTTTTTTATTGTTTTACTATTTTCTTTAGCTTCTTGCCAATAAGTTTCCATTTCTTGTAAGGTCATATCTTTGAGTGATTTTCCCTTCTCATTGGCTCGTTGTTCCAAGTATTGAAACCGAGTTATAAACTTACGATTAGTGCGCTCTAAGGCATCTTCAGGATTTACTTTCAAAAATCGGGCATAGTTAATAAGACTAAAAAGAACATCGCCAAACTCACTCTCAATATTTGTCTGTTTTTGCGCTTTTACTTCGGCGTGTAGCTCATCTATTTCTTCTTTTATCTTCGCAAAAACATCGTCTATATTATCCCAATCGAAGCCTACACCTGCCACTTTGTCTTGTATACGAGTAGCTTTTACTAATGCAGGCAAACTTTTAGGCACACCTCCCAGTACGCTCTTGTTACCTTCTTTGAGTTTTATTTTTTCCCAATTGCGCTTTACATCGTCTTCGTTGTCTACTTTCACATCTCCATAGATATGCGGATGCCGTTCAATGAGTTTTTCACACACACCATTTGCCACATCAGCAATATTAAAATCACCCGTTTCACTACCTATTTTGGCATAGAAAACGATATGAAGTAACAAATCACCGAGTTCCTTCTTCACTTCTTGCAGATTGCCACTGAGGATAGCATCGCCCAATTCATAAGTTTCCTCAATAGTGAGATGGCGCAACGATTGTATTGTTTGTTTCTTATCCCACGGACATTTCGCACGCAGGTCGTCCATTATATCGAGGAGTCTCCCAAAAGCCTGAAGTTGTTGCTCTCTCATATCAATCCTATAAATTTACTACGGGCGAGGAGACTTGCACCTAATAGACCCGCCTTATCTCCTAATTTTGATACTTTTATCGAAGAGTCTTTATTCACTAAATTCAAAGAATACTTCTTGATAGCACTGCGCAAAGGCAATATCAAATAGTCGCCTGCATTGGCAAGAGTACCACCAATAATCACCAATTCAGGATTAAATAGGTTAATGAGGCCCGCCACGTGTTTACCCAACGTATTCCCCACCTCTTCAATAAGTTCTATAGCTAATATATCTTCCTGCAAAGCTACATCTATGATATCGTTGAGTGTAATTTCGTCTTCATTTTCCTTCTGTTGAGTAAGTAAAGACGATTGACCGTTATGAAGTTTTTCCAAGAATTTACGATAAAGAGCAGAGCCCGAAGCCTCTGTTTCTAAGCAACCTTTCTTACCACAGTGGCATAATATCTCGTTTTCAAAGGCAGTAATATGCCCAAACTCACCTGAAAAGCCCGATTTCCCATAATATAGCTGCCCATTAACGATGATTCCTAAGCCTAATCCCCAACCTACATTCACGTAGATGATATTTTTTTCAGCCTGTACGCGCCCTTTAATATATTCACCATAAGCCATCGCACGCGAATCGTTATCAATAGAGACATCTATACCCAATTTTTCTTCAAACATTTCAGTAAGCGGACGTTCATCGAAATAAAAGAAACTATAACTATGTCCCGTTTGAGGGTTCACACGCCCTGAAATATTAATGCCAATACTCAGTATTTTGTCCTTAGGCACCACTGTATGGCTCATAAAATCTTCAATTATTTCACATAAACGTTCAAAACGCTCGTGAGGTTGCGCTTCCTCAAAAGAGATATCCATCTGTTCATCTATCAAATCGCCCTTAAAGTTGATAAGCCCTATATGAACGCGTTTTTGAGAGATATCTACACCTATAAAATATCCCGAACTTTGGTTCAATCC
This sequence comes from Capnocytophaga sp. oral taxon 335 str. F0486, assembly GCF_000277665.1. Taxonomy (NCBI): domain Bacteria; kingdom Pseudomonadati; phylum Bacteroidota; class Flavobacteriia; order Flavobacteriales; family Flavobacteriaceae; genus Capnocytophaga; species Capnocytophaga sp. oral taxon 335. The sequence continues at coordinate 47,619 of NZ_AKFR01000031.1, read as the reverse complement.
ATAGATATTAGGACGTCTACCTCCTGGGGTTTCCATCTTCCCAAAGTCCATCACTATACCATCTTCTATCAGTTCGCCCACCATTTTAGTAACAGTAGGCACACTGAAGTTCAGTTCTTTACCAAGGTCGGCAAGTGTATCATCTCCGTTATTGATGTAATAACAGATAATATCCTTTTTCAATGAGGCGCTTCTGATGCCTTGTTTAATTTCTTCTAAAAATTTTAGTCCCATAGCTTTTTAATCTTAATCATTATTGTAAAGGTGAGGCAAAATTACTAAAAATATTTTAATAAAAATGCAATAATAAAAAAATAATTGATGTTTGTAATTAGTATTTAATGCTTTTCTCTACGGAATAATAGTAACGATTTTACCCTCACGGTGCACCACAATCTTTTGATTATTCTTACGCTTTTGGACAATCATTTGCTCATAAGCAACGTCTAAACCTTTTAAAAGTTTGTCTCGAAATAACTTTCTTTCTGTATTTCTATCTCCCATAGCTGTTTTTCATTTGATTATAGGTAGCATAAAGATACATAATCAAGACTATTTCTTAGTTGCTCGAGGTTTTTCAAGCATTTTTATTTCATCACCTAAAACCGTAATTACTTGATTGTTAGAAATAGGTCGCAAATCTATTTTCTGTGAATATTCGTTTACTATTTTTTGAGTAACTTTCTTATATGGAAAGTTCAAATAATGAGGTAAAAAGTAAAAATCTACCAAATGTAATCCTGAATAATCAGTTAATTCTGGAGCTTTTTTAGTTTCATCCATATCACTAACGAACTCAATATTAGGAGAAGCAATGATAGAACCTGCCGAAGTACCTATGTACAACTTTCCGTTATTAATTTGTTCCATAAGTAGTTTGTCAGCTCCTTTCTTTTTTAGTTCCTGCATTAGGTAGAATGTATTCCCTCCAGAAATGAAAATATAATCATTTCGTTCTAATGCTGTGGCTATTTCTTCAGTAGTAGCGGTAGAAACTTCTAATTCTTCTATGATAAGACCTAATTTTTCAAAGGCTTTTCTATCGTCATCGACATAAAAACGCACTTTTTCTACCAAACTTGCTGTTGGAATAAATGCTAGTTTCTTTCCTTTTACGGGTTCACCTGCAAAATCTTCAAACAATTTTGCTACTGAACTGAACGATGAGGTTAAAAATAATCTTTTCATTTATGATAATAATTGCTGTTATTGAACAAATAGGATAAGGGAGGCACAGCTGCAAGCTCGCACCAGAGAGAGGGTAACAATTCCTCTATATGAGGGTGTGTTACTATAATGAGTGTTTTCATTTTCCTAATCTTATTAGAGAATACTTCTCAGTGCCTTTTTTACAATATATTTAGTTTCTTTGGTAGGACTTTCACTTTCCCAACGCTCACATAGTGCTGTTACGAAATCAGGGCGGGTTTTGCTGGTATCGTTCAGCCAATTTCCTACACTATCTTGCACGTACTTTGCCTTATCAGACTTCAATTTATCTAATATAGGCAAATATAATTCTGGCTTTTCTTTCAAAGCCTCTATATGAGCACACCAAACACCCCGCGGACGCAAGGCTTCTGTACTAAACCTTCGTATATTCTCATCTTCACTTTCTGCCCAATGGGAAAGAAAAGCAATTGAAAAGTCTAAATGCTCGCTCATTTCGGGACGTAACGCCATCCAAATCACCTCACGAACGCCAAAATGACTATCGGCTACCAAGGGTTTTAATTTATATAACTTGTCTTCCAAAGGGGTATCAGTATGCAATGCTACCAAATAACAAGCATAACAGCGCACAGAATCGGATAAATGAGTGCTGAGTTGCTCAAACAAAGGTTCATAGAAGTTAGTATTTGCATATTTTTTGTATAGCAATGCTCCTATGAGCTTAATAGTATTCATCGTAGAGGGTTTCTTTTGCTGATTGATTTGGCAAAGCAACTCTTCAATGACATTTTTATCAATCCCCAAAGTAGGAAAAACAGACTTTACAAGCTGTGAATGGTCTACAGCTAACCATTCAGTAAGGTTTACCGTTTCTATACTCCCTGTATTTAACAGTGAAAGTACTTCGGAAGGGATATCAACAGCCTTTTGAGCTCCTTTTCTGTTTTTGATAATTTCTATGTTCATTGTATAACTAAGTTATAGTATAGTTATATAGGCACAAGCTATAAGAAATGAGATAACAAGAGTTTTCTGAGCTTTCTGACGGTTCAGATTTTTAGAGCAATGGCAATTTATAAATCGCTTTTTTAACTTTAACAAAGTGTGCAAAACCTATGCTCTTTTTCCTACCTCCAACCGCCTCCAAGGGCTTTATACAAAGTAATGCCATACTGCATACGGGTAAACTGTGCGTTGGCTACACTAAGCTCGGCATTGAGACGGTTTACTTCGGCAGTGATAACTTCTAAATAATTCACCATACCGCTATCGAACAGTTGTTTGGAATAGTCGGTGGCTTCTTGATAGGCTTTCATTTCTTGGGTTTTGAGCTGAATGAACTCGTCTTGCGAACTGAATTGACGCATTGCATCGGATACTTCTTTGCCCGCTGAAAGAATTGCTTTTTTGAAATTCAGCAAAGCGGTTTCTTGAGCAGCTTTCTGCACTTCGTATTGGGTGCGAATTTGTCGGCGATTGAGAATAGGTTGTGCCAATCCTGCTATAAAATTAGCAAACATTGATTTGGCAGAAAACCAAGTATCGAGTTCGGTACTACTGATACCTCCACGAGCGGAAAGAGTAAGCGTAGGATAGAAATTGGAACGCGCTACATTTGTAAGTTCAAAGGCGTTGCGCAAGTTCAGTTCGGCACGTGCCACATCAGGACGATTTTCGAGCAGACTTACCGCATACCCTTGATGAAACTGTGTGGGGAATTGTTGTTCAGCAAGCGTGCTTCGCTCTATCGTATGAGGCTCTTCCCCCAAGAGTACACAGATGGTGTTCTCCAATGCCCAAACGCTATTGTTGATGGTAATAAGCTGCGCCTGTGCATTGTATACGAGTGCTTCGATTTGTTTGGTTGCTACTTCGGTAGTAGAACCTGCTTTTTTGAGTTGTTTGGTAGTTTCTAAACTTTTGGTGCGAAACTCAATAGTTTGTTCGAGTACTTTTTTCTGTTCGTCCAGCATCAACAGTTGGTAATAAGCCGTTGCTAAGGTAGCGACCACTTCGGACTGTACTGCTTTTTGGGCTTCCAAAGTTGCTAAATAAGAGGCATAAGAAGCACGTTTTTGAGCGGATAGCTTGCCCCAAATGTCGGCTTCCCACGAAGCATTACCTGTGATATCGAATAGATTGTTGTAAGTACGGTCGGGAGCACCACCTCCAGCATTTAATGATGAGGTGCTACGAGTATAGTTAGCTCCCACCGAGAGGGTAGGAATAAAAGCTGCCTTACTTTGTTTGAGGTAGGCTTGTGCTGAAACTACATTTTGCATCGCTACACGCACATCGAGGTTATTGGAAAGTGCCTTGCTGATGTGTTGTTGCAAGAGCGGGTCGGTGAAGATGTTGCGCCACGAAAGGGTAGCATCGCTTTGGGCATCGGTAGCAGGGCTTTCAGTACGGAAGAGTTTTTCGTCTATGGCTTGTGGACGCTCGTAAGTTTTGCGTCCCGCACAAGCGGTAAGGGTAAGAGCTATGGTTACTATAGCCAGTGATTTATAAATGATTCTGTTCATACAGTAATGTTCAATTAACAATTAATATTTAACATAGACTTTGCCAAAGGTCGTAACACGACAAGCACTAAAATTTTAGCAAGGTTTACGATGCAAAGGCGACTTTTCAGTCTTCATTAAAATATCGGTTGTATTTTCTTGACAAGGCTATCCATTGAGATAGGTTGAGGTTTGATAACCGTACCCGTACGCACTTTGTTGAGTCCTTGCGCGAGAATGACATCACCTTTTTTAAGTCCGCTTTCTACCACAGCATAGTTATCGGCACGGCTTTTAAGGGTGATGATAGCTTGTTTGAGGGTGTCGTTCTCTACTTTGTACACAAATACCTTTCCTTGTTGCTCAAAAGTAGCAACTTCGGGGATTACAAGTGAGTTACTAAAATGTTGTGGTATCTTGATAGTTCCACTGTTGCCATTGGTAAGCAACTTGTTAGGGTTAGGGAAGGTAGCGCGAAATTGTATGCTACCGGTAGTAGGGTCTATTTGTCCGGTTACGGCTTGTATTTTGCCTTTCTCGGCATATTCTTGTCCGTTAGCTAACACCAAAGAAGCCTCAGGTAAGTTTTTGAGTTTCTCGGCAGTGGTTTTGCCTTGGGTATTGTCTAAGAAGTCGAGGTATTCTTTTTCGTTCATTGAAAAATAGGCATACACCTCTTTCACGTCGGATACGGTAGTGAGCACAGTGTTATTGGCAGTTACCAAAGCACCTTCGCGGTAGTTAATTGCACCTACCACGCCGTTTACAGGTGCTTTTACTATGGCAAAACCAATGTTGCTGGCTACCTCGTTATAAGTAGCTTGGGCGCGTTGTAAGTTGGCTTTGGCTGTGGCGAGCTGGATAGGGCTCACAATGTTTTTCTGTACCAAAGGTACGAGTTTATCTACCTCTACCTTAGCGACCTCTACGGCTGCTTTGGCTGAAGCAGCTGACTGGTTAAGGGTTTGAGTTTCTAACTTGAAGAGCGGTTGCCCTTGGGTAACCACCTGACCTTCGTCTACCAATACTTTGGTAATATAGCCTGATATTTTAGCTTGTACGGCGCTGTTCACTACGCCTTCGATATTCACAGGGTAAGAAAGGTTAGACACGGTATTTTGTTCTCCTACGATAATTACAGGGTAAGGCACAGCACCTTGTGGTCGCTGTTGCTGTTGGTTTCCATTATTACAAGCTACCATTGCGATAGCGGTTGCTACTAAAAAGATTTTATTCATAATGTTTGTTATTTTAGATGTTAGAGGTTTTAGTTATCAAACAGGTCGGATAGGTCTGAGAGATAATTTTATTAAAAATAATACACTAAAAAGGAAGCGTTTGCAAAAAACACTTCCTTGTTTTTGTGGCGTTATGAGGTCTGCTTTTACAGTGCAAAAGTACACTAAAAAATTTTACAGACAAGTGTCGTGAGGCGTTAATCTTTTGTTAAAGTTAGCTTTTAATGATTGATAGTTAGTGATTAATGGTCAATATGGTTTATCTGGTCGTATTCCACATTTGTTACACCTTTAAGATTAGAAAAATAGGCTTTTGCCTGACGAATATCTTTATCTTGGGGTACTTTGATAGCTATTCCTTTGATAACTCTGTATTCATAAAGCATCTCTGCACCATATTTTTGCACTTCTTTTTTCAAATGAGCCAATGTTTTTTGATTTTGATAGCTAATAATAAGATTATGCGTAATATTTTTAAGCATTTCTTCTTCTGAAGAGGAAGATTGTGCTACTTTTTGTGTGGTGCGACAGGAGAGCGCAAGAAGGCTCAATCCTACGAGAATTATCTTTTTCATAAGAAATAACAATTTTAAAATCTTCTACAAAATAAAGGTTACATTTTATATATCATAACTTTCGTAAACTTTCGTTAATAAGTTATGTTTAAGTAACTAATATCTTTGATAATCAGTGCTTAGATATAGGAAGCTTATAGGAAGCTTATACGAATCTTGGAAGATTGGTATAGAAAAGACGAATGTATGCTCTACTAAAAGCATAGGTGAAACGAAACTAAAACGAAACTTAGGTAGTGAACTATGCAAAGCAGACAAGACTGTATATGGTTTTTAAAGAGGTGGCTCAGCGGTAAATGGCAGGATAGAAAGCGCAAAGATAACGATTATAAATTAATTCTACAAATAATTTTGACCTTCTTTATTTGTTATTTGATAAAATATTGTACTTTTGCCGCGCAATTTAAACAAGTGTTTTTTATAGAATGAAAAAAGTAATTTTATCAGCATTGTTTCTAACAACAATGGCAGTGGAAGCTCAGCAATCGTATGCAGGGCTTCGAGAGAGTAATTATTCGGGTATTTTTCCTGTAACTTCTAATCCTGCGAATATGATTAGTAGTAAGCGTTCTTGGGACGCTAATATTGCTACAGTGAACTTTGGTTTTGGCAACAACGCTATCAAACTCACGCCTAATATCACTGATAGCTTTAACGAGTACACACGCGTTGATACTCAGAATGCTATTTTTGGTTATAACAATATCAAAGCGAAGATAAACGTTGATGTGTTAGGACCTTCGGCTTTTGTGAAGATAAACGACCAGCATACAGTAGGGATTTTCTCTCGTGTGCGCCTTCTGGGCAATGTACGTAACATAGATGCAAAAATGTTACAATCATTTGTTAGTGATTTAGATAAATTGGAACTCAAAACCCCTTACCAAGTGAACCTTAACGACCAAGAGATAGTGGTAAATGCTTTTTCGGAAGTAGGTTTCTCGTGGTCAGGTGAAGTATATTTTGACGGTACTAACACGGTGAAAGTAGGAGCAAGTGCTAAATTGGTACAAGGCTCTGGTAATGTTTACGTAGGTTTTAAAGACTTTGAAGGTTCGGCTACACTAACGCCTGACACTGATAAGGACAAAGTAAACTTGAATATCCAATCGGCTAACGGTACTTTGGAAGTGCTTAACGGTGGAATGGACTTGGTTGATTTCGACAATGTAAAGGTAAACAAGTTGTATTTTAGTTCAGAAGCTACTACTTTGGCTTTCGATTTAGGAGCTACGTATGAGTTTCGCAAGGACGGTTGTCCTCGTTGCCACAACAATCCTCACGATTTGCGTGTAGGGATTTCGCTAATGGATCTCGGGCGTTTACAATACACTGCCAATAAGAACTCTTACCGCTACAAAATGCCTGCAACACAAAGTACGACTTTAAGCATAGATGACCTATCAGAAGAGAATTTGAAGAATCACTTTGATGGAACAAAGGCTACAGGCTCTAAATTGAGGTCATCACTACCTTCTACTTTTAACCTCAGCGCCGATTATCGCGTAGTTGATGCGTTCTACTTGAACTTATCAGGACAAGTGAATATAGCTTCAACAAAGGACAAAGAGCTTTACAACGCTACTTATGCCAATGAAATTTCACTCACTCCTCACTACGATACTAATAGTTTTGGGGCTTATTTGCCTATTTCATACAACCAAGTATCAAAAGCTAATGTGGGAATTGCCTTGCGCTTAGGCCCATTAGTATTAGGGTCAAGCACTATTTTAGGCAATGTGCTTACCCGCTCAGCTAAAGAGTTTAACTTCTTCTTTGGGCTTCGTTTCGGTCACCAATCTTACCCCGTAGACCTTTAATTATTAATTTAATTTTACAACTTCATAATGGAAAAGGCTGTTCAGCATTTACTGAACAGCCTTTTATCTTTAATTATTAAGCATTAACTATTAAAATTCAAAACTTCCTACTTCAATCACCTCCTTGGCATTACTGAGTCGTACAGTGGTTTCTTGCTGTTTTTGCTGAGGCGTACCATAGTGAGTATAGAAAGTAATACGCAAGTTCACAGGCATCAGTTGCTTTTGTGAGCGAGTGCCAAAGTAATCCACTTGCACTTTGTACTTGCCTTTTTCAGCTTTCTTGAGCATAAATTCTTCAGGTCCGTAGCCTTGAGTAACATCACGTGAGATTTTACCTCCAAGGTAAGTAAGAGTGTTTTGGTAGTAACACTTCTCGTCTTTGGGGTCGGTTACCCATAAGTCCATATCGCAGCTATCAGTATCCCAACTGAGCACTACTCGCACATCTACGGGTTCTTTTTTGAGCAAACGCTTGTCGATATAACTCACGTCTATACCCTTGTGGCGTGCGACAAGGCTATTGATATCGTTCATTGTTACGATTTGTACATCGCCAAAACGACTACTCCACTCGCTTGTAACTACTTTATAAAGGTTTTTTACGGCTTCGTTATAGGTACCATCGTCGGCAAGTGCTAAGCCCAAATCACGAAAAGACTGTGGTTCTTCTTCACGCAGAGTTACCACCTTACGGAATACCCATACCGCTTCTTTCTTAGCATTGTAGTTGCTGAGCTTGTAGCCTAACATACGCAACAACTGAGGGTCGTCTAAACCGAGCTCTGCCAAATTGGAAACCACCAAGATAGCTTGCTCACGATTACCTTTCTTAAAGAAATAGTCGGCTACATCTACATAAAAGGAAGGTGTGTTACCGTATTCTTTTTTGAGTTTGTAATAGGTTTCTACCGCTTTTGCTTCCTCAGTGTACTCCATTACCTTTAAATAAGGGGTATCGGGGTTATAGGCGTTGAGCTCTATTTTTGAGGTAGGTACAGGAACAGGACTTGCTGGTTTGCGTGATAAAGAAACATCTTTTTTAGCAGTAGCGTTACCACTAGGAGAATCAGCAACTCTACTATTTATAGCTCCCGCCATAGCTGCTTTTCTTTGTGGAGAATAACCTACTACAACTACTTCATTTAATTCTGCACTTTCGTCAGCTTCTATAGCAGCAACCTCCTCACTTCTAACTTCTTGTGCTACCCCAGAAGCCACCCCTCTTATTCTTACAGGAGTATCATTAGAGTTATTAACATTTTTCTTAGGTTCAGTGCCTTTCACAGGATATTCGGTATGCCACCATTTACTTTGCTTTTCCGATTGCTCTACGACTCTATCCAAAATACGCTTAGCAGTATCCTCTTTTTGCTTTTGCTCATTTGCTAAGCGTTTGGAGTACTCCTGCTGTAATTCGGTAGGTGGCATAATGCGGTAACGTACATAATCTTCTACGGTTTCTAATACTATCAGCGAATTACCTTCGGTTACAATGCCGTACTCACGCCCTACCGCATCTATTTGTTTTTGTTCAACACCTTCTCGTTGCAGTTGTGCAATTTGCTTCTCTGCCCATATACGGCGCAAAAGGTTGAACTCACTTTCAGAAGCATCGGGGTTTGCTACAAATTTTATTTCTTTTTGCACCATTACCTTTTTAGGGTAACCAAAACTAAGTACTAAGGTTGCTTCCTCGCTTTGCAATTCACCTGCAAGGGTGAAATTACCTTTGCTAATAGTAGCTCCTTTCTGCGGGAAGATTTTGGCTACTTTACCGCTTTTCACTTCTATATTCAGCAGTTGGAAAGGTACAGTGCGTGCTACTTTTATTGCTTGCTCGGTAGTGAGGGTGGTCAAATCTATAAAGTTACCACCCGTAGCATTGGCGAGGTATTGCATTTTTGGTGTATTGGCAACCGCCGAAGCATTCACCACTGTTATAGGGGTTTTGGCTTGTTTTACCACTTCGTTTACAGAAAATTCTTTACTGCCAAAGTTAAAAATACCGTCGCTAAAAAGTAATATTTCATCTGTTTTGAGGTTGAAATCAATAGCATTACCATCGGTAGCACCATCGTATTGCAAACTTTCTAAATGCGATTTGAGTGCTTGCCAATTACCGTTTTTCACCTCAAAAGTAAGCGGTTTAGCAGAACGAATATTAAAAGTACTAAGCACTACCTTAGTGTCTTTAAGTTCCTTAAAATAAGCATCTAAGAAAGCAAACTCTTTTGCTCTATCGCGTTGGATTGCTGAGTGCGATGCGTCCCATAAGAGTCCTATTTCCTTAGGAGTAGGGCTACTTTTAGCTTTGGTATCGCTCAAAGCTATATTGCCATAAAAATAGCTTTTACTGCCTTGGGTAGCGCTAATGGTTTGTGGTTTCTCAATTTTCGGGAAAGTAAGTGCAATGTTCTGGTTGAGCGTGAAGTTTTGCTTGCTTACCTCACTGATATAGCTATTGCGCGCTTGTTTGAAGTCTAATTGCAGACTGTTCTGAATATCTGCCTTTACAAAACGTGATACTACCTCAGTGCGCACCTTGAAGTTTTTAAGGGTTACGTTAGCCGTGATAGGCAAGAAGTAGTAATCTTGTCCGCCTCGTTCGTGTAGTTCTTGTTCAAAGGCAATGAGTACACGGCGAGTACCTTTGGCAGGCATAGGATACACGCGGGCTTTGAAGTTATTGCCCTCTGTTTTTTCTAACAAACCAGGGTCTACACCCCTGCGCACAATATCCTCAAAGGCTTTGCGCCCTAAGGCTTTGTCTACCACCACACCTTCACGCAGTTTGCCATTGATATCTAAGGCAAAGCGCGACACCTGCTGTCCGTCGGCAAGCGGGAACTGAAACTCGCCTTCCATTACGCGGGTGTTGGGGTTGTAGAAGGTCATTTCCATAGTAGTAACAGCCGTTTGTCCTACCACTAATATATCTACTGAAAGGTCTTGCAATACCATCGGGTTGGCATTGCGCTCATTCACTACCTTCACCTCTGGCACCACCGATTTCTGTGCGGTTAGCAGTAAGGGAAGTAGTAAAGCTGTTGCTGATAAAAAATGCTTGATTCTCATTACTAAACAATGGTTTTGATGAAACTACTGTCTGTAAATCAAAGAGCGTACCAAATTTGCTAATTATAATTGTACACTAAGCAATTCTTCCCCTAATTTATGTAAGCCCTCTTGTATTTTTTGACGTTGGGCAGTACGAGGCTTCTTGAGTCCTACAGCGTACTGATGTATCAGTTTCTGATTGATACCTGTAATGCGTTCAAAAGCAGGATTACTTATTACTCCTTTAAAGTATTGCAACAAACTTTCAGTGTCGTATTTATAAGTAAGCTGATAATCAGTATAAGGAAAATTACCGAGCTCTTTTTGTAAAGCAATCGCTTCCAAAACACCTTCCTTGACTTCTTGTACGGTTTCACCTCCTGCACTTAAGCCTTCTATGTTTTCAGCGTAAGCCCAATAAAAATCGTTGCTGCGCTCTATAATAATAGTAATGTTTTTCATATTATATAATATTTTTAGGATAGTCTCATTTCTTTTTTTACTTTTTTCTCTAGTCCTTTGCCCACTTCTTTACTACCGTGGTAAGGGACAGGATAGGTTTTATCACCTTTTTGATAGATATAATGACTGCCAGAAACTCTTATCAATATCCAATCATTTTCAGTAATAAGTCGGTGCAATTCACTTGATTTCATAATATAGTTCATTGGTGCTTAATATTGCAAAGGTATATATTTATATACTTGTGCGCAAATATTTTAATAAATATTTTGCGACATCAGCTTTGCATACGAAATTAACACATTTATTCATTACCTGAAAAACGTCAAAGTCCCATTCTCTCTAAATGCACCAAACGGCACTTCAAAACCTTCTATTTTCTTACCATTGAGCTGTACGTACTCTACTAAGTTGTTATCCGAATTGCGAGCCACACTCTTTATTAAAAACTTCTTGCCCTCAGGCAGTTGCAAGCTCACTGTTTTAAACAGTGGATTACCGAGTATGTAGTTATCACTGGCAGGGGTAACAGGGTAAAAGCCTAAGGCTGAAAATACATACCAAGCCGAGGTCTGTCCGTTATCCTCATCACCGCAATAACCGTCGGGCGTAGGGGTATAGAGTTTCTCCATCACTTCCCGTAGTTTAGCTTGTGCTTTTTGGGGTTTACCAGCGTAGTTATATAGGTAGATAAGGTGCTGTATGGGCTGATTGCCGTGCGCGTAGTTCCCCATATTTATGAGTTGCATCTCGCGTATTTCGTGTATGGTAAAACCGTAGTACGAATCGTCAAACAGCGGTGGCATCTCAAACACTTCATCTATCTTCTTTTCAAAAGCCTCTTTGCCTCCCATTAGCTGTATAAGTCCTTCAATATCCTGAAATACCGACCACGTGTAGTGCAAACTGTTCCCTTCGGTAAACGCATCGCCCCATTTCAGCGGATTAAATGGCGACTGGAACTTACCGTCCTTATTCTTGCCTCGCATCCACTTAGTTTCGGGATCAAACACATTCTTGTAGCGTTTCGATTGTTCGTAATACTGTTTAACAACTTCCGCCTTACCCATCTTTTCTGCCATACGAGCAATGCAATAATCGGCGTAAGCATACTCCAATGTGCGGGCTACATTCTCGTTAATCTTCACATCATAAGGCACATACCCCAAACTATTGTAGTAATTCACCCCCTCACGTCCTACCGATTTCACTGGTCTGCCATCGTTTTGGGTAGCGTTCTTCAGCATCGCTTCTAAAAGAATTTCAGCGTCAGCCTCGTCTATATTCCCTTTCAGATAAGCATCAGCAATGATAGAAGCCGAGTTCGACCCTATCATACAATCCCTATGACCCGGACTTGCCCATTCGGGTAACCAGCCCGATTCTTTATAAGCGTTCACCAATCCCTTCATCATCTGTTGATTCATCTCAGGATACAACAGGTTGAAAAGCGGAAATACTGCCCGGAAAGTGTCCCAAAAACCGTTGTCAGTAAACATATACCCCTTTTCCACCTTGCCGTTATACGGACTGTAATGCACCATTTCACCTTCTTTGTTGTATTCGTAGAAGGTGCGTGGGAAGAGCAGTGTACGGTACAAACAGGAGTAGAAAGTGCGCAAATGGTCTATATTCTCATCTTCCACTTGTATTTTGCCTAGTTCACTCTCCCAAAGGGTAAGTGCTTTTTGTTTCGTCTGTTCAAAAGTGTCATTACCCAGTTCCGTTTGCAAGTTCAATAGGGCTTGCTTAGGCGAAATAAACGACGAAGCTACTCTTACGGTTACTTGTTCACCTTTTTTCGTGCGGAAACCTATCACTGCCCCTGTGTGTTTGCCCTTGCTTTCAGCATTTTTTGTCAGCTTAAAGCCGTCGCTCCACGTCTGTACACTCTCAAAATCCTTGTCGAAAGTAAGCACAAAGTAATTGTGAAAATTCTCAGGTACTCCCCCACTGTTGTTGCGGGCATAGCCTATAATTTTGCGTTCTTTGGGCAACACTTGCACCATCGAGCCTTTAAAATAAGCATCTAAAACCAAATAAGCCTTATCGCTCTCAGGGAAAGTAATGCGGAACTGTGCTGCTCTACTGGTAGGCGTAATTTCCACCGATGTATCATAATCGGCTAAATACACTTTGTAGTAGTGAGGCTGAGCCGTTTCTGCCTTATGAGAGAACCACGAAGCGCGTTCTTCTTCTTTAATTTTCAAGTCACCCACTACCGGCATCAGTGCAAAAGCCCCATAGTCATTAATCCACGGACTCGGTTGGTGGGTTTGCTTAAAGCCCACAAGCTTATCAGCGTGATATTGATATGCCCAGCCGTCGCCCATTTTGCCCGTTTGGGGTGTCCAGAAGTGCATACCCCAAGGCACCGCAATAGCAGGGTAAGTATTTCCATTCGATAAACTAAACTTCGAGTCCGTACCCATCAGTGGGTTTACATACTCAGTGTAAGAGGTTTCGGGCACTGCCGAAGTAGTATCCTGTTTAGTTTCTTCTTTTGAAGTGTTTGCCTGCTTGTTACAAGCCATCATCAAACACAAAAACACAAAGTATAATATCTTTTTCATCTTAATAATTACAATTTTCATTCAATTAGATATTATTTTATAATATGAGTCAAGGATTAAAAATTAATAAGATATGGTCTATAAAGAGTTATGATAACCGTCATATATCCCCTCTTTACCTTCACTTTTCCCGTCACCACACTCCCCTTTTCCTTCATACTTCCCCCTAGTGCCTACGGCCTAAGGCCTATCACCTCTTCCTCTTTCTTTCGCCTCGAAACCCCGTTTTTAATATTTTTAATGCTGTTGTATTATAGTATGAATCAACCACTTATACACCCTTCCTATACCAATCGTCCAAGATTCGTATAAGCTTCCTATAAGCTCTCTATAAGCTAACCCCACCCTTCTTACAGCCTTTTTTCACCAAAATCCCTCTCTTCCTTCTTCCGAACTTCTTCGATATCTTCCGGATATTCCTAACACTCCCAACTCATCGCTTTTTCATCTCAAACTTTGCCAAAGTTAATAGCCCGTGCGGCTCGCACCTCATTTCCTCATTTGCTAATTTCCTCATTTTCTCATTTTCCAACTCTTATTGCATTCTCTTAAACCTATTATGCGTCCACAGGTAAAACTCTGGTTTGTCGTAAATCTGCCTGTTGATACGTTCAAAAAACATATCCGTAATCTGAAAATCCACGTATTCAGTAGGATTTTCCGCCAATACTTCAAAGGTAGTTTGGTAATAACCGCGCTTTACTTTTTCTATTTTAGCAAATACAATCACCGTATTGAGTGCCTTTCCCAAGCGTTCCGCCCCTGTAAATACAGGCACATTAAGCCCTAAAAACGGACGCCGATAATTCTTATTATTATTAGGAATCTGGTCAGAAGCAAAACCATAGCAATACACCCCGTGCGCATCTTTGTGTTTTTTCATTTCTCTATGCGCCGTATAGCGAGGCAAAAGGTAACTGTGGTGTTTCATTCGTATTTTTTGTAACAATCTGTCAAAATACTTATTGCTCAGCGGAGTATAAAGCGCATACGACTTGTGTTCAAGAAAATAAGCCAAAGACAACAACCACTCATAACTCGCATAATGACTGCACATAATGAGGATATTACGCTCCTCTCCTTCATACTTTTCGAGCACTTCAAGATTAGGATACACCATACGCTTCTTCATCTCTTTTTCACTCATTCCGTATGATTTCACCATTTCTAATAAAGTATCACAAAAGTGATGGTAAAATTTGCGTTCTATCGTTCTAAGTTCCGCTTCTGTTTTAAAAGGAAAAGCCGTATGGAGGTTCTTGCGTACCACTTTCACCCTGTATTTCAATAGAGTATAAAGTATAAAATAAAAGAAATCCGATACTCCGTAAAGAAGCCAAAAAGGCAATCGCGAAATCCCCCAAACAATAGGATAAGCAATAATATAAATTAATAAATTCATTCTGTCCCTAATTTTGTGGCAAAGTTAATAATTTAATATTATCCAAAAAAGTAAATCTGTGATTTTTGTATTTTCTCAAGGAAGGAAGTTCGTAGCAAACTTTACCAAAGTTTTAAATTGCTTGTCGTGCTACAACTTGCCTGTCGTGCTACGGACCTTTGGCAAATCTAATTATCCTAATAATAAGTTCTTTTCAGTACGTGTAGGGGCTAATGGCAATTAGCCCTTACATTATTACCAATTAAAAAGCGCAACACCCCTTGAGGTATTGCGCTTTTTTAGTTTATAAAGAAAATTTACTTTCTTTTATAGATATAAACAGTAGTTTCTGTAACACTACTACTTTTGTTGAAATCTTCAAAAGTAAGAGTAAGTTTGTTGTTGGTTATAGAAAAAGTAGCTTCATCAGCTTCTCCTATTCTATCTCCTTTTTCTGTTAAAACAATCTGTTTTCCAGTAATAGTGTAAGTACCCTCCTCCTGACTTTCTTTACATTGATTGTTTGTAGGATTGATGTCATAAGAAACTAAAGAATATTTGTTGTCAGCAGTGAAAGTGTAAGTATTTTTCTTCTCACATTCATCAAGAACTTTCTCAACACCATTTTCTGTTTCACTTTCAATAATCCAACTTCCTACTAAGCTATTGTTTGTTTGATTATTTGTTTTATCGTCCGATTTTCCACACGATGTTACAAAAATTGCTACGGCTACTAAAGCCATTTTAAAAAGTTTTTTCATTTGCTATATTGTTTTATTAATTAAACAGCGCAAAAGTACGAATTTACATCTCTTCTTCTGTTAAATTATCGTTAAATTTTACTTAACATTCCTATTTTAGCAATTACAAATTAGACACTTTTTTACCTTTTACCTTTTACCTTTTACCTAAAAAACGTCTTTGGCACGAAATTCGCTATACATAGTTCATAAAATACTATACACTTATGAAAAAGTTATTATTACTTTGCTTAGGGGTTTTAACCTCAGTAAGCTGGGCTCAAGAAGTAGGCTCAGCAGGTCGTTTGTTGCAAAACGAATACCACCCAAACAAACAAGCGCGCGCTGTCATTGGACGTGGTGGTATCTCAGTAAATATCGATTGGGAATACGACTATAACGGCGGTTATGCCGAAGTCTTTATTCGCATTCCTGAACGCGACCGCTTTACAGTGAGTATAGGCGACCAAGAAATCACTAGTACTACTGGTATGTACCGCTTCTTCGACGTAACAGCTAACCCTCAACCACTCAGTATCTGGCAAGGACGTACACTCATTTATCGAGTAACTATCAATCCCCGTAACAACACCCGTATGATAATGGACTTCTTTTCACGCGAAGGACTCTATTTGTTAGACGAAATTAGCTTGAACAACAATCAGCCCTCCTATCACGGTCGTCAATGGAATGATGTGTGGAATCGCTCATACGGTGGAGGCTATGGAGGTGCTCCTATGATGCGTCAAGGTGATTTTAATAACTTCTTTAAGATGTACAAGGACGAAACTTTCGATAAAGATAAGCTGGCTTTCTTCCGTGCCCAAAAGAATATCGTATCGTTTACCACTGAGCAAATAGGTGAACTGATGGAAGAACTTTCTTTTGACGATAATAAATTCATCATCGCACAAGAAGCCTATCCTAATGTAGTCGACCCTCAAAACTATTACCAGTTGCAAGCCAAATTCACTTTCCCATCTGGTAAAAAGAAACTATCAGAGTTCCTACAATCAGTGCGCAGATAACAAACGTTATAGTAGTATAACAAAAAACTATCACCGTGAGGTTTTGTATTTTTAATAAAGTTTGTATCTTTGCCTCAAATTTAATTACAATATAAAAACATTTTAGTATGGCATTAGAAATAACAGATGGAAATTTTGAAGACTTGGTGCTTAAAAGTACCCAGCCTGTATTAGTAGACTTTTGGGCAGTGTGGTGCGGTCCTTGCCGTATGCTCGCTCCCGTTATAGAAGAAATATCTAAAGAATACGAAGGTAGAGTAGTAGTAGGCAAAGTAGATGTGGATAACAACCAAGAATTTGCTGCTAAATATGGCATTCGCAATATCCCTACCGTATTGGTATTTCAAAATGGAGAGGTAGTAGGTCGCCAAGTGGGAGTAGCTCCTAAAAAGACTTACACCGATGCATTAGACGGATTATTGTCTTAATTGCTTGTCGTGTTAGAACAAAAAAGGCTATCAACAACTTATTGTAATTGTTGATAGCCCTTTTTGTATTGTCTTCTTTAAGGCTAAAACGCTTCTCTTACTTTCTGCACAAGCGCTTTAAACTCTTCATCAGTAAGTTTTACTTTGTGTTGGAAAGTCATTTCCTTCATCTCGCTGATAGGAATGAGGTGCACGTGTACGTGAGGCACTTCAAGACCTACAACTGCTACGCCTATACGCTCGCAAGGCACTACCTTTTCAAGAGCTTTGGCTACACGTTTTGAGAAAGCCATCAAGCGCAGATAATGGTCGTCATCCATATCAAAAATATAGCTGATTTCTTGTTTAGGCACACAGAGGGTATGCCCTTTGGCATTAGGGTTAATATCGAAAAAAGCGATAAACTCATCGTCTTCTGCTACTTTGTAGCAAGGAATTTCCCCATTGATAATTTTTGTAAAAATACTCATAATTTTAATTGTTAATTCTCAATTGTTTATCTACTTATTTCTAAAATCTCCAATTTAAGAGTGCCATTAGGTACCTTAATCTCAGCTATTTCACCTACTGATTTGCCCAAGAGTCCTTTGCCAATAGGCGAACTTACCGATATTTTCCCTGCTTTTAGGTCGGCTTCACTTTCTGCTACAAGGGTATAAGTAATCTCCATCTTGTTAGCCAGATTTTTCAACTTTACGGTAGAGAGCACAAGCACTTTGCTCACATCAAGTTGTGATTCATCGATAATGCGAGCATTAGCTACCAATTCTTCGAGTTTGGCAATCTTCATTTCCAATAAACCTTGTGCTTCTTTAGCAGCGTCGTACTCAGCGTTTTCTGAAAGGTCTCCTTTGTCACGTGCCTCAGCAATAGCTTGAGAAGCACGAGGGCGCTCCACATCTTTCAGCTGATTGAGCTCATCACGAAGCTTTTTCAGCCCTTCAGCAGTGTAATATGATACTTTCTTCATAATATCCTTTTAATGTTGTTATGTTTATATAAAAATAAAAAATCCTCAAATAGTCTCTCTGAGGATTTCTGCGGGCAAAGGTAATACTTTTTTTTAAACTGACAAACTTTTTATAACAAAGTAGTACGCTTTTCTTCTTTTGATATCAAATATAAAATCACCAATATCAATTAACATAGGTTTTGTATAAGCTACCTCTTATCTAAAAAATACCCCTACCCTAAAACAACAAATCTTGGCACACTTTTGGTATCAATTCAGTGAGGATTTTGAAAAAAATAACTATATATTTGTTGCATTTCAATATTTTTAATAACTTTGTCCCCTTGCTAAATCTAAGTTAAAAAACACTCAACAATAATATGACACTTAAAAAATATACATTGGGAACTCTTTTTTGTTTTTTAATCGGTAGTTTATCCGTTGAAGCGCAGAGCTCGTTCTCCAAAGATACCATCAATCAAACTATTGCTAACAACAAACGCGAAGCTCTTCGCAAACTAAACGACAACCCTAAAGCAAGAAAATACGATGAAAAATGGCTAAAAGAACTCTCTAATTCTGATTTATTCGAGCAAATGAGTGAAGATATTGCTGCTACCCCCACCGATGTAACCTACGACGAACTTCCTACTGAAGTCCTCAAAAAACGATTAGAGAAACTTAACCAGAAAACTCCTTTCAATGTAGAGTATAATCCTATCTTGGAACAGGTAATCAAGTCGTTTCTCAAAAATCGCCGTTCTTCTTTAGAGCGCCTAATGACTCTTAGTGATTATTATTTCCCGATGTTTGAACAAGAGATGAGTAATCAAAAGATTCCTTTGGAGATGAAGTATTTAGCCATTATCGAGTCGGCTCTAAACCCTAAGGCTCGTTCGCGTGCAGGGGCTACAGGCTTATGGCAGTTTATGTACAGTACAGGTAAAGGTTATGGCTTAGAAGTAAATAACTATGTTGATGAGCGTAGCGACCCCATTCGCTCTACCAAAGCAGCTGCAAAATATCTAAATGAACTCTATAAAATATTTGGTGACTGGGATTTAACACTCGCCGCTTACAATTCAGGACCAGGTAATGTAACCAAAGCCATTCGCCGTTCCAATGGCAAGACTAACTATTGGAATTTGCGCCCTTATCTTCCCAGAGAAACCGCTGGATATGTACCGGCTTTCTTGGCAACTCTCTATATTTTTGAATATGCCAAAGAACACGGCTTCAAACCTCAAAAGCGCGCTAATCACGTTTTTGAAACCGATACTGTCCGCGTAAAGCAAGCTATATCTTTTAAAGACATTTCCGATATTACAGGTATGGACGTAAAAGATATTCAGTTTTTTAACCCTTCCTATCAATTAGATGTTGTCCCTTATGTTGAAGGTCGTAACTACGCCGTGCGCTTACCTATTTCCGAGATAGGTAAGTTTGTAGCCAACGAAGAGGCTATCTATGCTTACCTTAATGAAGAGAAAGCAAACCGTGAGCAACCTCTCCCTCAAGTAGTAAAAGGCGACCAATATGCAGGAGGCAGATCTTCTAAGAAAACAGTCTACACGGTAAAGAAAGGAGATAATTTAGGAAAGATTGCTACACGGCACGGAGTAACAGTTTCTAATCTCAAACGTTGGAATCGTATCAAGGGCAGTAATATTCGTGTAGGACAACGGCTCTCTATCTACAAGTAACGGCTAACAAGCACAAAACATACGCATAATGAGGAGAACTACCTTATTAAAGCTCATCGGAATTTTTTCGGCTGTACGAGGTTATAATATAATGATAGTATGCCTCGCCCAATATTTAGCTGCTATCTTTGTGCTTTCGCATAAACCTTGGCGTGAGGTAATTTTTGACGATTCTTTACTGATGCTCGTCATTGCAGGAGCCTTGGCTATCGCAGGGGGCTATATTATCAATGGTTTTTACGACAAAGAAAAAGACCTTATCAATAAACCTACCAAAACAATGATAGACCATCTAGTAAGTCAAAATACTAAACTCACTCTTTACTTTTTGCTCAACTTCCTTTCAGTAATTGTAGCCAGTTATGTATCATTCAGAGCAGTGATTTTCTTCTCAGGATATATCTTCACAATGTGGCTCTATTCCCACCGTATCAAGAAGTTACTGTTTTTTGGCAACCTCACTTCGGCAGTACTGGCTATTATTCCCTTTTTTGCTATCTTTGTGTATTACCGCAACTTCGAGGCGATAATTTTCGTACACGCCCTACTCATCTTTCTGCTTATCCTTATCAAGGAGTTTATTAAAGATTTACAAAATATCAAAGGAGATTTAGCTCATAACTACGCTACTATACCCGTAGTATATGGAGAGTCCTTCTCCAAAAAGCTCATTACCCTAAGCGTCGTGTTGTGTGCCTTACCTATTTACGTATTGCTCAATTACTTTCCCATAGGGAATTTAACCTATTTCCTATGGTTTATGCTTATATATTTATATATTTTTGTATGTCTTCTTTGGCGAAGTAAAGACCAAAAGCATTATGCTTTGCTCCATAATATGCTTAAATTGATATTAGTAGCAGGCATATTCAGCGTAGCTCTTACTGTAAAATAATCTCAGCTCAATGTAACGATTTATTAATATTCAAACACTTTTGCGGTTACACTACTTTACCAAAGTAATCCCTTTGGATAGTTACTTCTCTCTTACATCAAACTCTCGCTAAAATAACAAAAAGAGCTGTCTTAATAAGACAGCTCTTTCCGCATTTATTATTTGAAAAAGGAGAGTTTACTTTTTAGCGGTAACTACTTTCAGCATATCGCAAGCTTTCTTCTCACCGTTATCACAAGCTTGTTCAAACCAATCGGCAGCTCTACTATCCGATTGTTCTATGCCTTCACCGTGATAATAGCAGTGTCCTAAACGGAATTGCGCAGGAGCATAATCCTTACGTGCAGATAATTTGTAGTAATTAGCGGCTTTCTCATACGAACGGTCTATACCATTCCCATTGTAGTAACAGTTAGCTAAGTTGTATTGTCCTTGAGCGTAATCACGTTGTGCCGACTTTTGGAAGTTAGCCAATGCCTGACCAAAATTTTGCTTCTCAAAATAATAAGAACCTAACTCATTAAGTGCTTCCACATTGTTCTGTTCAGCTGCTTTAGCAAGCCAATGTATCCCTTTGGTTTCATTGAGGTGTTTCATAGGTGTTTTCGGAGCGTTTTGTGCTACGGCAGGTCGTGTACTTGCTCTCACAGCATATTGCTGTTTAGCAGAAGAAATGCTCTTGCCTCCTCTTTGTCTGCGAAGTAACTCAGCACGTGCTTCGGCTTCAGGACTATTAGGCTCTATATTGTGTGATGAGGTAACAGCAACAGTAGGCGTAGCGGTAGCTGCTGGCTTTTTAGGTGTTGGTTTAGGAGCTGGAGTTGCCGGTTGTGGCTTCACATCGGGTACCATTGTCATATAGTATTTCCCTAAGCTGAATTGAGTAGAAGCATCTCCTTTCTTAGCCACTCTCTCTGCCCAATAAACTGCTTTCTCATCGTTCTTATCTGGATTCTTTACTTCAAAATAATACTCCATCAAACGTTTTTGTGCAGTGGTATTATCTTGTTGTTTGGCTAATTTTTCATAGAGAGGAAAGGCTTTATCATTTTGTTTACTTGTCCCTTTAGCATAGAAATAACCATCAGCTACTGCCAATATCACTTCCGGACTCTCTTTTGGGTCATTCTTTTCAACTATTTTATTAAGCCAATCAAAAGCGTATTTATTAGAAAGCCCAGCAGCTTTTACTGCCCACTTGCTGGCTTCTCTCATCGATTTCTTCACTCCTTTACCTTCGGCATAGCATTGTGAAAGATTGTATAACACATCGGCATACGCTTCTTCTTGTCCTTGATAGAAGTAATCTAACATTTCCTTTTGTGGAGTAGGTGTTTGTTTAGAAGCCTTAGTATAATATTCAAAGGCTCGTTCGAACGATTGATTGGTATATTTCCCATTGAAGTATAAATCACCTAATTTCTTAAGCGCTAAAAGATGATTAGCCGCAGCTGCTTTCTCGAGGTAGTCAAAGCCCTTTTTCACGTCTAACTGTCCCTCTTGCAAAAGCATATTTCCTAAGTTGTATTGCGCTGTTACATCACCTGCTTCAGCAGCTTTTTGGAAGAACTCTAAGGCTTGTGCGTTTGAGGGGTGTGCTCCTATTCCCACTGCATAACATACACCTAAATTATTTTGTGCTTTAGGAGTAGGATTGGTATTTACTGATTTGAGTATCCAACTGAAAGCATCTTTCGGGGAAGCATTGGTGCCTATACCATTGTAAAAGCAAAGTGCCAACTGTGCTTGTGCTGCTGCATTGCCTTTGTTAGCGGCTTGGGTATAGTAATTAATCGCTTTCTTGTAGTATTTCCCTATAAGCGGACTGTTGCCATAGAAGTAAAAGTTTCCTAATTGGTACATTGCTTCAGCATCGCCTCCTTTGGCTGCTTTTTCAAGCATTTCAATAGCTTTAGCTTCCGATTTTTCTACGCCTTTACCTTCTAAGTAAGCATCGGCAAGCATTCTTTGCGCTTCGGTATTACCTTTGTTAGCCACTTGGGTTAAACGCTTTATAGCTTCTGGGTTTGATGCATTGACTTCATATGTCCAAGAAGCTAATAGCAATTCCGCTTCGGAGTTGCCGTTCTTTGAGGCTTGTTCTGCCCAATACTTAGCCTTATTCACATCTTTAGTAACACCTTCTCCTGAGTGGTACGCCTTAGCAAGGTCTAACTGCACTTCAGAGTTCTCTTTCTCAGCGTGCTTCTCTATAAGTCTATAATACTTCTCTTTCGATTGCTCTACGCCTTTGCCATCGCGGTAACATAGTGCCAACTCACGTTGTGCTTCGGGGTTCCCCGCATCGGCTACTTTGGTGAGCCATTCTACTCCTTTTTGTGGTGATTTTGGTACACCTTTACCGTTAAAATAGCATTGTGCCAACTGGTATTGTGCATTCAAATCACCTGTCTCGGCTACTTTTTCAAGCCATACTACGGCTTCCTGATAAGAGCGCCTTACGCCCTTTCCTTTAAAATAAGCATCAGCTAATTCAGTTTGTGCTTGTACATCTCCCTTCTCGGCAAGTTTGATGAGTTTTTTTACATTCGCATCTTGCCCATACGATAATGTTGCAAGAAAAATAGAGACTGCTAAAAACAAGTTTTTCATAGTATATTTGTTTATTTTTGATTACTTACGCTTTGAGGCGACAAATATACGTAAAAAAAATAAACTAACTACACATTTATTTCTTTTTTTTCAAATTTGTGTCATTTTTAAGATTATTAAAACCATCGAGCTCGGCTACCAAAGAACCTACACGCAACGAGGCTTTTAGCTTCACAGGCACTTTATTCTTGTCGTCAGTAATCCACATCGTGATGCTTTCTTCTTCCTTAAACACGCGCCCATCTTGTACTAATGGACAGAACTTTAAGGTATTAACCGTACCAAAATGTGTCTTTACTTTTTCGCGACCTAATAGTTTTAGTTTGAACTTGTATACCTCGTCATCATCAAAAATCATATCCATAGATATCTGCCCCCCTACTTTCATATTTTCGATATTAGGGTGATGACGAAGTGCATAGAACGCTGATATTACATCTTGTAAACCTGGCTGAAAGTTTATTTCGGTAATATTGCCGTTTTCTACATTATTTATTTTTACCTTATTGCTGGTATGATTAAAATACATTTTGAGGTATTTAGTGTATCCTCCTTCGTAAATATTTCTTATAAAAAGTCGTGGTTTACCATCTGTTATGCCAAAATAACTCTCATAAGTATCATCTACTTTGAAAAATATACGTGCCAAACCAGTAGTGGCACCTTTACCCACTGCGTGAAACACCTTTTCGCCGTTATACATCTCTTCATTAACTGCCATTGTAGCAATGCTGGCGTTAAATACACCATATTTTACTTTAAAACGCAACCATTCTCCTCCTTTGAAAGGTAGTTCAGCAGTTTGAGCCCCTACTATGGGGCTTACTAATAACGAGAAAAAGATAATAACAATACTTAAATGTTTCATATATTAACGTGTTAATCTGTCAATAAGACAATAAATTAATGTGCCAAAGAGCAATTAACGTGCCACTTTTCAACAGCCTTGTGACTTCCATCTCATTTTTTTATGTTACATTTGCCCGATTTTTTAGAAGTTATTCGTGTTATGATAGCGTTAATCAATAGTATTTCAATATATAACACTAATTATAAATCCCTTCGTGGATTGTCCCCTTTCGAGGGTTTGGGGGCTTCCGCGTAATCCGTGAGAGACTTTAAAAACTCTTTATCAAAGTCTCTTAGGCTTTTACAAAATCCGTGACGCAAAAACAATTGAAAAATAAAATTTTACATATCCTTTTCTTAACAAAGCAAAAACTCCGCCACCACCCTATCAAAACAGCGATAGCAGTGCTATGCTTTGTGTGGTATGCTTTCTGCCTGCCTCGTCAGCTCTTCCCACAACCTTATGCCACGGTGTTGGAAAGCAACGAGGGTAAATTACTTGGGGCTAAGATTGCGGACGACGGACAATGGCGCTTCCCCGAAGTAGACAGTGTGCCCTACCGCTTTAAAATGTCGGTATTGCAGTTCGAAGATGCTCATTTTTATTACCATTGGGGGGTAAATCCCATATCGGTAGCCAAGGCTCTCTATCGCAATGTGAGTAGTGGTAAAGTAAAGCGCGGGGGCAGTACGCTCACCCAGCAGGTGATACGCATCGCTCGTGAGCACCAACAGCGCACTTATTTTGAGAAACTCATCGAAATGATATGGGCTACCCGTTTGGAATTCCGTTATTCTAAGGAGAGTATTCTCAAACTCTACGCCTCTCACGCGCCCTTTGGTGGCAACGTTGTGGGACTCGATATGGCAGCCTGGCGTTACTTTGGTGTCGCTCCTCATCAGCTCTCGTGGGCACAATCGGCTACATTGGCAGTCCTCCCTAATGCACCCAGCCTTATCTTTCCTGGTAAAAACCAAGAACGTCTCTTGCAGAAACGCAATGCGTTGCTTTACAAACTCCTCCTTAAAAATATCATCGATAAAGAAACATACGATTTGGCACTTTTAGAACCTCTTCCTGCTGAACCTCACCCCATTCCGCAACTCGCGCCTCACCTACTTATTTTTGCTTCCAAAACCCAAGAAGGTGAGCGCATTAGCTCTACGGTGTCGCTAAACTTGCAAGAGAAAGTAAACAGCCTTGTAGCAGGTTATTACACCCACTACTCGCAATCCGAGATCTATAATATGGCAGCTTTGGTAGTAGAAGTGAAAACACGAAAAGTGCTCGCCTACGTAGGCAATACCCCTACCGATACCGACCATCAAAAAGATGTGGATATCGTGCACGCACCTCGCAGTACGGGCAGTGTGCTCAAACCTTTTCTCTATGCAGCAATGTTGCACGAGGGAGAACTCTTGCCCACCCAGTTAGTACCCGATGTTCCTACTCAAATAGGAGGCTATTCACCTCAGAATTTTAGCAATAGTTTTGAAGGTGCTGTCTCTGCCGATATGGCTTTAGCCAAATCGCTAAACATTCCGTTTGTATGGCTCTTAAAGCAGTTTACTACCTATCGTTTCTACGATGTCTTACAACACTTGCAACTGAAAAACATCAACCGCCACCCCGACCATTATGGTCTTTCCATTATACTCGGAGGTGCCGAGAGTAATCTGTGGGATTTAGCTCAGGCGTATACCAATCTGGCTTCGGAAACGGAAGTCTTTGCGCGTACTCAGCACTATCGTACTAAGGAATTTCAGCACTTGCGTTATACCGATACTGCCCCCTTAGATTTCGGAAAAAACACTCGCGAACTACCTACACTCAGGGCGGGAGCGCTCTACAAGATGTTCAGTGCAATGAAGGAAGTGAACCGCCCTACCGATGATATAGCGTGGCGCTACTACGAGTCGTCGCGCAAGATAGCGTGGAAAACGGGTACCAGCTTTGGCAATAAAGATGCGTGGGCGATTGGTGCTACGCCTCAATATGTGGTGGCGGTGTGGGTAGGCAATGCCACAGGTGAAGGACGTCCCACCCTCACAGGGGCTAGCTATGCCGCTCCGGTGATGTTCAGTATCTTCAACGCCCTCCCTCCTACTTCGTGGTTTTCAGAACCCTTAGACGACCTGCGCGAGGTTTCCGTCTGTGCCAATTCTGGTTTCCTTGCCAAACCCGAATGCCCTAAGCAAAAGGTGCTCAGCAATCTCGCTCCTAAGGAAGTGGGGCAATGCCCTTATCATAAGCTCGTACACCTCGACCGTGACGAGCAGTACCAAGTAAACACCTCTTGCGAATCTCCACAAAACATTGTAAACAAAGCGTGGTTCGTGTTACCTCCCGTAATGGAATGGTATTACAAACAGCAACATATTCACTACAAGCCACTCCCCCCCCTACGTCCCGATTGCACACAAGGCAATCTGCAAAGGGGCTTGGATTTCGTTTACCCCAAACACCAAAGCGTACTCTACACCACTAAAACTTTTGGAGGCGAGCAACAACCCTTTACAGCGAAGGCTGCCAATCGCGAAGGCAAGGTTTTTTGGTATTTAGACGATGCTTTTCTCGGCACTACTGAAACCTTTCACGAGATGAATATTTTTGCCTCCAAAGGCAATCACATCCTGCGTATCATCAACGAAAAAGGCGAAGAAAGAGCCATTACCATAATATGCCGATAACCCAATTTACTAATTTTCTAATTTGCTAATTTATCAATTTACCAATTTATATCCGTCTTTCCTTAATTGCCCGTTCTCCTACAACCTTTGGCAAAGTTAAATACATTTAACCTTTCCGTCCCTAATTCCCCCTTTGAAGATAACCAGCAACAGATTTTCATCACATTCCCTTCGTCATTCATCTCTCGTTCACTCATCATTACTTTCTCCTTTTCCGTCACTACACTCCCCCTCTCCTTCGGAGAGGGACGGGGTGAGGATTCTCTTTCTTTCGCCTCGAAACCCCGTTTTTAACATTTTTAGCGTTGTTGTATTATATTATGAATCAACTTTTTACATACCCTTTCTATACCAATCGTCCAAGATTCGTATAAGCTTCCTATAAGCTCTCTATAAGCTAACCCCACCCTCCTTACACCCTTTTTTCACCAAAAAACCTCTCAACTCTCTTCCGAACTTCTCCGTTTCCTTCCGAATCTTCCTAACAGTCTCAATACATAGCTTTTTCATCTCAAACTTTGCCAAAGTTTGAAACTTTGGCAAAGTTAATCTTCTTTAGTTCAAGCTTGTAACTCGCACCCCATTTTCTAATTCTCTCATTTGCTAATTTGCTAATTTTCTCCTACTTTTGTCGCTCCTAATAGTTAATTTAATATCAGTATTAAAGTAATAAGCCTTGTCAATGTACGATTCTTTAAAAAACCATTTTCAGCAAGCCCTTCCTTTTACCGACGAAGAACTTAGCGCGGTAGACAGCTTTTTTGAAGAGCGCATCTTTGCTAAAAAAGCAATGCTTTTAGAAGCCCCTCAGCCTTGTAAACATCTCTTTTTTATTGTCAAAGGCTGTGTGCGTCACTTTCATACCAAAGACGACGGCACCGAAAAGACCTGTGATATTTCGCTTGAAAATCAATGGACGACCGCCTTTATGAGTTTTAATAACGGTACCCCTTCCAATCTGTCGTTGCAAGCCTTAGACGAGACCACCGTTTATAGTATCAGTAAAGAACAGCTCTTTGCCCTTTATGCCCTGCATCACAACTTTGAGACTTTCGGCAGGCTGATGGCGGAACAAATCTTACAGCGCGCCACCGATACCGCTATGTACCTTGCTGCCGATAAACCCGAAGAGCGCTTTCAGCATCTGTTGCACTCACGCCCTGAACTCTTTCAGCGAGTACCGCAGAAGTACATTGCCAATCTACTGGGTATCAGTCCCGAAAGTTTAAGCCGATTGCAAAAACGTATGCACACTAAAAAATCTTAACTTAAGTCAACGAGTGAGGAGCTCATTGCGCCGTACCTTTGCCCCAAATTTAAAAAAGAACGCGTAATGAAAACACTCAACGATTATCAAATCGCCTTAGACGATGTAATGGAATTCATCGACAACGACCTTTTACAAGCCAAACTTCCTGAAGTAGAAGCTGATTACAAGGCAAACCCTTCCTTACTGAACAAAGTGCGCTTAGGGATTATTTATCACGAAGTAGCCTTAAATTTAGGCTTTTTTAGCAAGCAGTACAAAGGCTATGCGCAAAAGAGTCTCACGATTTTATCAGAATGCGAAGCCAACTCCGAAACACCTGAGGCGTTACAGCCTTTTATCCTTTCTTACGAGGCTTCGGCAATGGCTTTGGTAGCTGGCGAAACTTTCAAGCTCTCACTTATCGGCAAAAGTTTTAAGCTCTTTGAAACGGCTATTAAAAAGTATGGAGCGGTACACTATCTTCCTGAATTTATGCGCGGTAGCGTAGCCGAGAACCTACCTTGGTTTTATTTCAGTAAGCGCGCTTTAGCCAAAATCGACTTTGAAAATATTATCCACAAGGAGGCTCAAAATCCAGAGTATGCTTCGTGGAAGATAATGAGTTTTGTGTATTGGGCGTGGGCAAAGCAACACCCTCAGCGCAAATACCGCCCGCAAGCCCTTGCCTATCTACAAAAAGCCATAGAGCTTGACCCTCATTATTTAGCAGGACGCAAACGCTCGGAAGAACTTCTTTCTCAATTCACAATTGACAATTAAGAATGAAGAATCACACACTTTGCCAAAGTTAATTGCCCGTCGTGCTACGACTGCCTATGCGACTCGCACCTTTGGCAAAGCTAATCTCCTCTATTTCAGTCTTGTAATTCGCACCCCATTTGCTAATTTTCTAATTCTCTCATTTTCTAACTTGCTAATTCTCTAATTATTTGTACTTTTGCATTACTCAATCGACAATTTGAACTAATGATTACACAATTACAAGGAAAACTCGTAGAAAAGAACCCTACTCACGTAGTAATCGACTGCCACGGGGTGGGCTATTTCGTAAATATCAGTCTGAATAGTTATTCAGCGCTACCCGAAGGCGAAGCCATTAAGCTATACACTTATCTGCAAATAAAAGAAGATGCCCATACACTCTATGGTTTCCTCACCAAAGCCGAACGCGAAGTGTTTGTATTGCTTCTTTCGGTATCGGGAGTAGGTGCTAGCACTGCTCGTACGATGCTCTCAGCACTTACCGCTGCACAAGTACGCAATGCTATCATCAATGGCGATGTAGCTACTATTCAAGCGGTAAAAGGCATAGGTGCTAAAACAGCCCAACGTGTAGTACTCGACCTCAAAGACAAGATGCTCAAGCTTCAAGACTTTGAAGAGGTGCCGATGAACGCCGTAAGCACCCACAAAGAAGAAGCGCTTGCCGCCTTAGAAGTATTGGGCTTTATGCGCAAACAAGCCGAAAAGGTAGTCGATATCATTATCAAATCGAGTAGCGAAGAGCTTTCAGTAGAAGAAATTATCAAGCAAGCCCTCAAACGCTTGTAAATTTAACAGTAAAAACTATGAATACAACCATTCTCAAAGTAGACAATAGCAGTGAAATGGCTTTAGCTTTTTTGGAATATGTAAAGTCTTTGCCATTTGTAAAAGTAGAAGTGCCTAAGAGCAAGAAAGAAACATCAGCTTCCTCTATGGAAATATTAGAAGAAGATGAAGACGGTATTCCTATTGCACATCGCGATTTTATAATGGAACTATCACAAGATGTAAAAAAAGGTTTTGCCAAACGATATTTCAAGACTATGAAGAAAAAATATGCTGAAAAATGATAGTAATAACTGATAGCAATATATTTTTTAGCGCACTTATTTCTCCTGATGGAGTCGTGGCAAAAATTCTTAACGAAAAGAAAAAGATACAATTCTTAGTGCCGGAATATTTATTAGATGAAGTAGAAGAACACTTGCCTCGACTCTCAAAGTTTTTGAATAAAACAAAGAAAGAGGTTAAAAAGGAGTTGGCTAATCTTTTAGAAGGGGTAAAAATCCTTTCAATGAAAAATATTTCAAAAGTGAATGACAGAAAAGCTCAGGAGATAGTAGCTGATATAGATATTGACGATGCTCCTTTTATAGCCTTTCATTTGCAATATAAACACAAAATATGGTCGGGTGATAAGCAACTCAGAAAAGGACTTACTGCAAAAGGGTATGGACATTTTTTTGTAACACTCGAGGAACTCAAACAAAGAATTTACAAAAAGTAACACTTTTTACCGCAATTTCGTCATTCGTAATTTGTCATTCGTAATTATTTTCGTATCTTTGCCCGCTAATTGATTGGTAAAATGAAATATATCTTATATATACTCCTGGCTTTCACTGCTATAAGTTGTGGTATCTACAACTTTACAGGAGGAAGTACAGGCGATGCAAAGACTTTTCAAGTAAACTTCTTTCGCAACGATGCTCCCTTGGTAGAACCTGGCCTCGACCGCGATTTTACCATCGCCCTACAAGATTTGATTAACAACCAAACCAACCTCAGCCTTACCGACCGCAATGGCGACCTTGTGTACGAAGGCGAAATCGTAGAGTTTAACATTACCCCTATGACGGCTACCGCAGGACAAACCGCTGCCCAAAACCGTGTAACCATAGGCGTAAATGTGCGCTTTACTAATCATAAAGAAGATAAAAAAGACTTTGAAAAACGCTTTTCTTTTTACTATGATTATCCTGCTGCTACACAATTTAACTCAGTAAAAGGCGAAGCTATCCCACAGATATTCGAGCGTATCACCCAAGATATTTTCAACGCCTCATTGGCTGATTGGTAACAATCAGGTAAAGATAAAAAGGTAAGATTGACAGTAAAACAATTCATAGAGATTATTAGGCATCCCTACACTATTAACGATGATCAAGTATATGAACTCGACGAGATAGTGAAGGAATATCCTTATTTCCAAGCGGCAAGGGTGTTACAACTCAAAATATTGCATTCCGAAGAAAACTACAAGTACAACAAAGCCTTAAAACTCGCTGCGGTACACGTAACCGACCGCTCAGTATTGTTTGACTTTATTAATTCTAAAAGTATTATCCCTGATTTCTCAGCCCTACGTCGTGATTTTGAACGTATTCGCAAAGCGAGAGAACGCAAAGAAGCCGAAGAAACTGAGAATACACCTCCTAAGGTAAGTTACATCGACCACGAACCGCGCTTGTATCGCCCTAATGTACCCGAATCTATTTTCGAAGAACCTATTTTCCCCGAAGATTTGGTAAATCACCAAGAGTTAGCCGATGCTTTTGAACCAAAAACAGAGGAAAAACCTAAAACTGATACTGACAATATCTCTCAATGGTTAGAAAACATCTCTGATGACCATACCGAAGTATCTTATAAAGACGACAAGGTAGCCGAGAAGTTCAAACTCATTGATAAGTTTTTGGAGAACAATCCTAAGATTGAAGCCTCTAAAGACTATGTATCCAACGTAAATTTAGCCGATGATGTAAACTCAGACCCTAAACAATTAATGACCGAAACATTGGCACAAGTATATGTAAATCAGCGCAAATTTAAGCAAGCTATACAAGCGTATGAAATATTAATTTTGAAAAATCCAGAAAAAAGTGCTTACTTTGCAGCCCAAATAGAAAATATCAAAAAACTACAACAAAATAATTTATTTTAATTTATAGAGAAATGACTACATTCAACATCTTTTTAGTGCTTATCGTGGTAGTATGTTTGCTACTCGCTTTAGTAATTATGGTACAAAACCCTAAAGGAGGCGGACTCTCTTCTACTTTCGGTGGCAATACTCAAGTAGTAGGTGGCGTGAAAAAAACAGGCGACTTCCTCGAACGCAGTACTTGGACGTTTGCTACTGCTTTAGGAGTGCTTATTCTTATCGCCAACACCTTACTACAAGGCAATACCGGTGTAAATGCCGATTCTAAACTGCTCGATGGCAATACCCCTGCTACCCCTATAGAAAACCCTCTTAACCAACAAGCACCTGCCAACAATGCTACCCAAATGCCTGCTACTCCTGCCACATCTTCTAATACAGGTAACTAAACTGACAAAAAGTCAGTTTTTACAGATTGGCATACTTTCTGAAATATCCTCTTCGATTTTTTATAAAAGGAATTAAAATACTTGAATGAAAAGGTTAGATAACATCCCCACATCCCCCCTTTCGAAGGGGGCGCGGGCGATGTAATTCCCTAACACCTAATTCCTTTTTTCTAAACAAAAAAATAACTAAAAACTAAACAATAATGGCAAAATTGAATATTAAACCTTTAGCT
Source organism: Capnocytophaga sp. oral taxon 335 str. F0486 (assembly GCF_000277665.1). Taxonomy (NCBI): domain Bacteria; kingdom Pseudomonadati; phylum Bacteroidota; class Flavobacteriia; order Flavobacteriales; family Flavobacteriaceae; genus Capnocytophaga; species Capnocytophaga sp. oral taxon 335. The sequence goes on along the minus strand of NZ_AKFR01000031.1, from coordinate 15,333 downwards.
GATAGAGTAGTGATTGAGCCCGCAGTGGCCGAAACTACTACCGCATCAGGTATTATCATCCCTGATACTGCAAAAGAAAAACCTCAAAAAGGTACGGTTGTAGCCGTTGGAGCAGGTACTAAAGATAACCCTGTAACCCTAAAAATAGGCGATACAGTACTCTATGGCAAATATGCCGGTACTGAACTAAAATTAGAAGGTAAAGACTACCTTATTATGCGTGAAAACGACGTATTAGCAGTTATCTAAACATAAAAACTAAAAACTAAAGAAATGGCAAAAGATATTAAATTTGATATAGACGCTCGCGAAGGTTTAAAACGTGGCGTTGATGCATTAGCAAATGCAGTAAAAGTAACATTAGGACCTCGTGGTCGTAATGTGATTATTAGCAAATCATTTGGTTCACCACAAGTAACCAAAGACGGGGTTACCGTTGCTAAAGAAATAGAACTAGAAGACGCTCTCGAAAATATGGGCGCTCAAATGGTAAAAGAAGTAGCTTCTAAAACCAATGACCTCGCAGGCGACGGTACTACTACCGCTACTGTATTAGCACAAGCTATCGTAAAAGAAGGTCTTAAAAACGTAGCTTCTGGCGCTAACCCAATGGATTTAAAACGCGGTATCGACAAAGCCGTAGCAAAAATCGTAGAACATTTGGCTAAACAAGCTAAAGAAGTAGGCTCTTCTTCTGAAAAAATCAAACAAGTAGCCTCTATCTCTGCTAACAACGACGATACTATTGGCGAACTTATCGCTCAAGCATTCGAGAAAGTAGGTAAAGAAGGGGTTATCACCGTAGAAGAAGCAAAAGGTACAGATACTTACGTAGACGTAGTAGAAGGTATGCAGTTCGACCGCGGTTACCTTTCTCCTTACTTCGTAACCGATTCTGAAAAGATGGTTGCAGAACTCGACCACCCTTATATCTTGTTGTACGACAAGAAAATCTCTACTATGAAGGACTTGCTTCCTGTATTAGAGCCTGTAGCTCAATCTGGCAAACCTCTTTTGATTATCGCTGAAGATATTGATGGTGAAGCATTAGCTACCTTAGTGGTAAACAAATTGCGCGGTACCCTTCGCATCGCTGCTGTAAAAGCTCCTGGTTTTGGTGACCGTCGTAAAGCAATGCTCGAAGACATCGCTATCCTAACTGGTGGTACTGTAATTGCCGAAGAAAGAGGCTTTACTCTTGAAAACGCTACTATCGATATGCTTGGTACTGCCGAAAGAGTAAGTATCGACAAAGATAACACCACTATTGTAAATGGTGCTGGAAAATCTGATAATATCAAAGCGCGTGTAGCACAAATCAAAGCACAAATCGAAAACACCTCTTCTGATTATGACCGTGAAAAACTACAAGAGCGTTTAGCTAAACTCTCTGGTGGGGTAGCAGTGCTTTACATAGGTGCTGCTTCGGAAGTGGAAATGAAAGAGAAAAAAGACCGTGTAGATGATGCCCTTCACGCTACTCGTGCAGCTGTTGAAGAAGGTATCGTAGCAGGAGGTGGTATAGCGCTTATTCGTGCTAAAAATGTTTTAGGAAAACTAAAACCTCTCAATGCCGACGAAGAAACAGGTATTAAAATTATCCTCAAAGCATTGGAAGCTCCTTTGCGCACTATCGTAGAAAACGCGGGTGTTGAAGGTTCTGTAATCGTAGCTCGTGTACTCGAGGCTTCAAGAGATGCTTACGGATACAATGCCAAAACAGGTACTTATACCGATATGTTTAAAGCAGGTATCATCGACCCTAAAAAGGTAACCCGTGTAGCTCTTGAAAATGCTGCCTCAGTAGCTGGTATGATTCTCACTACCGAATGTGCTTTGGTAGACATCAAAGACGATAAAGCAGCTGCAATGCCTCCAATGGGTGGTGGAATGCCAGGAATGATGTAATTGTAAATTCATAGCATTATTATCATATTTTATTAACACGAAAATCAGGGAGAGTTTACAATGGAACTCTCCCTGATTTTTTATACCCAAAAACTATATTAACTCTCTGAAATGTGAAAGAAATGCAAACAGTTTGTAAATGAAACGTTAAAAAACAGGGTGAAAATGCGAAAAGCATATATTTTATTACTAAAAATGATTGTACAAATAAAAAAAGTCGTATATTTGCCCCGAATTTTAAAACACAAGTAATAAACATTTTTTTATATGAAAAAAACCTTATTAAGTATTGCAACTGTCGTTGCAGTGATAACAAGTGCTAACGCACAAGATATGCTAAGTAAGAGCAAATTTTTTGACAATTGGCAAGTAGGTGTTAAAGGTGGTGGATTCTCTTGGACTACCCGTGAAGCTTTTATCAAAAACACCCGTGCCACTTTTGGAGCTGAGATTGGTAAACAAATCTCTCCAGCGTTCCGTTTAGGCGTTGAAGGTATGGCGTATGTACGTCCAGTAGATTTTGACAACAACTCTAACTACTTAAACTTTGTAGACCAAACTAACGTAAGTTTAGTAGGTACTGTAAACTTAAGCAACCTTATTGCTGGTTACAAAGGAACTCCTCGTTTCTTCGAAGTAGAAGGTTTTGCTGGTTTAGGTTGGTTACATACTTATATACAAGGTGCTGACAACAGAAAAGCTCCTAATGTATTAAATGGTATGACTGCTGAGTTTGGTTCTAACTTGTTGTTCAACTTAGGTCAAAGTAAAGCTTGGGGTATTAAAATTAGCCCAGCTCTTGTTTACACTGTTGATGGTGTAGCTAATCCAGCTGAATCAAACTCTCAAAATGAGTTGAACCTCAAAAACTCTTGGACTCAAGTAACTGCTGGTGTGGTTTACCGTTTCAAAGGAAGCAATGGTGCTCACCACTTCACTACAGCTACTCAAAATCCTGACAATAGCGCAGAATTAGGTAGACTTCGTGATGAGTTGAACAGCAAAAACAAAGAATTGTCTGACTGCCAAAGACAAGTTAATAAATTGCAAGATGACTTAGAAGCAGCTCGCAACAAGAAACCAGAAGTAGTAGAAAAAGTAGTTACTAAAAACAAGAAAACTTTAGAATCAGTAGTTACTTTCCGTGTAGCTAAAACTACTATTGATGCATCTCAGTTGCCTAACGTAGAGCGTATCGCTTCTTACCTTAACAAATATAGAAATGCTAAAGTTAGTATCAAAGGTTATGCTTCACCAGAAGGAAACTTAGAAAAGAACAAACAATTAGCTACCGCTCGTGCTGAAGCTGTTAAAAATCTTTTAGTTAAACGTTACAAAATCTCAGCTGATAGAATCCAAGCTGAAGGTAATGGTATCGGTGATATGTTCAGTGAACCAGATTGGAACCGTGTAAGTATCGCTAATATCGTAGAGTAATCAAATACCCTACAAAATAAGAACTTACAAATAAAAATTAAGGAAAAAGGCTATCCTAATTAGGATAGCCTTTTTTATTTTCTATTACGTGAGTTCAAGTCAAATTAAAAGAAGCGAGACCTCTGCTGAAAAAATGTTAATAACTTTTAAAACCCAGCAAATTTTTTAAAGTTTAGAAAGTAGAATACTCGACAGTCTTTTTTAGTATGAAAAACGTTAAAGTATTATTTATCAGTAAAATAATAGAAAAACTTTTCTTGTCTTTTAATTGAAGTTTAACCGAAGGTAGAGCGAAGCTAAGGCGAACCTAAGACGAATCTAAGACGAAGAAAAGGTGTTAGAATATTGGATATCAATAGGTAAAAAGCCCTTATAACTTTATTGAAGAAAAAGTGTTAAAATAGCGTTTTTAACAGATAAAAAGCAATGTTACTACTTTCTTTTTACGGTGAGCTCGGTATAATAAAACATCAAATAATTAAAAAAATCCCACAGATTGCACAGATTTCACAAATCTACGAGGTATGTAAGGCGGTTTTAGTAGCTAAAGAAATGTGATTTATACGTACTGCGACACAAAATGGATATCAACTTTACCAAAGTTTAAAACTTTGGCAAAGTATTGGACACAAAAACGACCCAAAAATAATGTGCTAGCAATAGAAAATAAAAAAGCTGTCTACTTTTTAGTAGACAGCTTTTTTTATCGTAGCACCACAGGCTTTTAATATTCGCCAGTAGGCTCTACAAATATCTCTTCTTTTTCTTTATGACCACTTATACTTTCTTGTATCGCTTGGAAGAATACAAAGAATACCGGAATCACAACAAGTCCGAAAAAAGTACCAATAAGCTGACCTATAGCGGCTCCCGTAGCTACTGAACGGTTTCCCGTTGCACCTACACCTGAGGCAAATACCAAAGGCATCAAACCAACGATGAAGGCAAAGGAAGTCATCAAAATCGGACGCAAACGTGCCATTGCGGCATTGATGGCTGCCTTAGATAGGCTTTCCCCCATACGACGGCGTTGCACAGCAAATTCTACAATCAAAATCGCGTTTTTAGCTAAGAGTCCCATCAGCATAATAAGGGAAATTTGGAAATAGATATTATTTTCTAATCCAAAAAGCCACTGTCCTAAATAAGCTCCAAAGATACCAAAAGGCAATGAGAAGAGCACTGATAATGGCAATAGGTAACTCTCATACTGTGCCGAGAGAATAAAATAGGTAAACACCAAACTGAGCAAGAAGATGAGAATGGTTTGTGAACCGGCATTCTGCTCTTCACGCGTTAAGCCCGTATAGTCGATTCCATAATTATTATTGAGGGTTTGGGCAGCCACCTCTTGTACTGCTTTCAGAGCATCACCTGTACTATAGGTAGGGTTGTTCTGAGCTGAAATAGACACCGAAGTAAAGAGGTTATAACGGCTGAGCAATTGCGGACCGAAAGTACGTGTAAGAGTTACAAACTCGGTAATAGGTGCCATCGTTCCACTACCTGTTTTCACGAATAAGCTATTAAGGCTATTGAGGTCTTTACGCGCTTCGGGCAACGATTGTACCATTACACGGTATTGCTTTCCGTAAAGGGTAAAGTCAGTTGCATAGAAGCCCCCTATATAATTCTGTAAGGTCGATAGAATAGTGCTCACTGTAATACCCGACTGCATAGCGCGTTCTACATTAATATCCATTTGGTATTGTGGATAGTTCACATTGAAAGAGGTTTGGGCAAACTGTATCTCGGGACGTTGCATCAGGGCACCCAAGAACTCCTGTGCATTCTTGTTCACCTCACTGATATCACTTCCGGATTTATCCAAGAGAACAAACGATACCCCACCTCCTACACCAAAACCAGGCACGGAAGGAGGCTGGAAGAAAATTACATTGGCATCTTTGATATTGGCTACAGCACGAAAGGCATTGTTGATAATCGATTTAATGTCTTGACCGGGGAGTTTAGAGCGTTCCTCGAAAGGTTTCAGCTTGAAGAAACCCATACCATTATTACTACCTTCGCCCGAAATCATACCGCGACCAGTAACAAAGGTAACATTTTCGACACCTGGGATATTGGAAACACTTTCGTTTACCTCACGCATTATATTGGCTACGCGTTCCATAGATGCCCCAGGAATCATTGATACATCCATCATCACGAACCCTTGGTCTTCACTGGGCACAAACCCCGATTTCATACTTTTATTGGCAAAATAGATACCACCTCCAGCCATAAGTAAGAGCACTAAAGTTACCCATTTATGACGAAGGAAGAAGGTAAAGGTTTGACCATATTTACGTGTAGCGGCATTGAAAGCTATATTAAATTTGTGGAAGAACTTGCCAAACCACGACTTTTCTTCATATTCTTTATTGCCGTGAGGTTTGAGGAAGAGCGAACAAAGCACCGGACTGAGGGTAAGTGCATTGATAGCTGAAATCACGATGGCTACAATCAGAGTTACCCCAAACTGTTTGTAGAAGACGCCCGTAGTACCACCCATAAAGGTTACCGGTACGAACACTGCTGCCATCACAAGGGTGATAGAGATTATCGCCCCTGTAATCTCGTTCATAGCTGAAATGGTAGCGGGTTTAGCTTTCTCGTGAGTTTGTTCCATCTTGGCGTGCACCGCCTCGACAACCACAATAGCATCGTCCACGACTATACCGATAGCTAACACCAAGGCGAAGAGGGTAAGCATATTGACAGAATAGCCAAAGAGATTCAAGAAGAAGAAAGTACCCACGATAGACACTGGCACCGCAATAGCAGGAATGAGTGTAGAACGGAAGTCTTGCAAGAAGATATACACCACCAAGAACACCAATAAGAAAGCCTCTAAAAGGGTAGACACCACCTTAGAAATGGCAGCACCTAAGAAAGTGTTGGCGTTGTAGTTGATAGTATAAGTAATCCCTTCGGGCAAAGAAGGCTTCAACTCGTCTAAGAGTTTTTCAATATTTTGGATAATCTCGTGAGCGTTAGAGCCTGGTGTTTGCGAGATACCCATTGCCACAGCAGGACGACCTTTGCTTTCAGAAAATCCTGTATATCCGAGCGCGTCGAGTTCTACCTTAGCCACATCTTTAAGACGGAGAATACGCCCTCCATCTAACGCTTTGAGCACTATATTTTCATATTCCGATACTTGGGTGTATTTTCCTTTGTACTTAATCACATATTCATAGCTACTTCCGCTGTTTTGCCCCAAAGTACCCGCAGCCGCTTCTCTACTCTGAGCTGAAATTGCAGCAGTTACCTCGGTAGGATTAAGCCCATAGGCTTGGAGTTTTTGCGGATTTAACCAAATGCGCATAGAATAGGTTTTACCTCCAAAAGCACTGGCATCCCCTACCCCACTGATACGTTTGATTGCAGGAATCACATTGATGCTCAAGTAATTTTGTAGAAATACATCGTCTAACTCTTTATTCTCAGAGAAGAAAGAGAGAAACATCAGGTTACCAGAACTCTGTTTGCGTACCGTTACCCCCGATTGGGTTACCTCAGATGGCAAAATAGAGTTGGCACGCGACACCGCATTTTGCACGTTTACCGCCGCGATATCACCATTGGTACCCTGTTTGAAATACACAGTAATATTTGCTGAACCACTATTAGAAGCCGATGAGGTAATATAATCCATATTTTCTACCCCATTGATTTGTTCTTCCAGCGGAATCACCACCGCTTTGAGCACTGTTTCGGCGTTGGCACCGGCATAGTTAGCCGATACCTGTACCGTTACAGGGGCGATATCAGGATATTGAGAGATAGGCAAAGAGATAATCCCCAATACCCCTAAAATCACTATTAAGATAGAGACTACCGTTGATAGTACGGGTCTGTTAATAAAGTTTTTTATCATAAGTTAGATGTTATACTTGAATTAAAATTCTTGTTTAGTAGGACGCAAAGTAATCTCATTGATAGCTACATCCTCTGGTTGTTCAATAGCATACGCAATAGCACGGGCAACTGAATCGGCAGGAATCTCATATTCCTTATAAAAAGCCTGAATACCTGCACTTGTTTCAGGGTCGGAACTACCATACTTAAGTTCACTTTCCACCGCACCTGGGTAAAGGGTAGTCACGCGGATGTTATCTTTAGCGGTTTCTATACGTAAACCTTCACTAATAGCTTTTACAGCAAACTTAGTACCACTGTACACCGTACCACGACCTGCCGCTACCTTCAAACCCGCTACTGAGGATAAGTTGATGATATGTCCACTATGTTGCTTCTGCATCGTTGGAAGTACTGCAGCAATACCGTAGAGTACCCCTTTGATATTGATATCAATCATTTTGTCCCATTCGTCTACTTTAAGCTTTTCGAGAGGAGCCTGTGCCATCAGTCCAGCATTGTTTACCAGCACATCTATACGACCGTAAGCTTTGAGCGTTTCTTGGGCAACACGTTCCAAGTCCTCACGTTTGGTAACATCACATACAATGGCAAGAGCCTTACCGCCTTGAGAGCCGATGCGTTTCACTAGCGATTCCAAGCGGTCTTTACGGCGCGCAACCGCTACGACTATAGCACCATACTGCGCCAAATAAAGAGCAGTAGCTTCACCGAGCCCGCTACTGGCTCCTGTAATAATCACAACTTTATCTTTGATGTTTTCTTTCATAATTACCAATTTATTAGATATTAAATACAGAAAAGGAAGTGCTTTTATAGTAAAAAACACTTCCTTTTTGAGGGTGTTACCTTATTCTATGCAAAGGTAAGACAAAAAAGTTACGTGAGAATGAGGTTCGATGTTAATCTTTTCTTAAAGTTTCAAAGGATTATACAGAGGTAAGTAGTGCTTATTTTTCTTCTTGTATTATGTCTTTGTACTCTGCCCAGAAGGTTTCAAACTGCAACATCGATTGATAGAGGAACTCCATCGCTGATTGCCAAGTAGCTTTGTTGTGAATGGTTACGTTTGGCAATTCTACATACACACAGCTGATTTCTTTACCGTTGTTCAAGAGAAAGTGCTCTTCGAAAACAACATTAGGGAGGTACTGTTCTTGCAGAATCGTTTTCAGCGACAACAATTTGTTGTAGTACAAACTACGTGTTGCCTCGTCAGGGTCTTCCACAGCGAGAAGCACCCGTGCTTTACAGGTGTCGAATGAAAACTTAAAGCTGAAATCCTTTATCTTGGTATTGTAAAGCGTCCATTTCCGAGGGAAGGATTTGCCAAAGGAAATCCAGAAGTCTTCGCGTAGTTTTTTTGCTTCAGCTTTGCTGTACAAGGGGTTAAAGTGTGAATTGGATATTTGCTAAAAATGTATGACCTCTATCATCTATTTTTTTAAACAAAGTAAATTTATAGAACGTGGAGCCGTCCTTTTCAAGCACTCCAAATTCATTATTTTTTAAATCATAAGCTACGAATGTATTCGGGGTAAGAGTCGGTTTGATTTTATAACGCAATTCATTAGTCTTCTTATCATACAATTCGTATGAAAAATCCACTTTTTTAGCATATAAAAATTCTATATAGGGGTCTTCTTCTATTATTTGAGTATTGCTTTTTGTTATGGTAGTAGGTTGTGCAGGAGTAAGGGTAGCCATTGCCGTTTGAGTAGTAACAGGTGCTTTGTATTCCGACTTAAAAGTTGCTAAAGCATTCCCTTCAAAAGCATTGCGCAAGGCTTCTTGATACGACTTCTTGAACTCCTTTTCACGACTTTTACCTATCTCGGAAGTAAAGACGGTTTTATTAGCACAATCGGTGAGGATAAATTGCACCTTAGAGGTCATCATATTCGATTGGTTTTTCACGTCGGCTCTCAAAGCATCGCAGGGATTTTGGAGCAGTTCAGCAGGGACTTCGCTCTCCATATATGCTTTAAGACCTTGTTTTTCCAGTAAAAACTTCGTAAGTGCATTCAACTGGTACTGATTATCCTCCTTTTGAAAAGTATAACGGTTAGGCACAATCACAGTTTGTGCAACAAGAGTCAGTGGTAGTAATGCTACTAAAAATAATATCTTTTTCATTGGTTTCTAATATTTATTCATATTCATTATTCTTCATTCGAGCTTCGAGTTCGGCTTGAAACTCTTCTATCACGGGTTTCATAGTGCTTTCAGGGAGGTCGGAGATGCGAATGTACATCAATCCATCTACAGAGTTGTTGAAAAGTGGGTCGACGTTGAAGGCAATGACTTTGGCGTTTTGCTTAATGTACTTTTTAATGAGCACCGGCAAACGCAAGTTTCCTGGTTCGAGTTCGTCGATGAGTTTGTCGAACTTATTGAGGTCGGCTTTGGTTTCGTCGAAAATAAAATCTTTATCCTCGTCTTTGAGTTTTACTTTGAACTCTTTTTTAGGACGTACATACTGTGCAATATAAGGGTCATAGAAGTTCGACTTCATAAACTCTATCATCAGCGATTTAGAAAAGTCAGAGAACTGGTTGCTAATACTCACACTACCCAACAAATATGAGTGTTCCGGATAACGCAAAGTGGTATGAGCAATCCCTTTCCACAGCAAAAACAGTGGCATAGGTTTCTGCTGATATTCTGAAATGATAAAGGCACGCCCCATCTCGATGGTTTTACTCATCATATCGTATAATTCGGGCTCAAAACGGAACAAATCGTGGGTATAAAAGCCTTCGATACCGTATTTAGGAAATATTTCAGCCCCTAAGCCCATACGGTAAGCTCCTACTATCTTCTTAGCTCCGTTATCCCAAAGGAAAAGATGATGATAATAGAGGTCAAACTTATCTAAGTCAGACGAAGCGTTAGTCCCCTCCCCTACTTCGCGGAAGGTAATTTCACGTAAGCGTCCTATTTCCTTCATTATATTAGGAATCTCTTGATAAGGTGCTAAGAATACCTCGTAGTTGTTGTTTTTGAGCAGTCGGTAATCTTTTTTAGTGATGTTATCAACTTCCTTCTCTATGAGGTCTTGTTTGATAGGCGCTTCTATCTGTTGAGGATTGCTACCGCTCTTGCTTGATTTCAACACGTTAGTGAGTGGTAAAAACTTCTTATCTTGCTCTAAAGCATTGGCTAATATATAAGTTTTCTTACGTAAAAATTCGGTAAAATCTTCCAAATCGGTATGCTCATCTTGCATAGCTACCGAAATAGGCTTACCTATGCGTATATAAATAGTGCGTTCTTTCTGTGTAAGCAGTTCTGAGGGCAATTTAGCCGTGCGTAACGTATCACTGATGCTTGCCAAGAAGTAAAACAACTTACTGTTTTTGGCGTGAAAATAGATAGGTACAATAGGCACTTTCACTTTTTTAGCAAGTTTCATAGCCGCCTCTTCCCAAGGCTTATCTACCATCAGTTGCCCCTCTTTGGTTACCGATACCTCCCCCGCAGGGAAAAGACCTAAGGGTTTGCCCTCTTTGAGGTGTGCAATGGTATGCTTAAAACCCACCACGCTAGATTTCGCATCTTTGCGGTCTTCAAAAGGGTTTACCGGTAATACATAAGGCGCTAAGGGCTCAATACGTTGCAAGAGAAAATTCGCCATAATCTTGAAATCAGGACGTTTTTCTAAGAGTAATTTGAGGAGCAGAATGCCATCGACTCCCCCCAGTGGGTGGTTAGAAATGGTGATAAAAACCCCTTCTTTGGGGATATTCTTAAAATCCTCTTCGGGTATTTCGAACTTTATTTCAAACTCATCTAACAGTTTGTTTAGGAAGTCTAACCCTTCAAAGTGTTTGTTTCGGTTGTAAATAGCATTGAGCTTGGAGATACGGAGCAACTTCATCAGTGCCCATCCTCCAAAAGTACCCAAGAAGCCAAGTTTATCAATATTAATCGCTTTGGCTACTTCTTTGGCACTTACCAATCCTTTATCTTTTTGTTTTCTCATTCTTCTTTAAAGTCTTATGATTGTTTTCCTTTTTGCAGTTGCTTCATTCTTTTCAAGCGTGTCTTCTTTTCTTCGCCGTGCAAAACTTTGGTAGCTACTTTGGCTACGGTAAGACCTTGTACTAAAATGGAAAACAATACTACAATATAAGTAATTTGCAACAGTGTTTCTTTTAATCCTCCTTTATCAGCAGGGATAGAGAGTACTAAGGCAATGGATACTCCTCCACGAATACCCCCCCACACCATTGTGATGAGCGAGCCTCGCGAATAGGTAGTTACCTTGCGCAATATCGTTTTGGCGGGAATATAAAGCGCCAGTGCACGCCCCAAGAGGCATACAAGAATGGCTACGCCTCCTAAAAGGAACTGCTCAGTTAGATTGTCTATCAGTAGCATCTCAAATCCTATGAATAGGAACAAAATAGCATTCATAATCTCGTCTATGATTGCCCAAAACTTTTCAAGGTAATCTTTATTCTCTGCACTGCTGGCTTTCTTGCCTACATTGCCTACAAAGAGTCCTGCAATTACCATTGCCAGAGGCGAAGAAACGTGAGAAGCTTTAGTGATAAGAAAACCTCCCATTACCACTGCCAAAGTAACAAGTACACTCACGTGATAGTCATCGGCTTTTTTCATCATTTGAGAAGCTACCCAACCGAAGAGCACTCCGAGGAAAATACCTCCTCCTGCTTCTAAGAAAAAGAGCTTAGTAATAGCGAAGAACGAAGGCTCAAAAGTGCTATTAGTAGCCAATTTCAGTACTACGGCAAACATTACTACCGCTACCCCATCGTTAAAAAGTGATTCACCTGTAATCTTAGTTTCAATACGTTTAGGTACATTCGCTTGTTTGAGTATTCCCAATACCACAATAGGGTCGGTTGGCGAAATAAGCGTACCAAAAAGCAGACAATAAATGTAAGGAATATGGATATCTACCAAAGGAGCAATGTAGTACAGCAAGAGTGATATAAAGAAAGCCGAAAGTACTACACTGATAGTTGCATAAGTAAAAATGGAGATTTTGTAGTTTTTAAGGTCGTTGATATTGATGTGGAGAGCTCCTGCAAAGAGAAGGAAGTTCAACATTGCTCCCATCAGTATTTCAGTGAAGTCAAAGCCTTGTAAAAGCGATTCAAGACGGTGTGCAAGCCCTGTAAATACTTCACCTCCGAAAAGACGTACGCCTACCGATATCATCATAGCAATCACCATAATACCTATGGTCATAGGCAGTTTTACGTAGCGAACATTCACGTACGAAAACAAAGCTGCTAAGACGATAATTACTGAAAAAGCGTAGTATAACTCCATTAGTACTATTTTATTTTCGGCAAAGGTACAAATAATTTGCTAATTTGCAAATCTGCTAATTTGCTAATTGCTTCTGAAGTCTTTTCTGTCGTTGTTCTACAAGGTCTGAGAAGTTATATAGTAAAGCTGGGGTTTGGTATTCTAATTCTCCACTATTGATAGCCCGCAAGATAATTTCCTCTATCCAATAGTCCTCTTCTACATTCATAGGGTCATAGCCTTTTTTGAGAGAAAGGTCGTACAGCCACGCGGTTTTGTTATACCAATAAGCATTCCAACCATTGCGCAGGTCTTTTACCAATTCGTAAGCCGTTTTTCCAGTTTGGCGGTGAATGAGTTTAATGAGAATACGCCCTTGCGAGCGGGAAAGTTTTTTGAGTTCGTCGGTGAAGTGGTCTTCAATATAGCGTTGAGTGCGTTTTACGTACACCTTCTTTTGTCGTTTATTTTGCATAGTATCCATCGTACGTTCCATTGTATAGAGCCGGTCGGCAGCCATTTTGGCATACGGATACACGCGTTTCACCCTACTGCGGAGAAGCAAATAGCGCTTTTGAGCTTCTGCATCACCAAAGTAATGTTCTTTACCAAAAACACTTACCTCAGCAAGCCGAATAGTATCTCCTGAATAAAATTGTTGGTCAAAAATATAAATAGTATCACGCTTCTGCGAGAAAGAAGTAAAAGGTAAAAGGTAAAAGACAAAAACAGTGATAGCTGGGTAAGTGAATAAAAGGTAATGTTGTATAGGTGCAATGATGTATTTCATTCTGATTTTCTTTATTTATTTTTAAAATCTAACGACTTTAACAACATTTGCATTGCAAAAATTGTTCCAACCTTTTACGTTTCACTTTTCTCTTTTCACTTCCCTAACACCGCCATTTTTATTGCAGTAATAGCCGCCTCCACGCCTTTATTACCCAGCTTACCACCACTGCGGTCGAGCGACTGCTGGAAGGTATTATCAGTGAGAACGCAGAAGATAATAGGCACTTTACTTTGTTCCGCATTGAGCTGGGCAATACCTTGGGTAACACCCTGGCACACGAAATCGAAATGACGAGTCTCTCCTTGTATCACACAGCCTATTACAATAATAGCGTCTACCTCGTTAGTATCGAGCATCCGCTTGGCTGCGTGCACTAATTCAAAGCTCCCTGGTACTTCCCATAAAAGTATGTTGTCATCAATAGCACCACAATCTTTAAGGGTCTCAATAGCACCATTGCGCATTCCATAAGTTACTTGCTCATTCCACTGAGAAGTAATAATCCCAAAGCGAAGAGATTCCGCATTTGGGATTATTTTTTTATCGTATTGTGATAAGTTTTTGTTTTCTGTTGCCATTAATTATTGACTAATTTTCCCTATAAGGATATCGATAGTACGTGCTTCTTCTGAGGTAGGGTACTCGTCTTTGATGCGCTCGTAATATTTCAAGGCATCGTCTTTTTTACCTTGCAAAGAAGCTACTATCCCTGCTTTTTTCAGGTATAACGGAGTTACAAAGTCATTTTTGCTATGTTCAAAGGCTTTGATATAATATTTCAATGCCTCAGCGTTATTTTTCTGTTGAAGGTAAGCGTCTCCTATATTTCCATAAGCCAAGGCTCCGAAAATATCATCAGTAGAGTCGAACTCTTTAAGGTGATTTATTGCGTTGTTATAGTCACGCAAACGCATATAAGCCATACCCATACCGTACTCAGCGAGGTTAGCAGCTTTGGTACCACTGTAATTTTCGGCAATTTGCTTAAATCCATATTTTCCTTTTCCACCGTTGATAGCCACTTTAAAGAGGGAATCCTGCGCTCTAGCATCAGTAGCTTCCATCGCTTCATCAAAGAACTGTTGTGCAAAGAAAAGCTCATTAGCAGCATTCTTTTCCTTAGGGGCTTTCACAAACTGTTGGTAAAGCAAATAACCCAAGCCTATCACAGCTACGGCTATGAGAGTTCCAATAATAATCTTCTGATTGCGTTTTACCCAATCTTCGGTGCGAGTAGCGCCTGCATCGAGGGCATCAAACACCTCAGCAGTAGTACTTTCTTTGTGTAATTGAGCCTGTTGTGCTTCGTCTAAATGCTCGGTATCTTTTTGTCTATTAGGTCGGTTGTTGTTCTTTTTGTAAGTTGCCATATATAATTTTCATTAAAGTTCGGCAAAAGTACAACTTTTATTTTAATTAGAAAGCAAAACACAAAAAATTATTTACTTATTAGTCATTTTTCCCATTTTATCTATTAGTTAATATACGGCGAGTTTCCTCCACATCTCCTCCGTCATTCGTCCCTTGTCATTCCTCATTTCTTCCCTTTTCCATCGCTACACTTCCTCCTTTTCCGTCATCACATTCCCCTTTTACTGTCACCACATTTCCCTTTTACTGTCGCTACATTCTCCCTCTCCTTGGGAGAGGGACGGGGTGAGGATTCCCTTTCTTTCGCCTCGAAACCCCGTTTTTACCATTTTTAGCTCTGTTGTATTATACTATTATTCAATCACTTATATACCCTTTCTATACCAATCGTCCAAGATTCGTATAAGCTTCCTATAAGCTCTCTATAAGCTAACCCCACCCTCCTTACACCCTTTTTTCACCAAAAATCCTTCTAACTCACTTTTTATATTTTTCGTTTTTCTCCGATAACTCAGACCAGTCCAATTTGTCCGACAAGTCAGACTCGTCAAAAAACCTTTTTTATCACTACCACCCATTTGCTAATTTTCAAATTTGCTATTCTGCTAATTTTTCCCGCCCATCGTGCTACGACTGCCTGTGCGGCTCGCACCTTT